>DAOWEV010000111.1 GCA_030638325.1 Bacteroidales bacterium
CAGCCAACATCCGGCAGGATATCAGCAATGGGGTGACTTTTGGGAATTACACGGCCCATTGTAACCCTACCGGATGGGGTAATCCTTCATTTAATACAGGCCATATTCCTCAACTACAAAACCAGGATAAATATGGCCTTCTCGTTGGGAACTGTTGCTCATCGAGTGAATTCCAGCAAAACGAATGTTTCGCCGAAGCATTGTTAAGGGCAGAAGGGAAAGGAGCCGTTGGATATATCGGGGCTTCCAACAGCACATTCTGGGATCCGGATTATTACTGGGGTGTCGGCGTAGGCCAGATCTCCGGCACACCTCCGCCGTACGAAGAAACTACTTTGGGGGCCTACGACCGTGCCTTTCATTCTCATGGAGAACCCTTTGAGAGCTGGTGTACTACCCAGATGCAGATGATATATGCCGGAAATCTTGCCGTAACGGAAGGAGACCCCAGTTCAGCGGAGTATTACTGGGAAGCCTATTGCCTTATGGGTGATCCGAGCCTCATGATCTATTTCTCGGAACCCCCGGCCTTAACGGCCACTTATGATCCTTTACTGCCACTTGGCAGCTCAAGCCTTACGGTCACTACAGAGCCTTATGCATACGTTGCTCTTTCCATGGACGGGATTTGTTATGGAACCGGCCTGGCAGGCGCCGATGGTGTGGCACAGCTAAGCCTGCAACCTATATCCCAACCCGGTACTGCCGACATTGTAGCTACGTGCCAGAATTTTCAGCCGTTTACGGGAACCATATTGGTAGCCAACCCGGAAGGGCCTTATATAATGCTTAACGATTTTATGATCAACGATGACGCAGGCAACAATAATGGCCTGGCAGATTATGGAGAAGATATTTTATTAGACGTGGAACTTAAGAACTGGGGCAACTCTGATGCTCCCAACGTGAGGGCTACCCTGAGCGCTGAAGATGAGTTTATCATCATTTCGGATGATTACCAGGAATGGGGTACTATCCTGGCCCAGGACTCATCGCTTCAGACAGATGCCTACCTTTTTACGGTAGATGACTCAATACCGGATCAACACATTGTTTATTTTACCCTTGATATTGAAGATGATACACGGGAAACATGGAGTTCTGATTTTACTGTCATTCTGAATGCACCCCTGCTTCTCGCTGGCAGTCTTGCCATTGATGATTCCCAGAGTGGAAATAACAATGGCAGGATGGATCCCGGAGAAAATGTCGATATTATTATCGGAGTTATCAACAACGGCCATAGCGATGCTTTCAATGTCGTTGCTAACTTATACACCGGCAGTACTGATATAACCATCCATAATTCAACTGTAGAATATGATACGCTTGAAATGCTTACTGCCGATCAGGCTATATTCAACGTTACCGTTGGTGAAGACGTGGAGATCGGCACGGTGATCGAACTGAATTTTACCCTGACTTCAGGCCCCTATTATGTTGAGAAAGATTTTGCACCCGTTGTAGGTCTTATCGTGGAAGATTTTGAGACCGGCGACTTTACTGCTTTCAACTGGCTATTTGGTGGAGAGCTACCCTGGCAGATCGTTGACAACGAGGCTTATGAAGGCAATTGCGCGGCAAGATCAGGAGCCATCACAGACGAGCAAACATCTGAAATATATATCGATCTGACTGTCCTGGCCGACGACAGCATCAGCTTCTTTAAAAAAGTATCATGCGAACCTGACCCTCCGAACATGAATTATGATTACCTCGCTTTCTTTATCGATGGTGTTGAGCAGGAACGCTGGGATGGGGAGCTTGGATGGAGCCGGAATGCTTACCCGGTAACTGCCGGCGATCATACATTTACATGGCTTTATAGCAAGGATTATTCTGTAAGCAACGGGGAAGATTGTGCCTGGATAGATTACATTGTTTTCCCGGCAATAGCTGACCCTGTTTCTGTTGCAGAGCAGAATAAATTAACCGGCCTGGCCCTCCGGGTCTACCCTAACCCGGCCAAAAACAAGATCAATTTTGTGGCACGCTTACCTGAAACATGCATTGTATCCCTAACCATCCTTGACCTCATGGGCCGGCAGGTAAAACAAGTTGTGAATATGCAGGAATGGCAGGCAGGTATGCATGAAATCCAACTGGAGATACCGGAACTGAATAATGGCATTTATTACTGTATATTTACTGCTGGTGATCAGAAGATGGCTGAGAAGCTGATCATCTCAAAATAAATTATTTAAATAAATATTCTTTGAGCTATGAAAAAACTGTTTTTAACTATTGTATTTGTTTTCTTTTTGAGGGTGATCTTCGCAGATCCCGGGTGTGATGTACAGTACAATGAACCACGTGAAGGTGTTTATGAGCTGACTTTTGAGATCGGAGATTTTCAATTGAAAAAAACCACCCTTGACGCACTTACTTTTACAAAGATACTTTTCGAGAGTGGTGTTACCACTAAATTAAAGGGCTATGCCGAGCTGCCTTTTGTGCATGCATCGGTGATGATCGATCCGGTTAAAAATGTGAATATCGTTATCACTCCCGGAGAATATGAAGATTTCGTGCTGGAGAACCCGTGTGTTCCTTCAAGGGGCGTGATCTACCGTGATAC
The DNA here is from genome assembly GCA_030638325.1 of Bacteroidales bacterium. Classification (GTDB taxonomy): domain Bacteria; phylum Bacteroidota; class Bacteroidia; order Bacteroidales; family JAGOPY01; genus DAOWEV01. The sequence goes on from DAOWEV010000111.1 coordinate 2,579, forward strand.
AGACCCGGCAACCGTACCTTATGTGATCGATCCTAATTCCATCACTGATAAATGGTACCCTGCAAATATTGTAGAGCAAACGGCCCCTTTCATCCTGAAAGATATCCGGGGAACAAATGTTTATGTTTACCCGTTTCAGTATAATGCAAAGGATCAGATATTGAGGGTTTATAAAACAATAAAGGTAGAACTGATCGAGAACAATACCACCCCTGTTAATCCAATGCCTTATGAGGTTAATACTGTTTTGCGGGAGATGGATGCTATTTACCGTTCGATTTTTATCAATTATGGTATTGACGGTTCGAGGTATGATCTGACGGTAGGACAATACGGAGACATCCTGGTGGTCACCACTGCGCGTGATGAAGCGGCCATTCAACCCTATATTGACTGGAAAACGGAAAAGGGTTACAATATACAGCTGGAGGTGGTCGCTCCCGGCACTATTGTGAACAGCATGGTGCAGACGGCTTATGATAACAATAATGACCTTTTGTATGTGCAGTTGGTAGGCGACTGGAACGACATTAAGTGTAATACTTTAGGCTCATCTCCTATGGACCCGCAGGTTGGATGCGTTGTCGGAGGCGATGACTACGCGGATATATGTGTCGGCAGGATATCTGCAGAATCACCGGCAGATGTTACTGTTCAGGTGGACAAGTTCATCAATTATGAAAAGAACCCGCAGGCCGGCGCTGCCTGGTATGCAACTGCTACAGGCATAGCTTCAAACCAGGGTCCCGGTGACGACAATGAAATAGACTATGCACACAATGATACGATATTCAGTAATAAACTGGATCCGTTTTCATTCGATACTTATAATCCGATCTATGATCCCGGTGCTAGCACTCCCGATGTATTTGCAGCCGTAAATAACGGCACGAGTGTCATCAATTACACCGGGCATGGATCGCCCCAGAGTTGGGGTACATCGGGTTTCAGCAATTCCAATGTGGCATCTCTTACCAATGGTGCTATGCTGCCATGGATCGTTTCGGTGGCTTGCAATAATGGGGATTTCCATACCGGCACCTGTTTCTCGGAGTCCTGGCTCAGGCAAAGCAACGGGGGTGCTGTGGCCATGATGGGAGCATCAATAGGCCAGCCATGGGATCCTCCTATGCGCGGACAGGATTACTTTATGGATATGATCATCGGCGGATATGATTATGCTGCACATAGCACACAAAACGGGATCAGTAGCACCGAGGGAAGAACCACCCTGGGAGCTGCCATCTTCAATGGATTGACAATGATGACCACGGAATCGGGGACAAACTCTGACTGGGAGACAGCCAAGACCTGGAACCTTTTTGGAGATCCGTCGCTGCAGGTCCGGACTGCTGCACCGGAAGCGCTCACACTTACCAGCAACCTTGTGATGGCTGGCATTCCGTTTACTACAACAGTGACCACTGCAAACGGTCCCGTTGAAGGCGCCATGGTGGCGCTTAGCCAGGATGGAATGATGTTCAGTGGTGTTACCGATATTTCAGGATCAGTAACTATCAACCAGACACTGGACCAGGGCACGGCTTTATTGGTGGTGACGGCATTCAACACTGAAACCATTTATGAAGATGTGATAGTGGTTCCTCCGGATGGGCCTTACGTGCTTTTTGATACGCTCGAGATCAATGATATGAATGGCAATAATAACGGCTTGCTGGACTATGGTGAAACGGTTTTCCTTACGGTAACCCTGACCAATGTCGGCAATGATGATGCAATAGATGTCACGGCCGTGATCTCATCAGCAGACCTGTATGTAACGGTTATCGACAGTACGGCAGATTTCGGCCTTATCCCGGCAAACAGCAGCGTAACGGTTCAGGATGCTTTTGAAATTGAAGCTGCCGACAGTATTCCGGATAATCACAGTGTATTCTTTACGCTGGATGCCACCGGGTCGGGTGATGATATCTGGTCTTCCGGCTTTGTTATCCAGGCACAAGCCCCGGTACTCGAATATGTATCCTTTGAGATTGACGATTCTTCATCAGGAAATGGCAATGGAAGGCTTGATCCGGGAGAGACAGCAGATCTGATCATCGATGTTTGCAACACAGGATCATCAGAGGCATATAATGTAACCGGAGGCCTATCCACTACAAGCAGTTTTATCACTATTAATACTGCATCTCAGAATATGGGAAACCTAATGGGTGGTGATACCACCTCACAGGCCTATAATATTACGGTGGATGAAGCCACCCCGGCCGGTCACCTGACAGAGTTTATGATCGATATTACGGCTGATCTGAACATCGGCACCCAGGGTGAATTCTCAGCCGTGGTTGGACAAATACCTGTGTTGGTTGTGGATCTTGATGGTAATAACAATTCAGCCCCGTCTATCCTGACTTGTCTTGAGAACCTGTCTGTCGGGTCTGAAAACTATGATGCTTTCCCGGAAAACCTTGACCTGTTTACATCGGTCTTTGTTTGTCTGGGGATATATTCCGATAATCATATACTCACGGGGGCAGAAGGACAAAAACTGGCTGACTACCTTAACAACGGCGGCAATCTTTATATGGAAGGCGGGGATACCTGGTATTATGACCAGCAGTATACACCTACTCCGGTGCACCCCATGTTCAGCATCAATGCCTTAGCTGATGGGGCTGATGACCTCAGTTCGATTTTGGGCGAGGCGGGTTCAATAGTGGAAGATATGACATTTACTTATTCCGGAGATAACAGCTACATAGATCATATTGAACCAGAAGGCAACGCATCACTGATGTTCAAAAACATGAACCCGGAATACGGTTGTGTAGTGTCTTATGATGAAGGGGAATACAAAACCATTGGTTCATCATTTGAATTTGGCGGCCTTGATGATTTTGACTACACAAAAGATGATTATATGATCGCCATCCTGGATTTCTTTGGGATAGAAGGCGTCTGGACAGATGTTGATGAAGCTGTTACGGCAGAGATATTAACTGTTAGTTATCCGAATCCATTTTCTGCTGTTACAAGCATTCACTTTCAGCTTCAGGAGCGTTCAAGGACAGTTATCGAGATCTTTAATATAAACGGCCAGAAGGTAATAACTTTATCAGACATGGAACGGGATGCCGGTAATTATGAGGTAAAGTGGAATGGTACCAATGAGTCAGGACATAAAGTTGCAGACGGAATTTACTTCTATCACCTGCGTGCCGGAGGACAAGTGGTTTCCGGGAAGATAATCAAGATGTAAGATATTGGTTGTATGATTATCGTTATGCACATTTAACCGACGGGTTAACCCGTCGGTTTGAGCCCAGCTTTATTACTTATACATATCCGCAAAAAAATAGAAAAAAATCAGCCTTTAAAGATCAAGATTATTCTGTATGCGCAGTTCCCTGGAGTTTAATTCCAGCGCCACCAGGTTGCCGAAATTTTCTTTGTTGTTCATATAAACCCCATTGTCGAGGGCTATAAAATCGAAGGAAGGGGTTTTGTTTACCAGGTCTATGAATTCCAGGCTGACCGGAACGTGTCCGTGAACGATCTTTTTGTTGTTTGCTTTTTCAGCATTTACCCTGAATTCTTTGATCCAAAGCATACTGTGCAAATCCTTGAAGGGATCCTCAATGTTGAAGTTAAAACCGGCATGGACCAGGTAATAAGAGTCCATCTCGATATAATATTCAAGCTTTTTCAACCAGTAGATATAGTTGTGAGGGATTTCACTTACGTGGCTGACATTGAAACTGGCCAGCGTTTCTCTTCCTCCGAATTTGAACCATTCGGATTTCATTTTATTCCGCAAAGGAATGCCGAAAAAATTCTTCGGTTTTTTATTTTCAAGGATCCGCAGCAGATAGTCTTCATGGTTCCCTTTCAGCAATCTTATATTATATTCTTCCTGCTGCAGGTACATGATATAATCGATAACACCTTTCGAATCAGGCCCCCGGTCGATGTAATCGCCTAAGAAATAAAGCCAGTCGTGCTTCGACGGTTTTATTTGCTCTGCAACAAGTGCAATTAATGTTTGAGAGCATCCGTGGATGTCAGGAATTACCCAGTGTTTTTTCATACTTTTTCTCGTTGCAAAATTATTGTTTTTTCTATATTTATTAGAATTAAAAACTTAATTCTTCTAATTTTGTTTCCATAAGTGAATTTTGAACAGATTTAAAGATAATGGAAAACAGAAAGAAGGCACTTCTTATGATCCTCGACGGTTGGGGGATTGGAGATAAATCCAGGGCAGATGTAATCTATAATGGGAATACCCCTTATATGAATAAATTATTAAACAATTACCCGAATTCGCAATTACTAACGAGTGGTGAAAATGTTGGATTACCTGACGGGCAAATGGGTAACTCGGAAGTAGGGCACATGAATATTGGAGCTGGAAGAATTATTAACCAGGATTTGGTAAAGATAAACATGGCAATTAAAGATAACACGATATCGAAAAATCAGCAACTAATTAATGCTTTTACTTATGCAAGAGACAACGGGAAAAGTGTCCATTTTATCGGTCTTGTTTCAAATGGCGGGGTACATTCCATGGATACCCATTTGTATAAACTATGCGATTTAACCTTGGATTACGGTTTGGAAAATGTATATATCCATGCCCTGACGGATGGTCGTGATACCGATCCGAAAAGCGGCAAAGGTTATGTGAAAAACCTCCTTGACCATTTAAAAAAGTCCAATGGACAAATAGCGTCGTTAACGGGCCGGTATTACACCATGGATCGTGATAAACGCTGGGAACGGATTAAAGAAGGTTACGACCTAATGGTATGTGGGAAAGGCAAAAAGTCAAAGGATATTTTACAATCCATTCAGGAATCGTACGATGAAGGTGTTACGGATGAGTTCATTAAACCTGTTGTAATTGTTGATGATATAAACCAACCCATTGGAACAATTAAAGAGGGTGATGTTGTCATTTGTTTTAATTTCAGAACGGATCGCTTGCGACAGATCACCGAGGCTCTCACACAGCAAAACTTTCATGAATATGGAATGCACACCCTGGATTTAAAATATTATACCATGACCAACTATGATGACTCTTTCAGGGGGATCAATGTTTTCTATAGAAACGACAATGTTGAAAATACACTTGGAGAGGTCATTGCAAAAGCAGGTAAAAAACAAATCAGAATTGCAGAAACCGAAAAAGCTGCCCATGTTACCTTTTTCTTTTCAGGTGGCAGGAAAGAAAAGTTTGAGAATGAAAAAAGAATACTGATACCATCACCTAAAGTAGCCACTTACGATTTACAACCCGAAATGAGTGCCTACCTGGTAAAGGATGCCATTGTAGATGAACTAAATAAACAAGAAGCCGATTTTGTTTGTCTGAACTTTGCCAATGGTGATATGGTAGGGCATACCGGTGTTTATGATGCAATTTTAAAAGCGGTTGAAGCGGTTGACCAATGTGTTCATGAGGTGGTTGAAACTGCTAAATCAAACGGTTATGAAGTATTAATAATTGCCGACCATGGTAACGCTGATAACGCAGTTAATCCTGATGGTACGCCTAATACTGAACACTCTCTGAACCCTGTCCCCTGTATTCTTGTTTCGGATAGATATAAAAAAATCGACAACGGCATCCTTGCCGATGTTGCACCAACCATCCTTACGCTGATGGAGATGGAAATTCCGCAAGAAATGACAGGTAAAGTATTAGTACAATAATTTTTTAATTAACTCCGGACCACCAAGGAAATAATCTTTAAGCAATTTCATTTTATCCGTAAATTCAAAAAACATAAGGTATTCCTGTAGGAATATTAAACTTAAGGATTTCATCCTCATCCATATTTTTTAAGTGTTTTACGATAGCTCGCAAACTATTACCTTACGCAATAACAATAATCTCTTCATTCTTAACCAGCGATCTTAAAATTTGACTTTTCCAAAATGGAATGATTCTGTAAAATGTATCTTTTAATGACTCAGATAAAGGAATCTCATGTGGTTTTAAATTTGAATATCGCGGATCATTTTTAGGATGACGAATATCGTTTTCTTCAAGTTTGGGCGGAGCTATTGAATAACTTCTTCGCCATAGTAAAACTTGCTCATAACCAAATTTCTCGGCCATTTCTCTCTTTTCCATTCCTTGTAGAGTTCCATAATGTTTTTCATTTAACCGCCATGATTTAATTACAGGTATCCACATTTGATCCATTTCTTCCAATAAAATCCATGCAGATTTGATTGTTCTAGTTTGTAATGAAGTAAAAACCCTTTTAAAATGAAATCCCTTTTCTTTCAAGGTTTTACCTGCTTCTTTGGCTTCAGCAATACCTTTTTCGGATAAGCTAACATCACCCCAGCCTGTGAAGCGATTTGACTTGTTCCATACACTTTCTCCGTGCCTTAATAATACCAGCCTTAACATCTTATGCGTTTTTTTACAAAATTATGAATATTTGTGATTTTTCCTGCTAATCAGATAACGGTAAAGTTGCTTTCTTATTTTCATTTCAATCTCATCCCCTGACTCCTTCTTTTGAAAACACCTCAACCCCTAACCCCTTCTCCTCCAGGAGAAGGGGGATGGGTGTGGGGATAGGGGCAGGGGTTGAAGTTTAGGAATGGAGATCATTTTGTACAAATCTGATGATTGTTTGTATAACTTCATCCGCCCCTAATTGCAACGAGTGATCAAATGTTTTACCGAGAAAAGCCATAGTTAAATGTCTTGTTAAATTGTTTACAATCAGCGGCATACCCCTTCTCCTGGAGGAGAAGGGGGCAGGGGGATGAGGTGTATTACAACACGCTTAAAAATTTAATCAACTAATAAAATTACGTATTTCTGTGAAGAACCATCTTTATTAACCTGCCTACTGCCTCTGTGCCTTTTTCTATTATCTTTGCCTCTAAATGAATTTGGTATGATTAAATCAGGAGATAATTCTCCAAAAGAGCATAAGATCAGGGTTGGTATCACTCACGGGGACCTGAACGGGATTGGTTATGAGGTCATTATAAAAACTTTTCTGGATCACAGGATGCTGGAACAGTTCACACCCATCATTTATGGGGTATCAAAGGTGGCGTCCTATCACCGGAAGACATTGAAGGCCGGAGAGTTTAATTTCAACCTTGTCAGAAACGCAGGTCTGGCCAATCCAAAACGGGCGAATATCGTAAATTGTTATTATAATGAAGTTAAGATCGACCTTGGTAAAACCACAGAAATAGCTGGTGAATTGGCATATGCGGCACTTGAATATGCAGTCAGGGACATAAAGAGCAACCTTATAGATGTCATCGTTACGGCACCTATAAATAAACAGAATATACAATCAGAAAAATTCAGTTTCCCGGGTCACTCTGAATATTTTGCCAGGCATTTCGGTATAGAAGACCACCTCATGCTGATGGTATGTGATGAGTTCAGGATTGGTGTAGTTACCGGACATATCCCGTTGAAAGACGTCCCGGAAAAACTAAATACCGACCTGATCCAGGGAAAGATCAGAATCATGAATGACTCTCTGGAAAAGGACTTTGCCATCCCGAAACCGAAGATAGCAGTACTCGGTCTGAACCCGCATGCAGGCGACGGTGGTTTGCTTGGTTCTGAGGAAGATGAGATCATTATACCTGCCATTGAAAAAGCCAGGGATATGGGAATGTTGATCTATGGCCCCTATCCTGCCGATGGGTTCTTTGCCGGTGAATCTTTTCATAAGTTCGATGGCATACTGGCTATGTATCACGATCAGGGATTGATCCCTTTCAAAGCCATGGCTTTTGACAGGGGCGTGAATTTTACCGCAGGCCTTTCGATAGTCAGAACTTCACCTGCCCATGGAACTGCCTTTAATATTGCCGGTAAGAATGTAGCTTCGCCTGCATCATTCAGGGAAGCGATCTATCTCGCTGAAACAATATTTAAAAACCGGAAAATGTATGAAGAATTGACTGCCAATCCCCTTCCCAATTTCCTGAAAGAGTTTGATAACAGTCAAAATGCTAAAGAAAAAGCAGAAAAAGCAGAAAAAGCAGTTGATGAACCTAACCCTGACCAGCCCGAACAGAAATAAATGCAACATATTTCCTACCACATATCCGAAATTGCGGAAATAGTAAAAGGAGAACCGGTTTCAGATGAATTAAAAGATTCCCTGGTCAAAGATATCCTGATCGACAGCCGGAAACTTATTACGCCCGATAGCTGTGTGTTCTTTGCTTTAGTGAGCAAGAGAAATGATGGCCACAGGTACATTCAGGAACTTTATGAAAAAGGTATCCGGAATTTCATTATATCTTCTGTACCTGAAAATTCTGAAAAGTATAAAAATACAAATTTTATCCTTGTAAAAAACACCTTGAATGCCTTGCAGATGCTGGCCAGGGCACATCGTGAGAAATTCGACATCCCGGTGATCGGAATTACCGGCAGCAACGGAAAAACCATCGTAAAAGAGTGGCTTTACCAGCTCCTCGGCAAACAGAAAAAGGTAATCAGGAGTCCCAAAAGCTATAATTCACAAATCGGTGTGCCCCTGTCTGTATGGCAACTTGACAAGAAAAATGAACTGGCCATTTTTGAAGCCGGGATATCCGAGCAAAATGAAATGGATAAGTTGCAGGCCATCATTAAGCCAAACATTGGCATATTTACCAATATAGGACAAGCCCATGATGAAAATTTTATAAGCACCAACCAAAAGGTCGGGGAGAAGCTTAAATTATTCACCCGGGTCGATACACTTATTTTCTGTCTGGATCATCCCCGTATCCGGGAGGTGATCATCCGCTCGGAGATACTGAAAAGCATCGGGTCTTTTACCTGGAGCAGGGAACAGCAGGATGCAGACCTTTTCATTCAGGATACATCTGTTGATGATAACAAAACTTCTGTTATCAGGGCACGTTTCATGGACAAGGATATTTCCATAACCATACCGTTCATTGATGATGCCTCGGTTGAGAATGCCATACACTGCTGGGCGCTGATGCTTCATCTGGGGTATGACAATGAAAAGATCGCCCCGGGATTTGAAACGCTGTCACCCATTGCCATGCGACTTGAGCTGAAAGGAGGTATCAACCATTGTACGATCATCAACGATAGTTATAATTCCGACATCAATTCCCTGAGCATAGCCATCGACTTCCTGAACCAGCAGGCCGGCCAGAAAAACAAATCCATAATACTGTCGGATATTTTGCAGAGCGGGAGAAATGAGGATGAACTTTACACTACTATTGCAGATATCATCCATAAGAAAAATATTCACAGACTGATTGGTATCGGCCCTGCCATCAGCCGCCAGGCTGCGAAATTCGAACTAAAGAAAGAACTATACCAGTCGACAGAAGAATTTTTAAGGAAATTTTCGTTTTCTCATTTCAGTAACGAAGTGATCTTACTGAAGGGAGCCAGGGTTTTTGAGTTTGAACAGATCAGCAAAGCCCTGCAACAAAAAACCCATGAAACAGTCCTGGAGATCAACCTGAATGCCCTCATCCATAACCTGAATTATTTTCGTTCGATACTGCGTCCGGAAACAAAGATCATGGCCATGGTGAAGGCTTTTTCATACGGTAGTGGCAGTTTTGAGATAGCCAATGCATTACAGTTTCACAGGGCAGATTACCTCGCGGTGGCCTATGCCGATGAAGGGGTGGAGTTGAGAATGGCCGGTATCCAGCTCCCGATCATGGTCATGAACCCTGATGAACAAAGCTTTGACACCATTTTAAAACATAACCTGGAACCTGAAATTTATAATTTCAGGATACTGGGACTGCTTGGAAGATCCATTAAGAAGAACCTTTTACCGCGAAATAAACCTGTGAAGATTCATATCAAGCTTGATACCGGCATGCACCGCCTGGGATTTTGTGAAGAAGATCTTGATGAACTGGTACGGAGGGTCATGGATAACATGCTCATATATACACAGTCGGTCTTTTCACACCTCGCAGCCAGTGAAGATCCTTCCCTGGATGAGTTCACTTCCGGGCAGATCAGTAAGTTTGAGACGATGAGCCGGAAGATCATTGCGGGAATTGATCACCCGGTATTGAAGCATATTTTGAACTCCGCCGGGATCACGAGATATCCGGAGGCCCAATTCGATATGGTAAGGTTGGGGATTAGCCTGTACGGTGTTGCCGGAACCCCAGTGGACCAGGGAAAACTTCAGAATGTGAGCACTTTGAAATCCACTGTCTCGCAAATAAAACATATACAGGCAAATGATACAATTGGTTATAGCCGGAGTTTCAAAGCGAAAAATGATATGAAGATGGCAGTGGTTCCGATTGGCTATGCAGACGGCCTGAGCAGGAGATTGAGCAATGGAAAGGGAACGCTTTATATAAAAGGGAAACATGTTCCCATTGTGGGAAATGTCTGTATGGATATGTGCATGATCGACATCACCGGAATGGATGTCCGGGAGGGAGATGAGGTGATCATCTTCGGCGATCCCAGCCCGATTGAAAACCTTGCAAAGGCTATTGATACAATACCTTATGAAATTCTCTCAGGAGTATCCGGAAGGGTGAAAAGAGTGTACTTTCACGAGTAAGTGAGTGTGAAATATCTGTTCAGTCCCATAACTGATAAATTATGAGTATAAACAAATTATCCATTCTCATCCCGGCTTATAATGAAGCTAAGACCATACATCAAATCCTTGACCGGGTTATTGATATAGACCTGGTCAACGGTATTCAAAAAGAGATCATCATCATTAATGATTGCTCGAAAGATGACACTCAATTGGTTGTTGAGCAATATATAAGGGAACATCAGGATATAAAAATAAGGCTCATAAACCAGGAGGTAAATCAGGGCAAAGGCGCGGCATTGCATCGCGGGATAGAAGAGGCTACAGGTGATTATATTATCATCCAGGATGCCGACCTGGAATATGATCCTGAAGAATACAATGATCTTCTGAAGCCTGTAATCAAAGGTTTTGCTGATGTGGTCTATGGCTCCAGGTTTATGGGCAGTCATCCGCACCGTATCCTGTTCTTCTGGCATTCCATAGGGAATAAATTCCTGACTTTCATCTCCAATATGTTTACCAACCTGAACCTGTCGGATATGGAGACCTGCTATAAGCTATTCCGTTCTGATATCATTAAGAAGATCCGTTTCAAGGAAAAGAGATTCGGGTTTGAGCCGGAGGTTACCGCCAAGATATCCCGTTTTCCGAAGATCCGGATTTATGAAGTCGGGATATCATATTATGGCCGGACTTATGAAGAGGGAAAAAAGATTGGCGCTTCGGATGGTTTCCGGGCTATCTGGTGTATTCTTAAGTACAATCTCTTCGACCGGAAATACCGGAAGTAGATTAAAGGATATTACAGGTCTTTTCTTTTTACACTGAAGGTAATCTTTTTCCAGAATACTTTAAAATTATTAAAAACCGTTCCGACAAACTTCTGGGGAAGCATTTCAAAGATACGGATAGCAGGTTTCGTCCTGAGGGTTAAAAATACCAGGTTGAGGGTGGTCTCAAATACCTTTCTTTTAAATGTAATGTTATTAGGAAAAGGCAGGTTGTAATCGGGAGCATATTTTAACCTTCTCATCCTGATAAAAGCACCCCTCTTCTTATTGTCATACATATGAGAGTGCATTTTCACGGCTTGATCGACCTCAATAGTCTTTAGGTCGATCTCGTTTTCATCAAGCATACAGTCGAGGATGCCGGCCCCTTTTTGGGATCTCGCAACTACAAAAGAGAAACCTTTACCTCTCTCTTCATAAACAGGCGCCCAGGCATCTCCCACCGATATATCAGTAAATTCATTTGATGCATCGATACATGCCATGCACCTTTTCATCATATGAAAGGGGATCAGGTAGTTGGCATGAAACTTAGGAAGCTGAAAGACTTTACCATTGTTCATTTCCACACGCATATTGCCGGGCCACTCACCATGGCGAAACCGGATGTCTTTAATATCCTTGTAATTTTTTTCACCATGTGATCTCAGGAAGCTGATGACAGATGAAAAGTGGAGGTTTAACCCGCAAAATGGGGCGATGATGTATTTTATGTTTGACACTTCAGGAAATCCTGCAGCCTGCATCTTACGAATGGAATGCACCTGGCACGGGAGCCCCACATAAGCCAGGGAACCATTGAATTTTATTATTTCCGGCAAAATATCATTAACAGAACTGATGGTGTATTTGCTTTGTGCTGCTTTTATGACTTCTTCAGGTGTGGTAGCGATAAACGGTTTATTCATCCATGGCTCTTCTTCAGACATGCCGAGTACCACAGCACCGTCGACCAGCCCTTTATTCATCAACCAGGTCAAAGTGGTGGTGATGACACCGGCGCTGCCTGCTTTTCTTCGCAGCGTATCATTCTTTGAAAACCCAATGTACAATCCCCTGTATGTGCCAAGATAGGGGTGGTGATGGCCTTTGCCTTCAAACAGGAACCGCTCCAGTCCGGGAAAGTCAACATATTCCCCACTGCAGCTTTCCAGGATCTTTTCAGCAAGAACCTGGTCAACATTTTCATGGAGCTGGGGAAGATACTTGCCTGTCTTGTCAGTAAATTTGATTGCCCCTTCAGACAGGCCAACGCAACTCCCACATCGTGTACAAAGACCGTTGTCAATTACTTTCTGCAGATTATTTAAAGCTTTGTTCATATTAATGTGCCTCATACCTGTTTTGGAATGTTATGAGAAGAAGAGCATGCTAAAAATGCTGGTTAACAGGGGTATATGACACCGGCCTTTCACTTAACTTATAACTTGATGGTTCTTTTAAATAATACCTGATCTACCTGCGTTACTGCTTTACGCTCAGCTTCCGGAACGCTTTCATCTCCTGGAAGAGCTTCTGTCTCTGTGACGGCAACAGCTTTCGGGATACCTATTAACTCCTCCGGGACAAAAAGCCCGGCACTGGAAACGTGGCGCAACGAGTAATGGGGAGCTCTGTACAATTTTATGTCAGGTAATTCCGCCCCTTTGAAAACATCCCTCACTTCGATCCTGTCTTCATACAGGGTAATTTTTCTTTCAAAAGATATTCCTGTCTCTTTATCTCCAAAGATCATTACCTTCTTTAGCCATGGTATCAGCCGGTTTCCAAAGAAATAGCTGGTTGCTCTCAGCACAAAATGTTTAAAAGGCGTGGGTTTCATCCAGGAATGAGACGACATCCTGCCTTTGATCAGCATACTGTTATCTGATTCCAGGTCTACTTCATAATACCTGCTTAACCAGTGCGTTACTGCAATTTTACCCCCCGGTTGATGAGCCCTCCAGCCAAAATCAACATCTTTGATACCGTTCACGCCGAAAACATTTATTATTCCACCTTTCCGGGCATTCACATAAAGACTGGTGTTCTCTTTTACATGCTTAATTAGGATTCCCGCTTCTTTAAATAGTATCTTTTTATTACGGCCGGCAGGAAGATTGTCGCTGCCATGGCATATTTCATCGAGATAAGGGAGACTGCGGAAGCATGACTGGTAAACGTAATGGCTGATATACCGGTCATCAGTGCGGTTTAAATAGTGATCCGGCTTTGTGGTGTTGTTTATAAGCTGTTCAAGGATCATAGATGCTGCCGGGTTATCTTTGGCCATCCTGGTAATACCATAAAACACGATGTAATCGGTATTCCTGGAGTTTATCATCACCGGCGTTTCTCCTGAAACCGATATCATAGATGCGATATATTGCACTGCCTTGTTCATGGCCTGCAAAGCCCTTTGATCTGCAGTTGCTTCATAAATGTCCCAGAGGCAGTCAATGGTCACAGAAAGGTATCCGGTATCCGGTCCGTCATATTCGGGGAACCACCCTTCCGGGGACTGGCGTTCATAGAATTCACTGAGCCGTGCTTCCAGCCTGGCTTTATCGACTTTTATACCATCAATTTTACTGCATAGTGTCAATCCGGCGAGGGCGGCTGCTTCCTGGTTGAGAGCATCTTTCTCGATGTGCTTTGACAACCAGTCACAGGCTTTCTGAACGGCCCTGTAAACTTCTCCTCCGGGTTTTGCAAGATCCCTGTTTTTCAGGATCAAACCAACGGCGTATAAGCTGAAAGCAGTAGGAGGGAAGCCTTCCTCGAAAGGATAGTACTCATTGAAAGAGCCGCTTCTCAACTGCTTGGAAGCCCAGAACTTGAGGCTCCCTTCTATCCATGTATCCATCAACGGGTGCCTGTAAAAAGCATTTCCTTCGAGATCATGATCTTTTAAGATGGCAGGAATAAGCATACCCTGCTGCAGGATCATAGAAGAAAAGTCACGGATCTTATAATGCCAGAAGTTCCTGTCGAAGCTACCGAAAAGAGGAGAGTCCTGGTCGCGGTTCAGTTGTGATAAAACCCGGGATAGGTTTCTCCTGAGTAAGGCCCAGAGCTTATCTTTCATTGTATCGGCCATCATGAATTTTTTGTTTGCCTGATAAAAAATGGCAATCCTGTCAAAGCGGGTATAACGATACGCATCAAAGAAATAATGCCTGCACCGGCCAGTACTTCCAAAGGGGCATACGGACTGAAAAACCCGATGATTACGGCATCTCTGGTGCCAAGACCGGCCACTGAGACCGGCAACGCTCCTGCCAGCAAAGCAAGACAGCTTCCCGAAAATATATAAAAAAACGGAGCTTCAACACCTATCATCGAAAAGATGAAATAAAATTGCAGTACCTGGATGAACCACAATAATATGGTTATTGAAAAATAAACCAGGCTTCTCCTGTCAATAACACTCAGCATAAAGACTATGCGGTTTGCAAGTGATGTCACATCTTCACGTTTCCCTTTTTTATCATGCCATCTTTTCATCTTTCCTGCTAACGACTTCTTAAAGATAAATACCAGGAGCATCAGCACCACAATACCGGTAGTGATATAAAAAATACTGTTAATATTAAAAGGGAATTGAAAATCAATGAGTTTCAATAAAAACAGTGAAAAAAACAGGATGAAGACAACACCTGCAATATCCAATAGTTTTTCGAACAGGACCATCAGGGCTACGGGTGTTTTAGTGGCGTACTTGCGCATCCACGGAAGCCTGACTATTTCACCCAACTTACCGGGTATAATCAGGTTGGCGCTGTAGCTTCCAACTACCTGTTCCATAGAAATAAAAAATGGCAGGTTGACCTTCCCCATATCCCGGGTGATGATATTCCAGCGCCAGCTTGCAATAATAAGCTGGATCACAATCAATATGAGGAACATAACAGATGCTCCGGTTTCGATATGCAAAAAAACCTGGCCGAGTTCTGCGAAATCAATCCTTTTATATATCAGGAAAAGTATCACAAAACTTAAAAGAATCGATACGATCAGCTTTATCTTCTTTTTGTGGGATTTATCCATATATATGATTGGGGATCAGATGATGCATTGGCTGAAAGGTCAGGTCTTTTTATTTTTACGAGAATTATCAGCTTCCATTTTCCGCAGGCGATACTGGTTTTCTTCCATGATCTTACGGTTGACAGATATCAGGTCGGCAAGAACACCGAGAAAGATGAAAAAAACGCCGGTCAATAATAAAATGGATGTCAGGATCAGGCTCGGCAGCCTTGTCCTTTCAGCTCCCATGATCAGGTATATGAGCCATCTCAGGCCCAGTAGAAAACCTGCTCCCATGGAAATACTTGAAAGGATAAAGAAAAAGTTAAACGGTTTATAGGCTATGAAGATCCTGATGATTGTCAGCAGTGAAAGCTTGATATACCTGGGGATACTTTTTACAAGCTTTGATGGGCGCAGGTCATCATTAACCCTTATGGGCACCGAGGCGATGGCCATATTTTTCCTTCCGGCCTGGATTATGGTTTCGAGCGTATAGGTATAATCGTTAAATACGTTCAATCGCATGGCTGCATCCCTGGAGATGGCCCTGAATCCGCTGGGAGCGTCCGGAATATCTGTATTGCTGGCCTTGCGTACAACCCAGCTACCCAATTTTTGCATCATCTTCTTCATCAACGAGAAATGCTTGATCTGGCTGATAGGCCTTTCCCCGATCACCAGGTCGGCCTGACCGGCCAGGATAGGTGCGGTAAGTTTTGGAATATCATCAGCATTGTACTGATCATCGGCGTCGGTATTGACAATTACATCGGCCCCATTATTAATACAGGCATCCAGTCCTGCCATGAACACCTTGGCCAGCCCCTGGTTCCTTGTAAAAGAAACAATATGGTCAACACCGTTTTGTTTGGCTATCTCCACCGAATTATCCGTACTCCCATCATCAATGATCAACCACTCGACCGTGTCAAATCCTTCAACTTTGCGGGGTAAGGCACTCAGGGCTACGGCAAGCGTTTCAGCCTCGTTATAACAAGGCATCTGTATAATGAGTTTCATCTACACTTCTCTTTTCTGTAAATATCCGGAATCATTTTTTATCCTGCAAATATACGGATTATCATTCTTTCTATTCAGGCTTAATAAAATGTGGTTTTATTAAGGCTTCGACTCTTTTAATAATGTATATGAGGATGATCAGGGCGATAAAAACAATAACCCAGGTTACCCGTGCCTGCAACCGGTCTGAGATATTTGCGAGGCTTGCAGTTATAGCAGAGTTGTATAAAATACCGAAGAAAGTTATGACTATGAACGCTTTCAGGCTCTTGTTCAATTTATTATTATAACATGCCCAAAAAATTATGATAACAGACATGCTCAGCACAAAATAGTTAATGATATTCAGGAACTTAAAGTCCAATTTCCCCCAACTTTGCAGTGTGACAAGCATTTCAACAGATTCATTACCAAAATATTTGTCAATTGGAGGATACGGAGCCGAATTCTGTCTAAAAGCTAAGAGGCCAGACCCGATATCAACGTTAAAAAGCTGCCTGAAAGTTGCTTTAATGCTTTCCCAAACAAACCTTCCCAAATATTCAGGAGTAGTATAAATACCATGAATAACCTCAGCAAAGGCTGAATCTGCTTCTTCCCAACTGATCCCGGCTTTTTTCATGGGGGAACTCTCAGTCCATAAAAACCCGCCAGCTGAAGTTGGCAGGGTTTCAAGCTGATCACATAAAATATTAGGTTCCTGTTCACAATGTTCTTCAAGATAGTCGTGCAGGATACCTGTTTCAGATAACCTCCCCGCTAAAAAGACATTTGATGTCAGGCTAAGCCGGAAACCTTTATTGTAGTATGCATGATGAGACATTATGATAATAGATGATCCAATGATCATTAGTAAAAGCCAGACAAGCCTGCGGTAGAATACTTTCCCGCTGACGAAATAGTTAACCCGCAATACATGGAATATGAATATGGTCGCGAGAATGAGAATGGCTAAGGGGAAATGGCTGAAATGAGAAACTATAAAAAAGAAAAAAAGTATGGAGAATAAGATCCCTTCCCAAACGGGTATTTTTTTCTCAGAAAAAAGAATAAATATTATCAAGAAAATACCGGAGGTAAAAATATCCGGCATAATCTGACAACTATACCAGCTAAGACTACTTAAAAGTATTAAGACCACGATGATTGCGAAATGTATGAAATATAGCCTCACCTGCGGAAATATCAGTTTAAGTACCTTATATATAAGCAAATTAATGATTAAACATTGCATAAACATGACTGTCCATAATGTAGCATGCAATGAAAAGATGTTTATAAACAACCCGTAACCTATTGGCCTGGATGAGGGTGGAGTAAGTAAAAATGCTGAATGGATATAAGTTCCTGTGTCAGAAAACAACAAAGGGTAACCATTATTGAGTGCCGGTGCGCAAATAATTAGAGTAGTAAGCAGGAAATAAAGTGCTGTAATCAGATACTTCACTGTTCTGGAATATTTCATGTTTTCGATGCTTTTCCGGGCTGATATTGACGTTAATTAGTGTTTGTCCATAATGTCCGATTTCTTCGTTACGCTTGTCTTTAAACTCAGTCATTTACAAAAGTAAACTCCTGATTTTAAAGACGTCGCAAGCCTCGAACTCAAACATTCTGAACCAAACACTGACTTTATGGATGGACACTAATTAGTGTCTGTCTATAAGCTCTAAATTGTTGATATCAAAAGTATTTAAAAAGATAAAGATAAAAAAAGCCTTTGTACTTTTAAGCAATAGTTCGGTATTTTTTTAATATTAACAAATGTAAATAGAAAACTTTAACGAACTATTGAATAGCAGATCATCAATAATATATGATTTTTTTATGTCAAAATATTACGGTACTCCTGGCAAAAATTGCGACAGGAAAAATTTTAGTGGGTCAGGAGTTCTGAATTTATGAAATTCTCTTTCTTTTTGATGACATTATGGACAAACACTAATTAAAGTATGGGCCAGATAACACTATCAATAGTAAGGTACAGCCTTGCTCAAGGATATTATACCGCCATCGATCATATAGGATTTCGAATTCTTATTCCATACGTAAATTTTTAGCCTATGTGCATTTTCCGGTATATGTGTCAGGAGACAACCATGAAAATTATTTATTAGCTTATTCCAGCAGGCATGCTTTTTCCTTTGGTCTATTGGCTCGTAAAGAATCAGTTGTTCTTGCTCATCCCTTAGCTCAATCCCGATATTTGCGATGAAAGGTTCGCCAAGAACAGAAAGATCAATATCTATATAAATATTTTGTCCCACTAAAGTATCAACAGTCTCATTGAAACATACAAAGCCCTTCCTGCTGATATAACCCGGTGTCTGTATGGAATCTTTAGCTGTGATTAAAGATCTGTGAAGCGGCTCTTTACGTTTTAACAGTGAAATATTAATAGCCTCATCGGTTTCAATGATATCATAATATTGGAGCCACTCAGGGTTCACGTTGACAAACCCAATTTGATAATCAGTCAAATTCCCCGGATAGTCAAATGTTTGCATATGATTTAAAGAATCACAGTTACGAAATTTGATATAGTTCCATGTTTTTGCCTGCAAACCAGAGCCTGCCACAGTAGGAGGCGGGTTCTCTTGATTCCATGTTGATTTGATCAAATGGTAAAAGCGTTCAGGCATTGTCGCGTACTTGCGGTGGTATGAATACTCTAAGTTCATATTGAATGCAAAATGAACGGGTATCAATAACAATGCGAGAGATAGAATTTTTATCACCCTGGTATTTATCACATTCTGAAACATATTTAACATGAAAATGATGCTTCCAAAAAACAGGGGAAAAAAGTATATAGCTGTTCTTTCCCGGGGATAGTAAATCCCGAATAGACCCTTCAGAACAAAAATGGCAATAAGGTTCCCGATAAAAAGGTAAAAAAACGTAAAGTTGCTGTCAGTTAAGATATTTAAGGATTTCTTTTTGATAAGAAAATAGATCCAGACACTACAGATGATAATAAAATACACGATAAATAAGACCTTCACAAACAGGTAATTATGATCTGTTAGAATAACTGTCAATGATCTCACTGTAGAATCCCAGAAACTTTTATCTGATCCGAAAATGAGGTTTTTCTTTCTTAGCTCAAATAAATACACTGTGAGAAATGCCAGCGGGATAATGCTCAGGAAAAGCACTATCCCAATAAATTTGCAGAGGTCAGCACGGGTGAAATGCCTGGCATGAATGAACTTGATAATGGCAAGACCCAGGATGATCAATGAGGTAACCATAAGTGTCAGATTAGCGCTCAATGCCAGCGTGGTGAAGACAAAACAGTATGTATAATGGTTGTATTTGTTGGTTTGCTGAGCCATCATCAAATGGTATATTCCGGCTATCATCAACGCGATTGACATACCATATCCCCGGCAAAAGGTAAAATATTCGAGAATGCTATGTACTGTACATATGGAAAGAATGAAGACCCACCGGAGAAATTTGTCAGGAATGTGTCGTGAGATTTTGTAGGTATAGATTAGAAATAAGATTGCTGATAGCACATTAGGCAATCTTAAAGCGATTTTTGATGACCCCAGCAAAAGATAACTGACATAAGTAAGTGCAGAATTAAGGATATGATTATTTGTGTCAAAGCGTGATAAAAAAGGAAGGAATTCTCCTGATTGAACATAGAAATGTAAGGTGGATATCTCATCCATTATAACAGGAACAAATAGGGCTCTCAAAACCAGGTATAAAAATAGAAAGGATGAAAGGATGATAAAAATTTGTTTTTCGCTAACCTTTGAAAAAGATACTCTGGTAAAGAGATCCCTGATCATACTCTGTTTCGTTTTAACCAAGCCTGGGTAATTTTTAGTTCGCCCCCCTGTCAAGTGGACAAAATTTCAATCAAAATATTTTATAATGATACGAAGAATCGTCAATTTCGGCGCATTTATTTTGGCTTTCTGTCAGGGTACATCTCGTAGTAAGTAAGGTCATTCTTATAATATATTCCTTTTTTAGCCTCGTCATAATTTGGAAACATCAACAGGCTTTTATATTTCTCGGAAGGTCTTAAATGCAAGAATGAATCCCAATATGCTTCTTTCGTCATGGCAACCCAATGAATGGAGCCATATCGGTATTGTCGTGTCTGGAACAAACCATGAGCAATAAGTGTAATTAGCAGAACAATATAAAATATTTTTGCAAACCAGTTCCTGTTCAATATATATGATGTAAATGCTGCAAAGGGGAAAGCCATTATAGCATAGGAGTCAATATAAGATCTTGGGCCGTAACCCCCACCAAACCACCAGAAACACCATGAAGATAAGATGTAAATATTTATGACAATAAAGGCCAAAGTGGGTACAAAAAGTTCCTTAGGCTTTTTATAGAGAAAAGGTAAGCCAGTGAAACTAATGACAAGGATTGGTATATAGACCAGCAGCCCTTTTCGATAACTGAAAAGACTATGATATACCTGCGGGTTATTGAAAAAGAACACCTGTTCACCATATGAGTAAAATAAGTAATCACCGGTAATGTAGTTCCAGTAAAGAAACTGTGGCACCCAGACCAGCAGGGAAACAAAGATCATCAACAGGATAAGCCTGTACGACCTAAGCAGAAACGACAATCTTTCAATAAAGCTTTTCCATCCGGTAACTCCAAGTAAGACCAGGAAGAGGACAACGATAGTATTATTGGGGCGTACAAGAGAAATTACACCTATAATAAGGCCTAAAAATATGGTGTTCAGGATAGTTGATTTTTTCAACCACTTAATAACAACATATAGAAAAATGGAAATAAGGGCAAAGCTATAAACATGCGACATGGCCGGCTCTATGGTGGAATAATAAAAGATATTCGTTCCAAGTGTAATCGAGATAAGGGTAATGGCGGTTGCCGGGTCCGAAAAATATATCAACAGGATTTTACGGAGAAAATACAGCCCTAGTGTTAGATAAAACAAACAACTAAGTATTAACGCCAGCCGGTAGGGAACTGTATAACCATCCGCTTCGAATCCAACAAAAGGTATTTCCATGTTGGTAGTAAGCAGGTGTGCTGTTAGGAAGAATGGGGAATACAGCAATGACATACCGTAGGTGAACTGTAAAAGTGTCTTTCCTTCCGGTCCTCCTCCAAGGTAGAGCTTGGATCTGTATTTATCAAGATCATTTTGTGCAAACTCAAAGTCCAGGTCGCCATGGATGATTGCTGCTGGCAAATAAGCATAATAGCCCTTAATATCATGGGCGATTATCCTTGATGGTTCATTCCAGTATTGTAAATTCAGGTCGGCCCGGGCAACAACCACTAATATCAAGATGACAGACAGGCTGGAAAGGTTCCGGACAAGCAACGAGTAAAAGTTAGAGATTATGCTTTTCATAAATACATTAATCAGAAATCATCCAGGTCATAATCAATTTTACTCTCCTGCCGTTCCTGCTCATACTTTTCACAATCGATTTCCACAGACAATGGCTGTAAAGGTTTTTCAAAATCACCCTGGCTGATATGCAGGGAAGGATCCTTATAAATTTTTTGCATGTAGAGCGCCCATATTGGCAGGGCCATATTGGCTCCCTGGCCAAGCCCAATGGTCCGGAAGTGGACACTCCGGTCTTCGGCACCAACCCATATACCTGTTGAAAGGTCGGGTGTGATCCCGATAAACCATCCGTCGGACTGGTTCTGTGTGGTGCCGGTTTTACCGGCGATGGGCTGGGTAAAACCATATTTGAATCTAAGCCGGATCCCGGTACCTGACCGCACCACCCCTTTCATCAGATCCAGCATCAGGTAAGCAGTTTCCTCACTCATAGCTTCCTGTTTCCGGGGAACAAAACGTTCTATAATATTTCCGAATTTGTCTTCTATCCTCATCACAAGTATGGGCTCAATATAAACACCTTTATTGGCAAAGGAGTTGAAAGCGCCCATCATTTCGTATAAGGAAATATCTGAAGATCCCAATGCAATAGCCGGAACGGGATCAAGGTCTGCTTCAACGCCCATCTTCCGGGCAATTTTAATGACTGACTGGGGGGAATACCGTTTGATCAAAAAAGCCGAAATCCAGTTGTTGGAATTGGCCAGCGCCCATTGCAGGGTAACTTCTTCGCCGATCCGCTTGCTGGATGAGTTCCTGGGAGACCAGATATCACCTGTGGGAAGATCGACACTGTACTGAACATTGGCAACTTTCGAACAGGGTGAAAACTCCCCTTCCTGCATGGCCAGGGTATATAAAAATGGTTTGAAAGTAGAACCCACCTGCCTTCTGCTGAGCTTTACATGATCGTACTTGAAGTGACGGTAATCAATGCCCCCGACATAAGCTTTCACGTGCCCCGTATATGGTTCCATCGACAAAAGACCTGCCTGCAGGAAAAACTTGTAATAACGGATTGAATCCATGGGTGTCATAACAGTGTCGATCTCCCCTTCCCACGAAAACACCTTCATCGGTACGGGCGTATTGAAAACGATCCGGATGGAATCCATCGACATACCACGGAGTTTTAACACCCGGTAACGTTCCGACCATGTTATAGTGAGTTCCATGACCTTTTCTATCTGCTTTTCAGCAACATCTTTCTCAAACACGAAAGGGGCATTGGTAAACCCTTCCCAGTGTTCGTAAAATGCCGGCTGAAGGTCTTCTTTCAAATGCTGTACTACGGCTTCTTCAGCATATTGTTGCATACGGGAGTCGATGGTGGTGTAAATCTTCAGTCCGTCTTTGTAAAGATCGTATGGGGTTCCGTCTGATTTAATATGGTTCTGACACCATTCCCTGAGCTCCATCCTGAGGATCTCACGGAAATAAGTTGCCGGTCCGGAAATATGATCCCTGACCCCGTAGTTTGACAGATCGATAGGCAACTGGCTCACAGAATCAAAAACCTCCGGAGTGATAAAATCATAATTTGCCATCTGGGTCAGCACCAGGTTTCTTCGCGCTATAGATCTTTCGGGGTTGCGAACGGGGCTATACCAGGTAGGCCCTCTGATGAGACTCACCAACAGGGCAGATTCTTCCAGGTTCAACGAGTCAACGGTCTTATTGAAGAAAGTTTTTGCCGCCGCTTTTATACCATATGAATGGCTGCCGAAAGGAACTGTATTCAAGTACATGGCGATGATCTCCTGCTTGGAATAATTACGTTCCAGCTTTATGGCGGTAACCCATTCTTTGAATTTTCGCATCACCAGGTCCAGGGTTGTCAGATTCTCTCCCCTTGGGAAGAGGTTTTTAGCTAACTGCTGAGTTAAAGTGCTGCCTCCTCCTTTGTGATTCCCGGTAAGCACACCATAAGCAACCCTAAACAGGGCCTTGCTGTCAACGCCCGAATGTTTCTCAAAGCGGATATCCTCTATGGCGAGAAGAGCTTGCATAAGCTGATCGGGCAGATCACGATACTGAATATTGGACCGGTTTTCTATGTAATAAGTACCCAGTAGTTTTCCATCGGAAGAATAGATTTCTGAAGCCAGGTTGGTTTTCGGGTTTTCCAGTTCTTCAAAAGAAGGCATCGGGCCAAACCATTCATTGGCAACGGCGACAAAAAACAGGGCGACAAGCAGGATAAAACTGATGAAAAATATCCAGAACTTAATTAGATAATTGAAAATCCTCTTTTTCTTTTTTTTCTCTTCTGACATACGCTTCAAGATACTTAAAAAACAAAACTAAATAATATATTGTCTGTTTTATTGTTACAGGTTGCAAGTTGCAGGTTTCAGGTTTTCAACTTGCAACCCGTAACCTGCATTATTCTTTCTCAATGCTAATGCCGAGGTCGGTGATCCCGGTCAGATTTTTTACACGCATGGCCTGCTCAAACTCAAACAAGTACACTCCTCCATGCTGGAACCGGAGACCTTTCTTTAGCAATATCTTCAGATCCTTCATCCGGCCAAAACCTTTACCATACCATTTCCCCTTTTTATCAGCGAGGATAAATTCCACAGTATCCCTGGCCATTTTTCCGTCAGGAAATGTAGTATTGATGAAGAAATACACATTGTTGTATTTGTAGTCAGTGGTATGCCGCAGTGTCAGATAAAAATCAAAAATGCTGCTTGTGTCAGTGATTTCTACATCGAACCTCACAACAGCATCCTGGTTCCAAACGCTTTCAGGAATGGTTTTATTATAATTATACACTGTATTTAGGTTGCATGATGCCAGCAATCCTATGATTATAGCAATTGGTAATATTTTTAATAAAGTATTCAGGTGTTAATGTAAGTTGAAAGTTATAAGTTCTCTTTTGTCATTTGCTTCGTGTCATTCTATTGTCATTTGCTTCGCGTCATTTAAATGACCATTGAATGACTATTGAATGACCATCGAATGACTACCTCCTGAGAAGATTAAATAATTAAAGCAAATTTAATAATCACCTAAATAGTTACGTATAGGCGATATATATATGTCTTTCACATGACCGTATGCTTTTTTGCTGATTTTATTTAGCGTCAAAGCGATCAATATCATATTGATCCAAAGGATTTTCAAAATCGATCTTCCGTTCTTTAACTTTGGCAAAGTCTTCCAGTTTGTCTGGAAAAGTATTATGTTGGTTAAGCTGGATGACCTCCTTGACCTTGTCAATAGGTATGGCCAGCATGGCACTGTCATCTTCCTCATAGGCATACCACATAACGCAGGTAAAAATGTCTGCTTTCTGAAATATCCCATTGCCTTTTTTTGTTTTCAGAATGATTCTGGAATCCGGAAATTTATCAAGGGCTTCTTTATAAGTATCATATTCATAATTGATACAGCATTTGAGCTTGCCACACTGTCCGGCAAGTTTTTGGGGGTTCAGTGCAAGTTGTTGCGCCCTGGCGGTATTGGTTGTAACCGATCTGAAATTGGTGAGCCAGGTTGCGCAACAGAGTTCTCTGCCGCAAGAACCGATACCTCCAAGTCTGCTGGCTTCCTGTCTTACTCCGATCTGCCGCATTTCAATCCTCACCCTGAACATTTCAGCAAGGACCCTGATCAACTCCCGGAAATCCACCCTCTCTTCGGCGGTATAATAAAAAATAGCCTTGGTCCCATCGCCCTGATACTCAACATCGCTGATCTTCATATCCAGCTGGAGGTTGCCTGCAGCCTCTCTTGACCCGAACATGCTGTCATCTTCTTTTTCAACGGCATGCTTCCATTTTTCAATATCGGAAATCCTGGCTTTGCGATAGACGCGTTTCAATTCCTTTTTCGGATCGACATTCTTTTTCTTCATCTGGATCCTGACGGCTTCACCGGATAATGATACAATGCCGATGTCATGACCTGGAGAAGACTCAACAGCTACAATATCGCCATCATTTATTTCATATTCCGTATTGACCCTGAAAAAGTCTTTCCGGCTGTTCTTGAACCGTATTTCAACACAATCGAATTTCTTTTGTAAAGGCGCCGGATTGATGTCCTTCAGCCAGTTGTATGTATTTAGTTTTGCACATCCGTTACTGTCTGCTTTCCTGTTGTCTTTTTCGTGGAACCGTGGGCTGTTGCAACACCCGCGTGAAAAAAAAGCCGGATCATATATATGTTTGTTGCTATTATTATCTTCCATTACCTGGATTCTTTTTTACAAAAATAAGAATAATTGAATTGCCTGACATGGATAAATCTGAAATCGTTAATCAAGCAGGTTAAATTGCTGTTCAGTAAGTTTGAAATAAAAACTTATTGTCTCAATAGCTTGGTAAGCGTCAGGGAGAGATCCATGAAAGTTATGTTGGGATATGCATTTCGTTCAATATGATACTGGGCTTTGTCTATCTCTTCAGCAATACGAACCAGGTTTTTCTCATTGATAACAAGCGCAAAATTCTTTAGAAATTCAAATTCCTCTTCATTCATCCTTGCCTGTGAAGAGATACTATAATTGATAAGCATACAATTTCTGATCATGCCTGAAGCATAATTCAGAAAGTTCTTTTGTTTCTCTCTTCCCAACCTGGAGATCTCAAGGATGAAATTATTCAGGTCGGAAATATCGAGTTTGTAGCAAAGCCGCATCCACCTGATGAAAGTATCAGTCAGAAATGTATTTTCTTCCACCTGTTGGATAATTCTCACGGCCGCTATCAAATTTCCATTGGCCAGCAAAGCTGTTTTCCTGGCTTCTTCTGCTGAGGCATCATACTGTTTTATCAGGGTTTCTTCCAGTTCCATATCACCGAGTTTTGGGATCCTGACAAGTTGTGTCCTGGAGCGAATGGTATTGATGATCTGGTCAGGTTGTTCGGAGATAAGTAAAAACAAGGTTTTTTCAGGGGGTTCCTCAAGTATCTTCAGGATTTTTGGGGCAGCCGCATGATGGAGTTTTTCTACCATCCAGATCACCATCACTTTAAATTCGGATTCATAGCTTTTATAACTCAGTGTTCTCAGGATCTCACTGCAGTCATATGTATTGATGAACCCTTGTTTTTTTTCAATCCCAATGGCTTTATGCCAGTCGTTAAGAGAGAGCCTGAACTGATTTTCAAGGAGGGCGTTGCGCCATTCTGTAACAAAGTCCCGGCTTTTCGGTTTGGCTGACACTTTCCTGGTAGTAGCAACAGGGTAAATGAAATGCAGGTCGGGATGCACAAGCTTATTATATTTAATGCAGGAGGGGCAGGAGCCACATGAATCCATTGTGCCATCATCCGGAACCTTCTTATTGCGGCAATTGATAAATTGGGCATACGCAATGGCCAGGGCCAGTTTTCCGGAGCCTTCGGGGCCATAAAATAACTGTGCATGGCTCACCCGGTTATCCTGAACCGACTGGATTAACTTCTGCTTTATAGCTGTTTGTCCGGTGATATTTTGAAAGAGCATAATATTGTTGAATAACACAGGAGGTAAATCCTGTATTTACCAGAATTGATCCTGAAATCCTTCAGGTGCAAAACAGGTACCTGGATTCCGTACTCAGGATTTTTGTGTGCCTATCCTGGCGCCGAAAAATTCGCGGTTCATCCTGGCGATATTTGTTACAGAGATGCCTTTCGGGCACTCAGCTTCGCAGGCATAGGTGTTGGTGCAGTTCCCAAAGCCCAGCTCATCCATTTTTCTGACCATGGCCTGTACCCTTTGTTTGGCTTCCACTTTTCCCTGTTGCAACAAAGCAAACTGAGACACCTTGGCCGATACAAAGAGCATGGCGGATGCATTTTTGCATGCTGCCACACAGGCTGCACAACCAATGCACACAGCCGAATCAAAGGCTTCATCTGCCTTATCCTTCCTGATCAGAATTGAATTAGCATCCTGAGCGGTGCCTGCCTCGTTAGAAATAAAGCCACCTGCTATTAGTATCTTATCAAAAGCATGCCTGTCCACAATCAGGTCTTTGAGAACGGGGAAACCCCTGGATCGCCAGGGCTCAATAACAATGGTCTTCCCTTCTTTAAACGATCGCATATGCAGTTCACAGGTCGTCGTCTTTTCACCCGGTCCGTGCGGGCGCCCGTTTATATATAAACTGCAACATCCGCAAATACCTTCCCTGCAATCATGTTCAAAAGCCACCGGGTCATCACCTTGCAGAATCAATTTTGTATTCAAGGCATCCAGCATTTCAAGAAATGACATCTCAGGACTAGCATTCTCCAGGGTGTATTTGACAAATTTCCCTTTTTCTTTAGCGCTCTTTTGCCGCCAAACTTTGAGCTTAATATTCATTGTTATTTTTATTTGATAATTCCGTGTTTCACTTATAGCTTCTTTCTTTGACCTCCACATTTTCAAATTTCAGATCTTCCTTATGCATCAGGGGGGGCTTGTTTTCCCCATTATACTCCCATGCTGTTACATACGAATAATTGCGGTCATCGCGTTTTGCTTCGCCCGTTTCGGTCTGGCTCTCTTCCCTGAAATGAGCGCCACAGGATTCCTTGCGGTTTAATGCGTCGGTCACCAATAATTTTGCCAGTTCAAAGAAATCAGCTACACGCCCCGCTTTTTCAAGTTCCTGGTTCAATTCGTTTGCAGTTGCCGGTACTTTTACATCACGCCAGAATTCCTGTTCTAATTCTTCGACCATTCCCATCGCTTTCTTTAATCCCGCCTCATTCCTGGTCATTCCACAATAATCCCAGAGGATCTTACCGAGCCGCTTATGGAATGATGTAACAGTCTGGGAGCCATTGATAGTTAGCAATTTATGGATCTTTTCCTGAACGGTTTTTTGAGCTTCTTCAAATTCCGGTTTATCGACCGGTATCCTCGGTGTCCTGATCTCATCAGCGAGGTAACTTGTTATGGTATTAGGGATGATAAAATACCCGTCTCCGGCGCATTGCATCAAGGAACTTGCACCCAGCCTGTTGGCGCCATGGTCCGAAAAATTAGACTCACCAATGGCAAACAGGCCGGGGATGGTTGTCATCAGGTTGTAATCCACCCATAAACCACCCATGGTATAATGTCCTGCCGGATAAATCCTCATGGGTTCTTCATAAGAATTGATACCGGTGGTCTTCTCATACATTTCGAAAAGATTTCCATATTTATTTTCAATGGCTTTCTTACCTTGTTTATCAATTGCATCCTTGAAGTCAAGATTTACAGCTAAGCCTGTATCGCCGACTCCATAACCGGCATCACACCTTTCTTTGGCAGCTCTTGAGCCAACATCTCTCGGCACCAGATTTCCGTAAGCAGGGTACCTTCTCTCGAGGTAATAATCCCTTTCATCTTCAGGGATATCATTAGCAGGTCTTTTGTCTCCCTTTTTCTTTGGAACCCAAACCCTGCCGTCATTTCTCAGGGATTCCGACATAAGGGTTAATTTTGACTGGTAATCATTTAATACCGGGATGCTTGAAGGATGTATCTGAACAAAGCTCGGGTTTCCGAAAAAAGCTCCTTTTTTATAAGCTGCCCAGGCAGCAGACCCATTAGAATTAACAGCTAAAGTAGAAAGGTAGTAAATGGTTCCGTAGCCACCGGTAGCGAGAACGACAGCATGTCCGGAATGCCTTTCCAGTTCCCCGGTCACTAAATTCCTGGTGATGATACCCCTGGCTTTTCCATCGATGACCACCAGTTCAAGCATCTCCCGGCGGCTGTACATGGTGACGGTTCCCTTACCGATTTGCCGTAAAAGGCCCGAATAAGCGCCCAGCAAGCACTGCTGACCGGTTTGTCCTTTCGCATAAAAAGTCCTTGACACCTGAACACCTCCAAACGACCTGTTATCCAAAGCTCCTCCATATTCTCTTGCAAATGGTACTCCCTGGGCAGTAAGCTGGTCAATGGTAGCATTGCTAACTTCCGCAGCGCGGTACACATTGGCCTCTCTTGCACGGTAATCCCCGCCTTTTATCATATCGTAAAACAACCGGTATACACTGTCGCCATCATGTTTATAATTTTTAGCAGCATTGATGCCCCCCTGGGCTGCGACGGAATGTGCCCTTCTCGGGGTGTCCTGGAAACAAAAAACCTTTACATTGTATCCAAGCTCTCCCAGGGAAGATGCGGCTGCACTGCCCGCAAGCCCGGTCCCGACCAGGATAATATCCAGCTTCTTCTTGTTGGCGGGATTCACTAATTTATGAGATGATCTGTAATTGGTCCATTTCTCGGTCAGAGGGCCTTCCGGAATTTTTGAATCTAATTTTATCATGAGTCAATATTAATTATTGATGGAACAATTCTTTTTTAATAATAAATGATGAAGTACAATGGGATCAGTATGAATCCAAGGGGGACCACGATGGAATAAAAATCACCCACCGCCTTGATGAAAGGAGTGTATTTTGAATGATTCAGCCCCAGTGACTGAAACGCCGACTGGAAAGCATGGTTTAGATGGAATCCCATCAAAATGAACAATACGATATAAATGCCCGAATAAATTTTATTTGAAAACAAGTTGATGGCCATGTTGTAAAAGTCATGGTCGTCAGCCACCCGGGACATCCCCTCGGGGGCTTCTGTCAATCCAAGCTTCACAAAGTAAAAATTCCCTAAATGGATGATCAGGAAAATTAAGATCACCACCCCGGTATAGATCATATATTTAGAGAAGAAAGACCCCTGAGAATGGTTTGATTTTGCATACCTGACGGGCCTGGCCATCCAGTTCCGGAGCTGAAGAATGATCCCGATGAGGATGTGGACCAGGAATCCTCCAAATAAAAATATCTCCATGATCTTTATCAGGGGATTGGTGGTCATGAAATGAACCCCATCCCTGAAAATATCCTGATGATTTTCGGTAAAGGGTATGATAAAAAGGTTGATCCCTAAATGAATCAGTAGAAATACCATCAGGAGAAATCCTGCCAACGCCATGATATATTTCTTAGTCAGCGATGAATACCTTAGCATTTTACTCATGATTAACAAGTTTTTTAAGTAGCTGATATTTTAAAATTTTTACACTGTTTTAAATAAAAAGCAGTTCTTTTGTGAAAGAATTCACAAAGGTAAAATAAATCTCATTCTATGTTTTCAGTTTAACACCTTTTAGAATAATTTTTATTGAGTTTAAATAATAAGACTTTATAATTATGAAATATCCGGAAATTAACCCCAGGCTGTTTATCACCAACCGTAAGAATTTTATAAAGATGATGGACCCAAATTCCCTCGCTGTCTTTCATTCAAATGATGAATTCCCCAGGAACGGCGACCAGAACTTTCCTTTCAGGCAAAATTCCGACATGTTTTACCTGACGGGGATCGACCAGGAGAAAACAATACTGTTGTTATTTCCCGGTTGCCCGAACAAAGAACTGCGGGAAGTGCTGTTCGTCAGGCAGACGAATGAAAAGATTGCCGTCTGGGAAGGGCATAAGTATACTAAAGAAGAGGCTAAAAAGACATCCGGCATTAAAAAGATCATATGGTCGGAAGAGTTTGATGCGGCCCTGACGGAGGTAATGACATATGCAGATAAGGTTTATCTTAACACTTACGAATACATTAAGTATTTCAATGAAGTGCCATACAGGGATATGCGATTTTCACATGAGATCCGGAACAGGTATCCCAATCACGAATACAAGAGGACAGCGCCCATTATTGCATCCCTGAGAACGGTTAAATCGCCCATTGAGATCGACCTGATCCGGAAAGCTGTTGATATAACTGAAAAGGCATTCCGCAGGGTGCTGGCATTTGTGAAGCCCGGAGTTATGGAATACGAGGTACAGGCAGAGATCGGGCACGAATTCGCCATCAACCGGGCCAACGGCCACGCTTACCTGCCCATCATCGGCTCCGGCAAAAACTCTTGTGTGTTGCATTATATTGATAATGACCAGGTTTGCCAGGATAATTCCCTGTTGCTGATGGATTTTGGGGCCGAATATGCCAATTATGCCGCAGACCTTACCCGTACCATTCCGGTCAACGGCCGGTTTACCAAACGGCAACTCGACTGTTATAAGGCTGTGCTGGATGTACAGCGGGAAGCCATCAGGATGTTGGTGCCGGGAAATACGATTGACAAACTGAATGGAGAGGTCAATAAGCTGATGGAGCAGAAGATGATCGAACTTGGCTTATTCACGAGAGAGGATGTCGACAAGCAGGATCCGGAAAATCCATTGCGCCAAAAGTATTTCATGCACGGAACCTCGCATTTTCTGGGCCTGGATGTTCATGATGTCGGCTCTAAGTACGAACAATTGAAGCCCGGTATGGTATTAACCTGCGAACCGGGCCTGTATATTCCGGAAGAAGAGATTGGCATCCGGCTCGAAAACAATATCCTGGTAACAGATAAGGGGCCTGTGGACCTGACAGCGAACATCCCCATAGAACCTGGTGAAATTGAAAAGTTGATGCATTAATGGCCGCGCCTTCCCGAGCTAAACTCATGTTCCGGGGGATACGACTTGTTTATTCAACATTATCAACAAAACCTGGGAAAAAATAAGGTAATAAGGTTTTAGGTCGCGTTTCTAATTATTTTTCATAACGGCCACCTTATAAACCTTATTAACCTTATTGAAGACATAGTTTGTTAAAATATATAAGAAACTCATTTTTATTCCCCGGCACATCGAAATAATAGTAAAAATCCCCCCTCTAAGAAGATGGCTTTGAATTGCACTCATTGGGCGTTGAAGAATGGAATACTGGAATACTGGAAGAATGGAGAAATTGCTACTTTCAAAGACTCGAAATTGAGCCAATTCCAACATTCCAATATTCCAACATTCCATCGTTCCAACCATCAAAGAAGGTGGATTTCTAATTCAAATTAAATCTAATTTTTTGCCGGTCAGCTGCGTCTTATAATAAAATATTAATTTTAGCGGCTATTTGAAAAAACAGAACAATTCGAAATCATTTAAAAAAAAATTATAAATCAAAAACCATATGTTCAAACAAGAAGTCTATAGCAATCGCAGAAACCGGTTGAGAAATGAAGTCTCCTCAGGGATCATCTTACTGCCCGGCAATATGGAAGCCTCTATGAATTATCTTGCCAATACTTACCATTTCAGGCAGGACAGCAATTTCCTATATTATTTCGGACTGGATCATCCGGACCTCGCAGGAGTGCTGGACATCGATGAAAACAAAGATTATATCTTCGGCAATGATGTGGATATGGATGATATCATCTGGATGGGGCCACAGCCTTCGATGAAGGATCAGGCACTGAAAGTGGGAGTAGAGAACACCAGCCCGCTGTCGGCATTAGGCCCATTTATTAAAAATGCACTCGCTGGCGGCAGGCAGGTCCATATTGTTCCTCCGTATCGTGGAAAGACGATGATCTGGCTGGAGGACCTGTTGGGAGTACATCATTCCGAAGTGAAGAATTTTGTTTCCGAAGAATTGATAAGAGGCATAGTAAAAATGCGCTCGGTCAAGGATGAGTATGAGATCCGGGAGATCGAAGGGGCCGTGGATGTGGCTTATGAGATGCACACTACTGCCATGAAACTGGCAAACCCAGGTCTCCGGGAGCAGGAGATTGTGGGGGCGGTGGAAGGCATTTCCATCTCCTACGGCGGCCCGGTGTCTTTCCCGGTGATCCTGAGCATGGACGGACAGACCTTGCACAATCACTATCATGGTAACATTTTAACGGAAGGCAGGATGATGGTGACGGATGCCGGCTCGGAATCTTCCCTGAGATATGCCAGCGACATCACCAGGACTGTGCCGGTAGGCGGAAAATTCAATGAGCGCCAGAAAGAAATTTATGAGATCGTGTTGAAAGCCAATACCGATACCATTGCGGCAATGAAGCCGGGCGTTCTCTACAGGGATATTCACCTGATGGCGGCCAGGATCATCGCCGGCGGACTGAAAGAGCTGGGCCTGATGATGGGAGATGTTGACGAAGCTGTGGCACAGGGTGCCCACGCCTTGTTTTTCCCGCATGGCCTGGGCCATATGATGGGCCTCGATGTGCATGATATGGAAGGCCTCGGAGAGAATTATGTAGGGTACGATCAAAATATCAAGCGCAGCGATCAGTTCGGACTGGCGTTTCTGCGCCTCGCAAGAAAGCTAGAACCAGGCTTTGTGCTGACCGACGAACCGGGCATCTATTTCATCCCGGCCCTGATCGACCTCTGGAAAAAGGAAAACAAGTTCACGGATTTTATCAACTATGCCGTGGTTGATGCGTATAAAGATTTCGGCGGCATCCGCATAGAAGACGACATCCTGATCACCGATGACGGCTACCGTGTCCTTGGAAAACCCATTCCGAAAACGATAGAGGATGTGGAACGGATTATGTCGGAATGACGAGGCAGCTATTTCGCTTATTCACGCCTCTCCCGCTCAGGATTTATTATTTATTATTTACTATTTATTATTTACTGTTAACTGTTTACTATTAACTGTCAGCTGTCAGCTGTCAACTGTTAACTGTCAACTACTCACGTCTTTGTTTCCGGCTTCGGACTTCGGTCTTCCGACTTCCCCCGAAAGCTTTCAGGGTCGGACTTCTTTGAATTTTCAACAAATTAACAATTATTTTCTCTAAAATGTTGCCAGTTCAGAATAACATTCTATTTTTGCCGGCTTTTACA
Organism: Bacteroidales bacterium; assembly: GCA_030638325.1. Lineage (GTDB taxonomy): Bacteria > Bacteroidota > Bacteroidia > Bacteroidales > JAGOPY01 > DAOWEV01. The sequence continues at coordinate 36,951 of DAOWEV010000111.1, forward strand.
AATTAGTTTTAACCTTAAAAATGAAAGAAACATGGAAAACATAATTAACGAAAACCTGAGAAACAACTGTGCAAACGCATTGACTGTACTGGAAAAAGCGAAAGATCAAAACACCGTTGAACTGCAATCGAAACTGATCTGGTGCATGGGAAGTTATGATAATGACAAAAATCCTGTGGGCCTGCACGAATATGGTGTTGTCGCTCTTGAAACCTTAAAAAATATCAAGAAAAACAACCCCAGGAGGATCAATAAAAAGATCATTGAAGGATTGGAAAAAGGTATCAGGGATTATGAAATCAGTTTGAATTGATTTCTTTAAGAATCTCATTAAGAAACGGGAATCCTTATTAGGCGTTCCCGTTTTTTTTTAATATTGATCTTTGTTTGTGCCTCGCAGTCTTCCCGGATTTTTGTTTCTTTGCAAAAAGTTTTAAAGCCTAACAAACTATCCATGAGCGGAAAGAGAAAAGATAAAAGGAAAATCAAAGAAAGCAAAACAATTGACCCGAAAGTACTGAACCGCATATTCATTGCCGTCATTATCATTTTCACCTTCGCTTTATATGGCAATACGGTCAGGAATTATTATAGCTTAGATGATTATCACATTGCTAAGGAAAATCCCAATTTCAAGAATGGAATAAAAGCAATTCCTGAAATATTTACCTCCATGTACGCCACTGAAAGCGGTTTGAACTATGGATACAGGCCTTTAGTAAGATCCTCATTTGCAATTGAGTATGATATTTTCGGGACCAATCCATATGTAAGCCATTTCATCAATATCCTGTTTTACCTGATCGGGGTATTATTGCTATACAAGGTCCTCAGAAGGCTGTTCAGGAACCTTCACCTTTTCTTCCCTTTTATAGTATCTCTGCTTTTTTTGGCACATCCTATCCATACCGAAGTTGTTGCCAGTTTGAAAAACAGGGACGAATTGTTTGTGCTCATCTTTGCTCTGTGGGCGCTTGACTTATTCCTTAAATATGCTGATACAGAGAAATTAAAATATGCCGGCTGGGGCCTGTTATTGATCATCCTGGGATTTTTATCCAAGCCCACTATAGCGGCATTTTTCCTTGTTATTCCTTTGTCACTGTACTTTTTTACAGACCTCAAACCCAAAAAGCTTATTTACCTCACCCTGGCCATAATGGGGATCGGTATAATTGCTGCTTTCGTACCGTTCCTTTACCTGCCAACGCTCGACAGGCCAATGCGTATGGCAGAAAACCCGATCTCTTTCGACGACTCATTCACACACCGTATCGCCTTTGGCGCTTACACTCTTTACTATTACCTGAGGTTGTTGGTCGTTCCGCATCCATTGCTATACTATTATGGTTATAACATGATTCCTGTGGTGGGCCTGGGCAATATCAAGGTGATCCTTTCAATATTGTTTCACCTCGGGATATTCATTTATGCACTTTATAGTTTCAAAAAGAAGCGTATCCTGTCATACGCCATTTTGTTCTACCTTGTTACCATTGCCATGTATACCAATATAGTGAAACCTGCGCCGGGGATTATCGGAGAACGTTTTATGCTCATTCCTTCTATCGGGTTCTGTATCGCCTTGGCTTTTGGTTTATATAAACTTTTCATGGAAACGCCTTATAAAATAAAGATCCCGGCTAAGAAAACGGCTTTTATTTTATTGGTAATGATTGTGATACTAATACCGTATTCAGCAAAGACAATTATCCGCAACACACAATGGCGGACTCAATACACCCTGTACAATGCCGATATGCCATGGTTATATAATTCTGTCAGGGCAAATGATCTTTATGCGAATGAGATCATGAAAAGCGTGAAATGGGAACTGGCCAAACCTGTAAATGTGCTGAAATTCATGGAACCCAGTATCCAGGAGGCCATCCATCACTGGGAGAGGTCTGTTGAGCTGTTGCCGTCTTATTATGCATCGTGGAACAGCCTGGGCGTGATACAATCAAGGATCTATAAGAATTACGATACTGCCTTGTATTATTTTAATAAAACCCTGGAATACAAACCCGACCGGCCGCAGACCCTTTTTAATATTGGCCAGGCCTACGAGGGCATGAGAAAGTATGATACTGCAATCATGTATTACGAAAAGAACCTTGAACTTGACCCCGATGCCATCAATACCAGGTCCAGGATAGCCAATATCTATTATAGTCTGGGCAGTTTTAAGAGGGCTGTAGAGTTGAATTATGAGATCATGAGGATCAATCCCGGGGAGTCTCTGCCCTATATCAATCTAGGGAATTATCATATATTCCAGGGAGATACGGTCAATGCCGTCAGGTTTTATGAGGAAGGGGTGAAACTGGGGGCTCCTGCCGTGGCGAGCGATTTTTTAAGCAGGTACTATGCTGAAAAGGGCGATATCAGTAAGTCCGATTATTATAAAAATATTTCCAGGAAGAGACAGAAGGAAGGAAAATACCTCGTGCCATGATCAGCCGCATCAAAGCCATAAGCTATTACCTCCCCGGGGAAATTCTCACCAATGATGACCTGGCTTCCAGGTTTCCTGACCTGAAGATCGATGATCTTACCAGGCTGACAGGTGTGTATGAGAGACATATTGCGGCGGAAGATGAAACCGCTGCCGATATGGCGGTTATGAGTGCAGAGAAACTTTTTGAAGAGCATGACATCCGGCCTGGAGATGTTGATTTTGTGCTTTTATGTACCCAGTGGAGCGATTACATAACCCCTTCCACAGCAGGTATTTTGCAGGACCGGCTGGAAATTCCGCAATCTGCAGGCGCCCTGGATATCAGCCAGGGATGTACCGGTTATATCTACGGCCTGAGCCTGGCAAAAGGACTTATCGAAAGTGGCTCGGCCAGGAATGTACTCCTGTTAACAGCAGAAACTATGACCAAATCCATTCATCCCGAAGATAAGAGCAATAGGGCGATCTTCGGTGATGGAGCAGCAGCAACCTTAATCTCTGCGGAAGAAGATGAAGATGGCCCGGGCATCGGCGATTTTATTTTCGGTACTGATGGGAGTGCTTATGAAGAGATCATCATCCGTTACGGAGGGGCCAGGTATCCATTGTCGAAGTTTAAAGCAGAAGATTATAAAGATCCCTTTGGCAATATCAGGAACAATGCCAGTTTCTACATGAACGGTGCAGGCATCTTCACCTTTTCCGTGAAGATCGTACCGCGTATCCTCCGGGAACTGTTTGAAAAATCCCGGTCAGCTTTTGAGGATATTGATTTTTTTGTTTTCCACCAGGCAAACCAGATCATCCTTGAGACCATACTGAAGAAAAACAGAATCCAGCCGGAGAAATCCATCATCTACCTTGAAAATGTAGGAAACACAGTTTCTTCCACCATCCCTATCGCGCTCTATCATGCCTTAAAAGAAGGAAAAGCTAAAGCAGGCGATAATGTTCTGCTGGCTGCATTTGGCGTCGGGCTTTCATGGGGCGGAACGATTGTTCGAATTTAAAACTAAAGCTTGAAGATGATGCCGTGTCCCTACTAAAATCAAAATGATGATCAGGATTACCTTCATATTAGTATTTTCAATAATTTCATCAGGCATCTTTGCTGAATATGTATACAATGAAAGATGCCGGCAGGCTTTTGAAGACCTCTTCTCCCTGAAGATCCATACTGCGCGAAAGATCCTCCATGAAGAGAAAAATCAAAACCCCGGTAATGTTTATGCACTATACCTGGAGAATTACTGCGATGTGATAGAGCTGATCGTTACAGAAGATGAATTGAAATACGAACGGTTTCGTGAGGATTTTTATGTAAGGCGTGACATCATGGATGAAGATGATGAGGATTCACCCTATCACCTGATGTTGAAATCAGAGATGTATTTTGCCCTGGGACTGGCATATATGAAATTTGGCAGCAAGCTGAAAGGAGCATCCAAAATTTATTATTCCTATCAGCTGATAAAGGAAAACCAGGAAAAATTCCCTGGTTTCTGGATGAATGATAAAATGGCCGGGGTATACAGCATGATCTTTGCCAATATCCCGCCAATCGTGAGATGGGCCGCGCGCATACTGGGATTACGGGGCGATACGGATAAAGGATTCCGGCAGTTGAGAGATTACTATGAACGAGCAATAGAACTGCCCGGTTATGCGGAGGAAAGCATTCTTTTTATGAACTTCTCTTATAAGTTAAGATGGAAGGAAGAAGAAGGATTTCGTTTTCTTGCTGATCTTGACCCTGTATTTTATAATAGTGTCCTGATAACTTATTTTTACGCTAATGACGCTTCTTTTTCCGCTGAAAACGACCTGGCTTTGGAGCTTCTTGAGAATATTGACAGAAATTCACTTGAGATTGAATTTTATTGGCTTGACTACCTCACTGGCCGTTGTAAACTGAACCGCCTCGACAAGGATGCTGATATTTTCCTGAAAAAATACTTAGATAATTTTCCCGGTGAAGATTATAAAAAGGATGTCTGCAACCGCTTGTCCTGGTTTTACCTGGTACAGGGTGACAAGGCCGGGTTTCACAAGTACCGGAACATGGTTAAAGATGTGGGCGATGACCTCCGCGACCGTGACCAGGAAGCAATTCTGGAAAGCGAACTTCCTTATGAGCCCAATGAACAATTATTGAAAGCTCGTTTACTGTTCGATGGAGGTTATTATCACCAGGCTGATTCAGCATTGATTCTTTTCCTTGTTTCATCCGTATTTAGGGTCTCTTATGCCCTCGAATATGATTACAGGAAAGGCAGAATATATCAAAAACTAAGTAAATATGATCAGGCCATTAGTCACCTGCAAAGGACCATTGATAACGGTAAAGATGAACCCTATACTTTCGCTGTAAGGGCTGCTTTACAACTGGGCCTGATCTATGAAGAGCAGCACAATTATGAAAAGGCGGCAGAATATTTTAATCTCTGCATCGATCTCTACGATTCAGACCATACTGTTGCCGGTGTGGAAAACAAAGCGGAAAAAAGGCTTGAGAAGATGGAAGAGCGATTGAATTAGACGATTGTCAATTGCCTGCCCCGGCGAAGGCCGGGGTCAATTGTCGAATTTCGATGTAAAAAAATGAGCGTGGACAACTGGTAGCTATTTTTCATAAGACGGTAATGACAACCAAATCCCGCAAATAAATCGAACATCACATCCAAAATCGCAAACTAACAATCGAATATTACATCGAAAATCGACCCCGGCCTTCGCCGGGGCAGGCAATGCCGAATTGACAATCGACAATTAAAAAAGAGCTCAGCCGGGTATAATCCGGTCTTCCCGCAGATTAAACAAATAGATGGAACGATTGCGCGATTGCCCGATTGCCCGATGTATAAGATTGAGCAAAGTGTTGCTGGCTTTCGGAAATCGAATATCGCGCAATCTCATACATCGCCCAATCTCTTAAGCCCCTGTTTCCCGCAATAGGACACCCATAAAGAAAAAGTCAATCTATAATTTACAATTTTCGAGCACCAAAGGTGCGTAAATTAGTAGCCCCGAGAGTAGCTCG
>DAOWEV010000200.1 GCA_030638325.1 Bacteroidales bacterium
ATTATGTGAAAGGCGCTAACATTGCAGGCTGCCTGAAAGTAGCGAATGTTATGCTGGATCAGGGCGTGCTTTGATAATCAGTTGACGGTTGGCGGTTGACGGTTGGCGGTTGACGGTTGACGGTTGGCGGTTGGCGGTTGGCGGTTGGCGGCTTTCTGTTTCCAACTTCCGACTCCCGTCTTCCGACTTCGGTCTTCCAACTCTCAACTCTCAACTCTCAACTCTTCCACCATCTTCAGCATGTTATCGTAATGCGATCCCTTCCAATAGACCCTTTTACACTGCCCGCATTGGAAGAATTCATCGAAATGTTTAATAGTGCCTGGATTCAGGAGTTCAATTATATCCTGCTTGTCGACGGGTGTCAATCCGCCGTTACACTCCATACATCTTTGAAATGGTTTTAGATTATGCTGAAGGTCAAATCGCATGATCACTTCATCGAGTTGTTTCAACGGGTCTTCATTACGCACCCAGTAACCATGCATCACCGAGCCATGTTTCAACAGGGGAATATCCCGGGTGAGTATGATACGGTGTTCTGCCAGCGCCATGCTTATGATCTCTTCATCGTTAAGTTTTTTGTTATAATAACAATCAAAGCCAAGCATTCTCAGGTACTTGCAAAGTTTCCCGAGGTGTACGTCCAGAATAAAGCGGGTGATCCTCAATGGCTCAGGCCTTAACCGGACAACACCAGCTATATCGATGCTTTCAAATTGGGGATATACTGATATTATATCGCCCTCACCAGGTTTGTATTTGAAGTCAACAGAATTGCCATTGGCCAGGATGAGATCTATTTCACCATGCGGAACGCCTAATGATTCCACGATATCTTTAATATCAGGCCGGCCCGAGAAAGTGTGTTCAAAGGCCTTCTTTTTCCTGCGATTAGCAAGAAAATCATTTAACTCTTCGTAAAACCGTATGTTTATGGTTACAGGCAACGCTCAATAGTTTAATTTGAATGAGAAATCCACTGGAATTTAGGACTGTAGGACTGTAGGACTGAGAGACTAAGGGACTAAGGGACTAAGGGATTATTGACACCATCCTATTATCTTACCGTCTTACCGTCCTACCGTCCTAATTCAACCCTTCGGCCTATAAAACCTGTTGTAAATGTAATCATAAATCTCACTTGTCCTGAGTTCAGTTGTAGAAGGCCCTGTGCGAATGAAAAAATACTCCTGCTGATTATAGGTAACATAAGCCGGAATGATGGATGCACTTACATCTACCCGCAATACTTTTTTACCATTAAGCATTTCGATCGAGGAATTGATGAAAGTAGTGTGGTTCATTCCAATCCGCTCTTTCACAAGATTGGTAAGATGAAGTAAGGTCTTATCATCATTTTCAAAGTTGTCAGAATCCAATCCGACGACATTTTTATCATCGTCAATACCAACGATGAGCGTTCCTCCGTTTAAATTCATAAAGGCTGCCACTGATTTCAAGGCTGCATGCTCGATCTCTTTTCCAAATTTTTTGGTGTGCAGGTTATATCTCAGCGTGGATTTGAATTCAACATTATCATTTTCCCCTTCCCTGATCAGTTCATCGGTACTGGTATGGGCCTGTGGCTGCAAGTAAGTGGCAACTTTTTTAGCAAGTATCCGCAGGATCTTCAATGCCAGTGTGGCCGGGATCTTTTTACAGGTGATCAGGTCATCGTGGGTAAGTGCATATAATGTACTCGCATCCTTTGCTTTAACATTTCCAATCCTCAGGTTTTCAGATATTAACGCAACTTCGCCGAAGATATCGTATGGGCCGAATTCACGCAGCCTGTTGCTGCCTATGTTAAGGGCCAGGCTTCCTTCTTTGACAATAAAGAGTTTTTTTCCTGTATCATGGGAAGTGAAAACATATTCGTCCTTTTCATAATGTTCTTCCTGTATTAGTGAGATGATCTCAGATAACTCTTCATCTGAGAAATCAGAAAACAAATCTGTCTTTTTTAGAAAATCTTTGATTGTCTTCATTAGTTGTTTAAGGCTTAAAGTTCAAGGTTCAAAGCTATAGATTAATTCCCGATGCGGGATAAGATCAGGTATTGTTCATTATCTTCATCAACAATAAACGGGCCAATTTCAGTGCCTTTTGAAAGGTCATGCAAGCCTAATTTCTCACGATATAATGGGGTAAGGATGATGAAATCAATATCAAATTCCATGGCTTTTTTGATAAACCCTTTCCCATAGATATCCGGATCGGATTTTTGAAGCTCTGTATAACAGACTTCACCCTGTATCCTGTTATAATATTCTATCTCATTGAAAATAAAGGTCAGGGGTGCGATGATATTGGCATCTTTTGGGCTTCCCCGGAAATACTCCTCAGTAATGGAACGGTTCTGTCCGGAAGTGAATTTCATTGTTGAGGTCTGAAGGTTATAATAGAATCCGGATATTACAAAAACGATCAATAGTATGATCAACGTCCGTTTTATGTTATTGAAGCCGATTTTATTCAAAAACCCGGGCAGCTCAAGCTTCTTTTCCAGCAAGGCTGAGAAAGTGATGCTTATCATGATTACGAGGTAAGGATAATAGATCAGCATGTATTTCCTGGTTTTATGCATGGCCAGCATCCCTAAAAGCAATATCAGGAGTGAAGTGTATTTCAACAGGTTCTGATGATCTTTAAATATATGTTTAATGCCTGTAATAATTGTTATAAAAGCAAAAACACTAAATATTATGATCTTTGGATTGTGAAAAAACCTTTGATGTTCATTTAAAAGATTGATGAAAGGTTTGAATATCAATGGATATTCCGGAATGCTGTCGAGAGAAGGGCTCTGGGTGATCTGATAAAGCCAGTATGAAAAGCCATAGGTCTCATTAAAATCATAGAAGTAGATTGAACAGGTAATAATAGCAGCTATACCGAAGATAAGAGATGCGATATACTTTTTGTTCCAGAGCAAAAGGATAAAACCGGCCC
>DAOWEV010000039.1 GCA_030638325.1 Bacteroidales bacterium
AATCCCCAGCACATCAAAATAATATTAAACCAATATTATCGCTAAGAAATTAATATTATAAAAAAACGTTTGTATAATATCTAAAACACCTACTAATAGTTACGATTAATGAATAAAAAGAAGATATTATCTGACATTATTGTATTGATCCTGCTTTCTGTATTGATCATCATCACCAGTAAATTATTATATTCTCCGGTTACTATCCTAAGCCGGAAAACCATGGAACGGAATGAGGAATATAAACATACCATGCAGTATGGCATTATTGTGGATTCTCTTAAAGTACACAGCGCTAAGGTCAGGCGCAATCAATTCCTGAGTGATATCCTGTTGGACTATAATGTTGACTATGCGATCATCGACAAATTAGTTAGAATTTCGAAGCCCGTATTTGATGTACGAAAGATCCGGGCCGGAAATAACTATGCGGTCATCACAACAAACGACTCAGTACCAAGAACTCTCTATTTTATCTATGAAGAGAACCCTGCTTCATACATAGTATTCAATATTTATGACACCATACTTGTATACCGTGGAAAAAAACCGGTTAATATCATAAACCGGACCATATCCGGAGTCATTCATTCATCCCTGTGGGAGACTATGGTTCAGCAGGGAGATGATCCCAACCTGGCAAATGAATTATCCGAGATCTTTGCCTGGACGATAGACTTTTTCGGCATTCGGGATGGGGATTATTATAAGGTCATGTATGAAGAGCTTATTGTTGACAACAATCCCATTGGCATCGGGAAGATAAAGGCGGCATTGTTCAACCATATTGACCGGGATTATTACTCTTTTTATTTTATCCAGGATAGTGTAGGTGATTATTTTGATGAGGATGCCGGAAGCATGCGCAGGACATTCCTGAAAGCGCCTTTACGTTTTAAGAGGATCAGCTCCAGGTTTTCTTACAGAAGGTACCATCCGGTTTTAAAGATTTACCGCCCGCATACCGGCATCGATTATGCTGCTGCCTCCGGTACGCCTGTATATACAGTTGGGGATGGTACAGTGATAGCCAAAGGCTGGGATAATAAAGGAGGGGGAAATTACATAAAGGTCAGGCACAATGGAACATACACCACAACCTATATGCACCTTTCAAAATTCGCCAAAGGCATCCGGAAAGGGAAAAAGGTGAAACAGGGTGACTTAATAGGCTATGTAGGGGCCACCGGCCTGGCCACCGGCCCGCACCTGGATTTCCGTTTTTACCGCAATGGCAAAGCTATTAATCCCCTGAAAGTAGAATCCCCACCTGCTGAACCGGTCGACTCTGCTTGTCTTGAAAGATTTTATCATCTGAGAGATAGTTTAACTATGTGCCTGGATAAAATTGACATTCAGTAGCAATCCGATTAACCAGTTGACGGTTGACGGTTGACGGTTGACAGTTGACGGTTGGCGGTTGACGGTTGACAGTTGACAGTTGACGGTTGACGGTTGACGGTTGACGGTTGACGGTTGGCGGTTGGCGGTTGACGGTTGACGGTTGACGGTTGGCGGTTGGCGGTTGACAGTTGGCAGTTGACGGTTGGCAGTTGACCATACCGGAATAACATTGAATATTGACAATTTGCTTCGTAATCGTTCAATTTGGGAATTAAACAGGTTAGAATGAGCAAAAAAAAACCTGCCAGCGAATGCCGGCAGGTTTTATCATATAATTATTAATTCCTGTTTTAGTTACCATCCCACCATACTCTGTCGGTGATTGTAACACCATCTTGTTCAGGTTGTGCATTGTATGTAACCTCATCCGTAGGATATGGGAAACGGCGCGGAATTTCATCCGTCTCGCCATTCTGGTTTCTTACAAGGCCAATCACATTTTCAGACCTTCTCCAGTCTACCCATGTTTCGGCCTGGTAGATCAGGGCAACATATTTCTGGAAGAATATCTCGTCGTAGAGGGCATTTCCGGAAATAGCCGCAAGAGCCAGAGCATAACCATCTATATATACCTGTTCATAAACACCATATTTTTCCAGTGAAGCGGAAAGTGCTTCCACCAGGGTGGCCTTCACGGTTGCTTCATCAACACCGGTTTTATATTGGCATTCGGCTTTTATGAACAGCATTTCCTGGTATGTTACCAAATAAGTGGGAGCATCGGGGGCTGCTATAGCCACTCCGGGTGCTGAAGCAGTATCGGAAGGCGCTTCCATGACGGCGCCTACATACTCTCCGCAGGCAGCCAATTCTGCAAAGACAGGAAGTCTGGGGTCAAACCTTGCTTTCAGGGTGTCGATGAAGTATGAGCCCATTCTGACATCACCTCTGTCACGCATAAACTGGTAAAACGGGTTTGAATTTGTGGCTGCTGTTCCATAGTTGAACTGCATGTCTTCGTCATTCGATGAAATGCCCGCATTGAGAAACGTCAGCGCTTCTGCCCAGGCAGAACCGTCCTGCTTTGACAAGTGCAATGTATACCTGGCCAGCAATGAATTTGCAGCTCTGATCCAGGCGTCCACATCACCACCAAAGAAATAATCACCATCCAATGGAAGTCCGCTTTCATCAGTCTTCTGAAGATCAGCTATACCATTATGCAATAAAGTTTTGACAGTTACATAGAGATCCGCCTGGGAATCATACTTAGGTGTTATGTTCGCCTCACCCTGGAAAGCTTCCGTGTATGGAATAGCATTCCATACATCTGTTGAGAGGCCCAGCGCCAGCGCCATCAGGATATTTCCAGCGCCGCGATAATGGTAAGCCACCGGGTCAGCTGCTTCCGCATAGTTTTGCAACTTTACGATATCCATCATGGAACCTGCATAGGTTGCATTAAAAAGGTTGTTGACATCGCCAGCACGCAACTGGTAGTTGCCTTCCGACATTGATTGACGGGAGACCCCACAAAGATGTTGTAACCATATAGATTGTGTTCTTGTCATATCGTTTCCTCCAACAATGGTAAAAGCCATTCTGGCCTGGATTACAGGCATCAGGGTAACCATCGTTACCTCGTCGGGCTCGTCAGGATTTATGTTCAGATCCGGATCAATCCATTTCGAACAGGAACCCAGCACCAAAACCATCAGGAAGAGGAGTCCAATATTTTTGATGAATTTTTTCATAATATTCATTTTTTGTATTAACAATTTCATTTCTTTAAAGTATTAGAAGCCTGCTTTTAAACCAATAAGATAGGTTTTTGTGCCTGGCATATTGAAGTAATCCATACCTTGGGCATTAACGGATCCCAGCAGGTTGGTTTCGGGGTCGATACCTGTGTAGTCGGTGCTCAACCAGAGATTTCTGCCTGTAAAGTAAACCTGCAGTGATTTGAAGAAACCATTTTCACCAATAACTTCGGCTCCGAAGTCATAGGCAATGGTAAGTTCACGAAGCCTGATCCAGCCTGTCTCTTCAATGTAATCGATTGTTGGCCCGGTAAATCCGCTGCCTTCACCCATCAGGTACCAGTCGATATCTTTCACAACTTCTATGTCATTCTTTTCCCCGTTAGATGCTTTAACACCCTCGAATACAACGAGGTCACCCGGTTCTCTGGATTCCGTGTCGGCGTGGGTTCCGAAATAGTACAGAGCGCCCCTGGTACCATTCCACATCAGGCCGCCTTTTTTATAGTCGAACAGGGCTGAGACCGTTACCCCAAAGAATCTGAAGATATTGTTAAAACCCATGGTCCATTCCGGATCTACTTTACCGATCGATATCATATTGCTGTAATCTCCATAGGGGAACCCATCTTCATTGATCAGGACATTGCCACTTTCATCCCTTGTCCAGTCGTATCCGTAAATACTTCTGTAAGGTTCTCCGGCAACGGCCCTGATCTGAGGATCAGTAAATCCGCCGAGGAAGATATTCTCCACATTTTCATATAGTTCCACAACCTCATTGTCAATCTTGGTAAAATTGACCATGATATCCCATGTGAATTTTTCTGTTTTCACGGGGGAACCGTAAAGTACGAGTTCGATCCCTTTATTGGTCATTTCGGCAGCATTCAGGAAGAGTGATCCGAATCCGCTGGAATTTGCGACACTTACCGGAAGCAGAAGGTCTGTTGTCCTCGAACTGAAGTAACCGAGGTCAACTCCAAGCCTGTCGGCCCAGAATTTCATTTCCACTCCGATTTCCCAGGTAGCTGTTCTTTCCGGCTTCAGGTCGGCGTTTCCTTTATCGTCTGAATAAGTAAAGCCGGCTTGACCCAGCAACGGGAACTCCAGGCCGAAAGGAGAAACCCAGCCGTCACTCGGGAAAGCTTTGACGTAGGTAGTCGTAGTATTGTATGAAGGAGCATCGACAGCAGTAACAGCATAGGATGCCCTGAGCTTACCAAACCTTACTACATTATTACCCTGAAGCGCCGGCAGCTCGGTGAATATCCAGCTTGCCCCGGCAGAAGGATAGAAGAAAGAGTTGTTCTGTTCGGGAAGTGTTGTCGACCAATCATTACGTCCGGTAATATTGATATAAAACTGCCTTTTCCAGTCGAATCCAAGGTCGAAGAATAACCCGGCTCTTCTCAATTTCAGCCTGGTCTGGTTTGCAACAATGGTTGATGTGTTACTGAGTGAGTAAAAATTTGGCAGTTCAAGGCCGGAAGCTGTTGCAGTAAGCCTTGAGGTGAGCCTTTCATACAAGTTATGGCCTAACAAAAGGACAAATCCGAATTCATCATCACTAAATCTTTTATTAAAGGTAAGCAACAGGTCGGAGTTGAAATCCCTCGCTGTGAACGCATCGGCAAAAACTTGTCCGTCGGGCGCAGTCCTGGAATTAATGGCAAAGTAATCCTGGGCCAAACGGCTGTACATATCAGTCCCAACACGCCAGGTGACGGTCAGCCAGTCGGCAGGAATATAGGTAAGAGCAACATTTCCAATGATCCTTTTTACCTTATCGGTGTATTTGTTTTCATTGGCAGTCCAGTATGGGTTGTCATAACCGCCGCCAGCACGGTAGTTACGCTGGGTGCCGTCATTAAAACTCCAGCTGTTTGGTGCGCCGGGTGCCTGGCCGTTATTATTAAATGAAGGAGGCGTTCTCAACAAGCCTAACATGACACCGGAGGTATTGGATCCCTGCTGGATCCTGTCCCCACCGGATTCAATATAGTTGGCCATTCCTGATATGGAGATCCTTTTTGATAATCTGGTCTCTCCATTGATCATGAGAGTAAGCCTGTCCCAGCTATTGTTTGGGACGACACCCTGCTGGTTCAGGTATGATGCAGAGGCATAGAACCTCGCCACATCGCTTCCGCCCGAGAAGCCGACACTGGTGTTGGAAGTAACACCGGTCCTGAAAAAGTCATAGTGGTCATAAGCCTTTACGTTTTCACCGGTAGCAGTTGGGTCATTTTTGCTTACAAGCGCCCCATCCACGTCGAAGCCCGGGTTTTCCCATACACCCGGATCCCTGGAATAGCTCATAGTGTCCATTCTGGGGCCCCAGGAAGAAAAGTAACCAGAATACCAATCACCATAGATGCCCTGTGCATACTTTTGGTTCAGGTCCATCGTCTGTGAGATCTTGTCAAAAGCTACTGACTGCGAGAAGGTGACATTGACCTTTTTACCTACCGTGGCTTTCCCCTTTTTTGTAGTAATAACGATGGCGCCGTTTGCCGCCCTTAAACCATAGAGTGCGGTGGCCTGTCCACCTTTCAGTACGGCCATTGTCTCGATGTCTTCAGGGTTCAGGTCGATGGCGCGGTTTGAACGTGCGACACCGGCAACATCATCCTCGAAACCAGCATTGTCCAATGATGTTGAGTTGTCGATAGGTACACCATCAATAACGAACAGGGGTTGGTTGTTCCCAATGATGGTGTGGGACCCACGTATGTTAATGTAGGTACCGGCACCGGCTGCCCCTGAATTGCTGATGACCTGCACACCGGCGACACGGCCGTTCAGTGAGTTGACCAACTGTGCGTTAGCGCTGTGTGAGATCTGATCGCCACTGACATCCTGAACGGAATAGCCAAGCGCTTTCTTTTCCCTGGATATACCAATGGCGGTAACCACGACCTCATCCAGACCCACAACATCTTCAGCCAATGCAATATCAATAACCGCACGGCCGTCAATGGTGATTTCCTGAGGGATCATTCCGATGAAGGAAAAACTAAGTAAATTGTAGCCTTCCGGAACGTCCAGGTCGTATATACCATCGTTATTAGTAACGGTACCGATGGTAGTACCCTTGACAACAACGGATACCCCGGGAAGCTTCGTCCCGTCTGCTGCATCCGTCACTGTGCCCGTCACTTGCTGAGCAAGTGTTGCTTGCATTCCCAAAAACAAGAAGAATGCAAATAGGATTGTAAATTTTCTCATAGATCAAAATTTTGGTTAAAAATTAAAATTTGATACTTCTTTAGTGCAAGTATAAATATAAAAAGTCATTTATAGCAAAATAAAATGATAAATAATTAACAATAATTATTAATAATTTTTTCAGACATAATTAACTGAATTGAAAATGAGATAATTAGCTAATTTTAAAATGAAAAGACACTCAAAATATTTTTTAATTAAAAAAACAAAATTACTTTAAATTTTGGTTCTATGTTGTTATTGGTGGGTAAATCAAATGCCACAGATTCACAGATTAAGTATCTTAAATGTTTATATATTGGCCACTTAATGTAAACATTAAGCATAATAGCCATTGTAATTCTTTGGTTATTAGTGGGTTTGGGGCAATATATATAACAGGGTTTAGGATTAGTTCTAATCTCATAAGATAAACAATTGATTACGAAAAACATAAAAATTTATAATCTGTGAATCTGTGGCTTATTTGAATCCCCACTATAATCCATATAGTACCCAAATTTCATTGTAATGCTAATCGCAAAAGGATTTTTTATCGTGATTTTGGAATTAAAAAGATGAAAAGGAGTACAAACAGGCTTTCGATAATAATCGCCAGCCAATCTAATTCAACAAATAGAATAAAAGTTGAAATTAGAAATATTGAAGCTAATATATATAGGTATAGACCCGATTTCTTTGTGAAATACATCAAAATGATCCCTGATATGATCGCAGCCAATAAAACAATTCCGGTCAGCAGTGGTAATATGACCAGTTTTGTAGAAATATCAGGTTGGTATTGCGATAACATTTCTGTCAACCATCCTGAATTGAACAGGCCGGCCAGGAGCAGCAACAGGATGAACCCATGGAAAGTGATAGCGAAAAGGCACAGTAGCCTGAATGCAGCAGGCCTGTACGCTGTATGATTCCCGGTGGCTGTCTCCTTCTCTTTCATAACTGTATTATTAATGTGAATCAAGAGTTGAAATAGGTTTTTTTTACCACAAAGGTCACAAAGGATATCACAAAGTCACTCTAAGGACTTAAGAATCACCCGTTTAATACCATCTTTAAAATTTTTTATTTGGATACTTTGTGATACCGATAGCAATCGGTCTTGTGACTTCCTTTTTGTTCCTTCGTGGTTAAATATAATCACAACCCTTGATTCGCATT
>DAOWEV010000237.1 GCA_030638325.1 Bacteroidales bacterium
ACAGAACATACGGTTTTAAATTTTGTGCTTTTGTCATTTGGTATTGTTTAGGATTTAGATATTCGGATTTAGATATTCTATTTTAGTGATTTACTATACATTGATGAAATATACGTTACAGCTAAATAATTACCTAATAAGCTTATAAATGAGATCAGAATTTATTATTCCGCTGGTATTTATATTCATATTGTCCTCTTTTCTGGCCAATGCTCAAAACGGTACGGATGCAAATATCTTTGGTGATGTGAAATGCAATGGCAAACACGTGCCATACATAAATGTCCTGGTGAAAGGTACAACAATTGGAACAAACACAGATGGTACAGGTCATTACATGCTGATAAACCTTCCGGTTGGGAAACACATCATCAGGGTGCAGGGAATCGGATATAAACCACAGGAAAAGGAGGTGGAGGTAATGGCAAATAAAAGCATCGAATTGAATTTTGATGTAGAAGAAGATATTCTGTTAATGGAACAGGTTGTAGTAACTGCCGACAGGAATGAGGAAAACCGGAAGGAAGCTTCAATAGTGGTTGATGTGATCACTCCAAAAGTATTTGAATCCAAACAAAGTGTTTGCCTGATAGACGGACTTAATTTTGCACCAGGCTTACGTACCGAAACAAACTGTCAGAATTGTGGTTTTACACAGGTAAGGATGAACGGGATGGCAGGCCCGTATTCACAAATCCTGATCAACAGCCGTCCGGTATTCAGCGGGTTGGCGGGGGTTTACAGCCTGGAATTATTGCCGGCCAACATGATCCAGCGTATCGAAGTTGTAAGGGGAGGCGGATCAGTGCTTTATGGTGGAAATGCCATTGCCGGGACCATTAATATAATCACCACAGAGCCATTCAGGAATTCATTTGATATCGGTTCCAACTTCAGTGCAATCGGCATCGGGAATAAAGAAGGCGGGGAAATAGCCTGGGATAAATCGTTGGTTTTTAATGGATCATTGGTTTCATCAGACTATAAAAGTGGAATTTCTTTATATGGAATGGTACGAAACAGAGACCCCTATGATGCAAACAATGATGGTTTCTCGGAAATGGTTAAAATAAAAAACCGCTCCATTGGGTTCAATGCTTTTTACAAAACCGGCCAGTTGAGTAAAATATCTCTCGACTTTTACAATATTAATGAATTCAGAAGGGGCGGCAATAAGTTTAACATGCTTCCCCACGAAGCCGATATTTGTGAACAACTTGATCATGATATAACAGGTGCTTCCCTCACATTAAATGCATTTACCCGGAACAGCAATAAGTTTTCTGTTTATGTGGCAGCACAGAATATTGATAGAGATTCGTATTATGGGGCAAGCCAGGATCCAAATGGTTATGGAAAGACCGATGATTTTACATATAATCTCGGTATGCTATATGCACACAACTTTAAGAAAGTCCTGTTTTCCCCTTCTGTCCTGACTCTCGGAATTGAAAATACGAACACTTCGCTAAAAGATGAGAAATTAGGTACTCAGGGTGACTCAAATACCCTCATTGCCGACCAGCGGTCAAACACCATTGGCTCGTATGTTCAAAACGAATGGAATACAGGGCGTTTCAAATTTTTATTGGGATTCAGGTTCGACCACTATGATATTATAGATAAAAGCAATGATCATGAAGCTGTTTCCGGAAACGTACTGATCCCAAGGGCTTCGTTTTTATACAATATCAACGAAGACCTGCAATACAGATTGAGTTATGCCAAAGGGTATCGTGCCCCACAAATTTTCGATGAAGATCTTCATATAGAAACTTCCGGTGCAAGGAGGGTCACCCACCGGAATGACCCCGGTTTAAAACAGGAAACTTCACATAGTGTCAGCACTTCCTTTAACTTTTCGAAAGCAATGAATAAAGTTCTGTACGAATTTCTGATTGAGGGGTTCTACACAAAACTACTGGATCCTTTTGTTAATATTTATTCACCTGCCGACTCACTTGGAAACGTAGAATACTTAAGAACCAATGCTACTGACGGGGCCAGGGTTACCGGAGTGAATCTAGAATTGAACCTGGCAACAATGAAGAATCTGAGTTTTCAATTGGGTATGACTATCCAGATAAGTGAATATGACAAGCCGCAACCCTGGGGTGAAGATGAAACGCAACTAACCAGATCTTTCCTCCGTACCCCAAATACTTATGGTTACCTGATGTTTAACTGGAAACCGTTTAGACATTTTTCAACTGCTATCACGGGAACTTACACCGGCAGAATGTATGTGCCGCATTTTGGTCTTGATCCGGAAACAACCGACCCCAATGAACAAGAGGCTATTCAGAATGGTGATGTCATTATTGGTGAAAGACTCGAATATTCCGATCCTTTCTTTGATATGGGTATTGTATTCACTTATGAAGTTGATTTGTCAAAGAAGATATCATTGCAGGTTCAGGCAGGGATACAAAACATTTTTAACAGTATTCAAAACGATTATGATGCTGGAATTTACCGGGACCCGGGGTATATATATGGTCCAAGTCAACCCCGGACTATAAGCTTTGGATTGAAGATTGGAAATGTTTTATAAGCAGTGGTTTTGTTGGAATAATGGAATGGTGGAATGATGAAAATACGATCGTACTATTTCCCACTAAACACGTCATCATAGGAAATGAATCCCTTTTTCACCACATCTTTCAGGGCTGCCCTGGGTTTATGGAAAGATTTACTTTCATAGATTTCCTTCAGCAACGCCTCTTTGTATTTTTCTTCTGCGAGGTGTGCAATGCCTACCGCATGTTCTGCTATGGTCAGGCCTCTTGGGTTGAAGGCCCCTTTTTCAGTAACGATCACAACGGGGTCTGCTGCAATGGCCGTGGTGGTGATCCCCTTCGGGCACATATCCAGGATCTTGGATTGCCCATCATCAGTGGTGGATTTCATTCCTATAATAGGGCCCCCGCCTACCGACAGGTAGGAGCCCCGCATGAAGTCTGCCTGTCCGCCGATACCACTGTAAATCTGCCTGGCATCCAGTGAATCGGCCCAGATATTGCCGTGAAGGTCTGCGCCGATAGCGCTGTTTATAGAGATCATCCCGGGTTGTTCAGAGATGAACATGATCTTGTTTGTCTGGCTGGACGGCCGGCTCTGAACAGAACTGTTAAAATCAAGCCAGTCATAACCCTCCTTTGATCCTGCCAGGAAGATCGTTGAAACAGAAAAGTTGTTCCGTAAATATTTGTTGGTGACAATGCCTTTTTGAACCAGGGTTCTCATGGCGTCCGCAAATAACTCCGTGTAAATCCCAAGATTCCTGACCCCTTTCCTGACAATGGCGTCGGTTACGGCCTCCGGCACTTCCCCAATACCATACTGCAAGGTGCTGCCGTCTTCAATATAAAGTTCCGCGATCAAATCCCCGATTTTTTTGGCGCGTTCGTCAGGTGTATGAACGGGACTTTCCGGCAATTCGTAATTCGTGTCAATCAGGTAATCGATATTACTCTCATGTATGGTAGTTCCAAGGACAAATGGCATATTGGCATTGCGTTCTGCAATGACAAGGCCCTTATTTGCCAGGGCTGATTCGATAGCGGCCTGCACTCCTTCGACAGTGGTTCCCAGGCTGTAATTTCCGCCATTATCGGGTCCGCTCACTGTAAGCAATACAACATTGGGCTTGATGTATTCCTTAAGTTGTTTTGGGACATCCGAAAGGTGGATCAACTGGTACCTGGCCCAGCCATTGTTCATGGCTTCCCTGGAATGTGGCCCGTTGAAGATGATCCTGTGCCGGATCCTGCTGCAGGCCTCTTCCGAGAATAGCTCCTTTATGTCACCCAGTAATAAAATACTCAGGGTCTCAATATCCCGGATGTCAGTATCCCTTGCCATTTGTTTTAATAAGACTTGTGGCGTGGCAGCATTTCCTGCAATATAAATGATGCTGCCCGGTTTAATTATGTCGGCATTGATAACCCTCTCAACCCGTTTGACGATTTTCATGACAGTTTAATTTAGTGTTGTTTCGGAGGGCTAAAATATGAAATATGTTTACACAATTTTTAGCAAATCTGAAATTTTGTGAAGCACAAGGCAGTCGGTTTTCTGCAGCCGTTTGACAGATTGATGGCCATGTGCGATCAGGATGCAATCTGTGTGTATATGCCTGGCAACCTCATGATCGTGTATGGTGTCGCCGATTAAAACAATATTCTCTGCAGGAACCCCCATCGCTTTGATTAATCTTGTGGCTATTTCAGATTTACTGTGCGCGAGGTGATTATTGATGCCATTAATATGATCAAAATACCCAGTGATGCCATTGTTATTGATGGATTCCAGTAAAAAGTCCTGTTCCATAGCCGATAGTATCACTTGCATTATACCTTCATTTCTGTAATGTTCCAGGATCTCCCGTACATTTTTATGGAGTCGTGCAGTTTTCAGGTTAACCCGGTACAGATCAATGAACTGATGTGCCGGGATATCGAAATCCTCATTTGAAAAGTCGAATCCTGCACGTTCATAATATTCCTTAACCGGGAAGGTGAAGATCTCTTTATACCTTGATTCGGTAAGGGCTTCCAACCCTCGCTCCTGCAACAGTACATTCATGCAATCAATGCAGACATGGGCATCATTCAGCAAGGTGCCGTTCCAGTCCCAGATGATGGCTTTCTTCTCTCTCATTGCTTCAAAGATATCGGTTTATTACGAGTAAAGACGCACTGCTGTGCGTCTGGTTTGCATTTTGTATGTAGTAGAGACGCACGGCAGTGCGTCTCTACGTGCGAAAAATTCAGAAATACAGCCAATGAAACTTAACTTTATCATACTTGTTAAATTCCAGGGCAGGAAATGGGATCTTAATGAATCCTATGATGTTCAACAGTAGTCTCACGGTCTCAGACCTTGTTTTGATCCTTGTCAGGTCAATATCCAGGGTGAAGTAGTATTGCGAATACCGGTCATAATAAGGTAGCGGATGGCCATCATGTTCATCAGGGTTTGACCTGGCCCCAAGCATTCCTGATGCACCGTATCCGAAAGCTACATTCAACCATTTCGGGAACTTTGATTCCCTCGGTAAAAATGAGTAAATATTTACTGAAAGCCAGTACGTCTGGCCGTTGTAATCTTTTAAAATGCGCTGAAGGTGGTTGCTGCCGAGCAAATCCGGGCGATATTGGGCAAATTCCGAAGGCGTATACGAGAATTTCAGCAAAAACCGCTGCTCATCCCATATTAATTGCTGGCCGATAAACAGTGCCGCACCTGCCGTATTGGCAATAATATCCCCGGGTGAAGCCCCCCATTCGGCTGAAAATCCATCAAATATTTCAACTGTTGTCGTAAAAACAAAGCCCAGGCTTCCGCCGTACCATATTGCTTTTTTCCGGCTGACTCCGGACCACCTCAGCGCTTCATATCCAATTCTTCCTATCCAGTACGAAGTAGTGGCATGCCCGATTTTATCCATGTAAAGCCATTGATTGTTATCATTGATAAAATGAAAAGAAGACTGGGGGTAATCCTTATACCAGAGATTGTACAGTCCGATCATCGTTCCCGTGTACAATACCCCGCCTGTGATCAGCACTCCGGTCAGACGGCCTTTATGAATGCTGTCGTTTTCTCCGGATGCAGCCAATGTATCATTCGGCCTCACTTCGGAAATCGAGAAGGCATATACAACTACAATCAGTGATATGAAATATAACCGGTTCAATCCTTCTTATTTCATGATCCGTCTCTCATCAAGCGCCTTCTGGTATTCCCTTGCGTTTTTATTATGCTGGGTGTTGGTTTTAGCAAAGACATGATAGCCGGACATATCTGCTTTTGCACAGAAAAACATATAATTATGATTTTCATAGTTCAGGACTGCATCGATAGAAGCAATGGACGGAATGCATATTGGCCCGGGTGGCAGTCCACTGTATTTATATGTATTGTAAGGTGAATCGATTTTTTGGTGGATCTTCAATACCCTGTTTATATTAAAATCCCCCCAGGCATATACCAGGGTTGGATCTGCCTGCAATCTCCATCCTTTGTTCATCCTGTTGATGTAAACACCGGCAATAGTAGCTTTTTCATCATTCTTATTAGTCTCTTTTTGTATTATTGAAGCCAGGGTTACCACTTCCGGAATGGTCATTTTAAGCTCTATGGCTTTGGCTCTTCTTTCATCATTCCAAAAAAGCTGGTATTCAACATCCATTCGTTCAATAAAACCTGCAGCGCCGGTGGTCCACCAGAACTCATAAGTGTTCGGAATGAATATGGTAGTAACAGTCTTACGGTTAACACCGAAACCTGCAATGTATGAAGAGTCAGACAGCAACCTGACAATAGTTGCAGAATCCGCTTCGATCTGCAGGGAGACTTTTTGTGCCAGTTGTTCTATATCCCTGACATTGTTAAAGATCACCTTGACAGGTGTCTGTTCACCAAGCCTGAGCAGGTTAATGAGGTCATTATTGGACATTTCACTAGTGATAATATACCTGCCGGGCTTGATGTTTTGCGGGTACTTTTTCTTTTTTGCAAGCCATTCAAATGAATTACGATGGATAATAATACCCTGGGTATAAAGAAGATGCTTAACATCATCATAGTTTGAGGCTGTCGGAATATATAAGGAGACGCTTTCCTTTTCACCGGTCCACACATTGGTTTTGTAAATCACGGAGTACAACAGGTATCCGGCCCCAATTGCTACCAGGATCAATAATATTAGTGCATAGATGATAAACTTGTGGAAATTGCTTTTTTTTCTTTTAATGGGTATTCCGTATTTTGAGTGATAATATTCCATGTCCTTGTTATTTGCTGAATAGCAGTGAAATAGTTTCTATATTTCTATGTTTTGTTCGATATTTATCCACTAATCCAATAACTACCCCGGTTGATAATCCCTGTCAATAGGTAGGGCTAATGTAAACGGAGAATAAATTAGATGGCTAAGATACGAATTTATGAGATTTTATGGGAAATCCTATCTGACACACTATTTTGCATATCACGGAAGAATGTCTATATTTGTTCTAACCATTAAACCAAACAAAAATGGATACCGACTTTATCTATTATTCATTGAGTACTATACCGCAAGTGGTAGGAGCAATTATTGCTGTCCTGGGTGCTTTCATTCTGGCCTATGTTGAAAATCAAAACATTAAGCTTGACGGAGAGGGACAGACTTTCTTTGACAAAGCAAGGGATTTAGTAGAGGAGGATAAAAAAAAGCTAGCAGATTTTAAGAAAGCTAAGTTCACTAGAAGATACAGAGCAATGCTTGCTGAAATGATAAAATTTATGCAAAACAATAAAGATGTTGAAGAATTACAGGAATCCAAGGACCATTTTGAGGAAAAGCTTGAAAAGCGTGATAAAGTGATTAAATTATTCAAAAGATTATTTTGTTTAGCCACTGTGATAATTGTACTTTCCTTGATATTTTTATCTCTTACCAGCAATTTAACTAATGATTGTATTAATTTTTTTGAATATGTGATATACGCACTTATCGTACTAACAGCAGTGTTTTTAGCATTACTTACTTCTAATCTGTTTTCATACTTAAAGTAGGAAACTGAAGACCCTAAATAAGGATTAAGCTATGGAACAGTATTAATAAATCAAATAATTCAATCAATGATGTTAATGAAAGAAGAACCGACAGGATATTATGTCTATGTCCATAGAGACCCAAAGGCGAAAATTCCGTTCTATGTTGGTAGAGGTAAAGGAAAAAGGGCGACAAGTAAAGACCGTGGCATCGCTTGGCAGGAGATGGTAGATAAGCTCGGTGGTGAATATGATATCGAGTATCTCAAGGATGGCGGTTATCCTTTAGAGCAAGTGGTAGAGGACTTGGAAATGCACTGCGAGGAGATAGATGATGAATTAGAAAATAGTGAAGATGATAATGAGGAAATAATAAAGCTGGCTAAAAAATTACATGGTTTTTTGAAAGATAGTTTAAAGAAGTTCCTAAAAGATTAACATGCCAATTACATAAACTTTAATTCTATATTATTTATGAACAAGGGAGAACGGAAAAAGAAACAGATATTGGGAACAATCCAACTAACTCTTGATAATTTCCTTAAGCCATTAACAACGGTGATATTCTTTCCTGTTTTCCGCAATTCTCGAAAATGGATTGTTAAACCTTCCTAATAAACAGTCTGACAACCATTTATGGATTTTGTTCTTATGATTTGTGGGTGTTCCACTATCTTTAGTGTATTTTTGTTTTAAATATTAGCCCCAAAGGGGCGGTAATCAATAGCCCCGGGCATCAGCCCGGGGATAAAGTAATTCGATAGAACATAAGCACCAAAGGTGCGTAATCAATAATTTCAAACATGCCTCAATCGTTAGTAAAAAACTACATGCACATTACCTTTAGCACAAAAAATAGACACCCTTTCATAGATAAAGGTATAAAGGAAGAGTTGTTCAGTTATCTAGGCGGAATTTGTAAGAATCTGGAATGTAATCCATTAATTGTAGGAGGTCATATAGATCATGTTCATATACTTTGTTTGTTATCGCGAAAGATTGCATTAATGAAACTGATCGAAGAATTAAAGACTCATTCATCAAAATGGATAAAAACAAAGGGCCAACAATATCAAAAGTTCTATTGGCAAAACGGATATGGAGGATTTTCCATTCATCCAGAACAAACTCATGTGGTAAAAGATTATATTTCGGTACAAGATGAACATCATAAGAAAATATCATTTAAAGATGAATATCGTGCTTTTCTGAAAAAATATGACATCAATTATGATGAACGTTATGTATGGGACTAATGATTACGCCCCGTTGGGGCTCAGTGGATATGTCATACCATAAACCCCGAGCTACGCACGGGGCTAATGATTTACGCACCTTTGGTGCTCGGAAATTGTAAATTGTAGTTTAATTTTTCTATGAGTGTCACTAAGCGGAAAAACAAGAGAGCAGATACTGAGAGGAAGTCAACTAACTTTTGGTGATTTTCAATAGCTTGCGTGCAGCTCCCTGCATATCAACATATTCTGACAGAAGTTTCTTATAAATGCTCTTACGCTCTTGATTTGGATAAATCGACAATATCAGTCTATTGAGTTGCCATCATTGTCGTTGATCAGTTGAAGCAAGAACTCATCTTTCCACTTGTTATTGATCCTTACCCAATCTGTTTTTCTCCCTGTAATAATAAAATTCTTGTTTTGAAACAATTTAAGACTGTCGGGGTTATCTGTTCCGATATTGCAGAATAATTGATGCAGGTGCAATGTGCCGAAAGCATAATCGATCATCAGGTCCAGCGCTTCAGAGGCATATCCTTTTTTCCGGTAGTCTTTGTGGATCAGTATTCCAACCCCTGCCCTCATATGGTTGGGCTCGAACTCAAACAAGTCGATGCTGCCAATCGTTTTTTGGCCCTGCGGACTGTCAGTTAGATCGATCATCATCCGGAGGTGTTTGATAGTGTAAAAGTCCTGGTTGGCATTCATCACATATTGCTCAAGTGTGAACCTGGAAAATGGGGTAAGGGTGTTGGAAAGATGCCAGATTGACATATCATTCTCCCATCCGTACAATATGTCGGCATCCTCCGGTTCCATAGCCCTTAAGATGAGATTGTCTGATCTTAACATACACAATGCTTTTTTAATTGTCAATTGTCAATTGTCGACTGTCGATTGTCAACCGTTAACCGTCAACTGCCAACTGTCAGCTGTCAACTGTCAACTGCCAACTGTCAACTGTCAATCGCCAACCGTCAACCGCCAACCGTCAACCGTCAACTGTTAACCGTCAACCGTCACCTGCCCCCGGTAAACCAGCGTTGCCGGTCCTTCAAGCCAGATGTCACTGAATTTATTGCCGGTCCTGGTATACTCGACAAACAGCTTTCCGCCAGGGGTCAGAACAGATATGCCATCATGATCCCTGTTGGTCTGTAAGGCATAAGCGATGGCTGCTGCAGTGACACCGGTACCGCATGACAGGGTCTCGTTTTCAACGCCCCTTTCATAAGTTCTGACAGCAATACTGCTATCCCCTGATACTTCAACAAAATTGACATTGATGCCTGCCGGTTCAAAATCCTGATGATACCTGATCTTCCGGCCTTCATTTATAATGTCAATCAGGTCGATTGTTTCCTCAAACCTGACAAAGTGGGGCGACCCGGTATCCATGATATATCCTTGCTGTGCAAGTGAAAATAAGGTCACATCATGCAGGCTTAGTTTGATGGTCCAATCCGCATGGTTTCGATGCCTGATAAAAGCCTTGTGCTTCCCGTCTATGGCCATAAAAGTAACTTCATCTTTTCCCGGAAATAACAGGTCAGCAAATGCGACACAGCATCTTCCACCGTTCCCGCACATGCTCCCTTCAAGGCCATCGGCGTTGAAATATAACATTTTAAAGTCAAGGCTGTCATCATCTCTCAATAGTATGATCCCGTCGGCGCCGATACCAAACTGACGGTGACATAATTTTGAGATGAACTGCTTTTCGGCCTTAAAAACACCTTTCCTGTCATCTATCAGGATGAAATCGTTTCCGGTACCATGGTATTTATAAAAGTCGATCTTCATAACAGTCGGTATTTACGACCATACAAAAATAGCAAAATACTTATTTTTTTCAACTTTAACATAATTTAACAGCAAAAGGGCATACTATTTGCTGATTTTAATCCGTTTGAAATCAGGCTGGGTGGAAGACCGAAGTCCGAAGTCGGAAGTCGGAAGAGGGGAGACCATAAACGGGAGCCGTTAAAAAACTCCGGACTTCTGACTTCTGACTTCTGACTTCTGACTTCATTATAATACTATAAATTAAAATCATATCATGAATCGTATATTGAACATTTTTCTGATCGTTGTTTTGGGAGCCTTGATCTATGTTGGGGTGTCCAATGCTATTGACAATCATAATCATGCTGAACGTCATAAGGTGCAGCCTGTTGATATACAAAGTATTGTGCCTGCCAGGTATGTGCCCGTGATGCCTTTTGAGGGGCCTGATTTTACCACTGCCGCAGAAAATACCATACATGCGGTGGTTCATATCAGATCGGAGTTTCCGGGAAAGACAAACATTTATAACGATTTCTTCAGGGATTTTTTCGGGGAACCGGGAACAGATCCCAACAGGACTTATTCAGGTTTTGGTTCAGGCGTTATCATTTCTGAGGACGGGTATATTGTTACCAACAACCATGTGGTTGAAGGCGCCGGCTATGTGGAAGTTACACTCAACAACAAGCATAAATATGAAGCAGAACTTATTGGCAGAGATCCCACCACAGATTTGGCTTTGATCAAAATTGAAGCAGAAAATCTTTCTTATCTGACTTACGGTAATTCTGATGATGTGAAAATAGGGGAGTGGGTCATTGCAGTTGGAAACCCCTTTAACCTGACTTCCACGGTGACGGCAGGGATTGTGAGCGCTAAAGCCAGGGGGCTGAATATTCTGGGGATCCCGGGAGCTATCGAGTCTTTTATACAGACTGATGCGGCGGTTAACCGGGGCAACAGTGGGGGTGCGCTTGCCAACACAAAAGGTGAGCTGATCGGTATCAATGCTGCCATTGCATCGCAGACAGGATTATATACCGGATATTCCTTTGCCATTCCGGTGAATATTGTCAGAAAAGTAATGGATGACCTGATGATGTATGGGAAGGTTCAAAGGGCTTTTATCGGGGTGATCATCAGGGAAGTAAATTCCGACCTTGCCCAAGTAAAAGGCCTGGAAGAGATCAGGGGAGTGTATATTGAAAGACTTTCAGAAAATGGAGGTGCCAGGGAATCCGGGATCATTGAAGGAGATGTTATTGTTGGAGTGGATGGAATTGAGGTCAACTCCACAGCCCAGTTACTTGAGATCGTTGCCCAGCATTCTCCCGGTGACCTTGTGTTTGTGGATATTATCAGGAATGGTACTAAACAACGATATAATGTTGAATTGAAAGATGACCAGGGTACAGCTACCATCACCAGAAAAGAGGATAGCTTTCATGCCCCTGATCTGGGAGTGACCTTAGGTCAGATCCCTGAAAGTGAGATGAATAAACTTCATATTACATATGGTATGAAGATCACTGACCTGGATGACGGTATGCTTCGTAACGGAGGTGTTAAGAACGGCTTCATCATCCAGGAAATAAACAATATTAAAATAAGGTCAAAAGAGGATGTGGATTTTGCCATGAAAAATATCAAAGGCGGGGTGATCAGGATCAAGGGCATTTATCCGAATGGGATGAAAATGAATTACGGTTTTTTATTGTAACTTATTAAGACTCTACCGGATAAGAATTATTTTGTGATTTTACCCGGTATAAATTTGGAAAACCTGGTAAAATGTCGTATCTTTGTATACTTTTTTTGTGCAATTACAATCCCTTGATATATAATTAGTTAGCTATGCGACAGTTAAAAATAACAAAGTCCATTACCAACAGGGAAACAGCATCTCTCGACAAGTATCTTCAGGATATTGGACGGGAGGAGCTTATCACTGCTGATGAAGAGGTGGAATTGGCAAGACGGATCAAAGCGGGCGATCAACTTGCCCTTGAGAAGCTTACCAAGGCTAACCTCAGATTCGTGGTATCCGTAGCAAAACAATACCAGAACCAGGGATTGAGCCTGCCTGACCTGATCAACGAGGGTAACCTGGGGCTTATCAAAGCTGCTCAGCGTTTCGATGAGACCAGGGGGTTTAAGTTTATTTCTTATGCCGTTTGGTGGATACGTCAATCAATTTTACAGGCCCTGGCTGAGCAATCCAGGTTGGTGAGGCTTCCGCTGAACCAGGTCGGATCACTCAATAAGATTAAAAAAGCATCCTCCAGGCTGGAGCAGGTGTATGAAAGATTGCCATCGGTAGATGAGATAGCAGAGACGCTGGAAGTCCCTGAACACAAGATCGATAAGGCCATGAAGATCACCACGCGGTATATTTCAGTGGATGCACCGCTTTCACAGGACGAAGACCTGAAATTCCTGGATGTGTTCATTACCGATGACAACCCCAGAACAGATGGACAACTGCTCAGGGAATCCTTGAACAGGGAGATCCAAAGATCATTATCGACACTCACCGAAAAAGAGAGAGATGTAATTAATTACTACTATGGCATCGGAATGAACCACGGAATGACCCTTGAAGAGATCGGGACCAAGTTCAACCTGACACGCGAAAGAGTAAGGCAGATCAAGGAAAAAGCCATCAGAAGACTCAAACATACCTCCCGTAGCAGACTGCTTAAAGCCTACCTCGGCGACTAATTTGTGTTTGTCCATGATATCGAGATTATCTTTTTTGTTTGAATTTCAATTAACGATTAACGATTAACGATTAACGATTTTAGATTTTTTTTCACACTATCGCTAATCTTCAATCAACAAATGTTAATTATTTTCTCTTCTCCGCTAAAGTCAATCAAGCTGTCTTTAAGTTCATTTTTTACTCATAATGTTAATAATAACATAACGCGTTGTGCGGTTTAGATTTGATTTAATGATGTAATTTTAACAGATCCCTGCCTTCGCAGGGATGACGTAAATAATTGAGCTTGTTTGGGAAGGGGCGGTTTGCGGCGAAGCCGCAAACCGCCCCTTCCCATGTCCTTCCCTTGAATCAACCGTCATTCCCGCGAAGGCGGGAATCTCGGAAAATTGAGCGAAATTGATCCTTTACAAACCGCACAACGCGTTAATGCCATAAAAATTTCAAAACACAAATAGGACATCTCAAAGCGATCCAAAAGAATCGTATTTAACTGATTTTCTTATAGTTAAAATTTCTCCTTTAAAAAACGTACAAAAACAGGTGATTTTTTTTATTTTTGCTCCCGTATTTGACCGTTAATTCCTTGTTTAATTAAAAAAAAACCGAATATGACAACCGATGCCGGGAACCCCAGGAATAATAACCACTTTGAGGAGTTTGCCCAGACTCTTGACAGTTGGATTGTTGATGAAAAAGCAGGATTTGAATTCATAAACATTTTGGGAAAGTTATATTATGATAAATCTATTGAGCTGATCCTTTTCAGGAGCCAGATCATTGACCGGTCCTCCAGCGTGATCCTATACAAGCATGCTTATTCCAAAAATACCGTTGGAAGAGCATTGCATATCCAGGATTCTTTAATTCTTGCGAGTGCCATATATGAACTGGATATCCCACCTGCCAGAATAGACATTGGCCGTTTGAATTTTGAATGGACACAGGAAGAAGATAATTATCCCGGCCCTGCTGAATTTGTTGCAGACAAACTTAAAGACCTGATAGGGAAAAAAGCACCCTACAACAAGCCTGTTGATGTCGTGTTATATGGGTTCGGAAGGATTGGACGACTGGTTGCCCGGGAGCTTATCATCCAGGGTAATGGTACACAGCTAAATGTAAGGGCTATCGTTACCAGGGGAAATGATCCGGAACAGATCGAGAAAAGAGCCTCTCTTTTACGTCATGATTCCGTACACGGACCTTTCAGGGGCGTGGCAGTCGAAGATGTTAAGGAAAAAACACTGACCATCAACGGACATACCGTTCACATGCTGGCAGCAAATGCCCCAGAAGACATAGATTATACAGCTTATGGTATCCATGACGCCTTGCTGATCGACAACACCGGTATTTATAAAGACCGGGAAAGCCTCGGAAGGCATCTCAAGGCCAAAGGCATTGGTAAGGTCATGCTGACAGCTCCTGCCAAAGGTGATATTCCTAATATTGTGTATGGAGTTAATCACGATAACCAAGAAATTGACTACAAAAACGAAACCATTTTCTCAGCGGCATCCTGTACTACAAATGCCATAGTTCCGGTGCTGTATGTGATTGAAGATAAGATTGGTATTGAAAAGGGGCACCTCGAAACAATCCATGCTTATACGAATGACCAGAACCTCACGGATAATTATCATAAAAAACCCAGGAGAGGACGCTCGGCACCGATCAATATGGTTCTCACATCAACCGGGGCAGGAGGAGCTGCTGCAAAAGCCATTCCATCCCTGAAAGGCAAGTTAACTGCTAACGCTGTGAGGGTTCCTATCCCAAATGTTTCCCTGGCCATCTTGAGCCTGACACTTAAAAAGAAGACCACTTTGGAAGACTTTAATAAATTGCTCAGGGAAGCGGCATTACATGGAAACCTTGTTGAACAGATCCGGTATTCAGTTTCTCCGGAATCGGTTTCCACGGATTTCATCGGCGATAGCTGCGCCGGGATCTTCGACAGCCCGGCAACGGTCGTATCGGCAGATGGTAAAAACGTAGTCCTGTACGTTTGGTACGACAATGAGTTCGGTTATACTATGCAGGTCTTCCGCCTTGCCAAGCATATTGCCGGGGTAACCAGGGTTAACTATTATTAGCCGGCAGTATGGGGTGTGCAGTACACTGTAAAATTCCGCATCCCGCATTCTGCTCACGCCTTTAATAACTTTTAATAATTTATTCTGTTCTGCTGTTCGATTATCATTTGAATTGTATTATTTTGCAGCCTTTCTAATATGGGTAAACCCAGCATGTCAAAAGAAGACATTGGCCCTAAACGTTAATCTGCTGCAGTAATTCTGCAGAATTAAACCAAATCATTGATGTTGAAAGCAAAGTATATTTTCGTTACAGGGGGTGTTTCCTCTTCCCTCGGGAAGGGAATTATTTCTTCCTCCCTGGCCAAACTATTACAGGCAAGGGGTTTCGCTGTTACCATCCAAAAACTTGACCCATACATAAATGTTGACCCGGGCACGCTGAATCCATATGAACACGGGGAATGCTACGTAACGGAAGATGGCGCTGAAACAGACCTCGACCTGGGGCATTATGAAAGGTTTCTGAATGTCCCGACCTCACAGGCCAATAATGTGACTACAGGCAGGATTTACCAGACAGTGATTGATAAGGAGAGGAAAGGAGATTATCTCGGGGCAACGGTACAGGTGATCCCACACATTACTGATGAGATAAAAAGAAGTGTCAAACTGCTTGGTGAGACCGGAAAATTTGACTTTGTTATCACTGAGATCGGCGGCACAGTGGGTGATATTGAATCCCTGCCATACGTTGAAGCAGTCCGGCAGATGCGGTGGGAGATGGGCGATGACTGTCTGGTGATCCACCTGACATTGGTGCCATACCTCGCTGCTGCCGGTGAATTGAAGACGAAACCAACCCAACACTCGGTAAAGACCCTGCTGGAGTCCGGGGTACAGCCGGATATCATCGTTTGCCGCACTGAAAGACACCTGAACCAGAATATCCGGAATAAGATATCATTGTTTTGTAATGTATCACCTTCTTCTGTGATCGAATCCATAGACGCTGAGACCATTTATGATGTGCCCATCCTGATGCTGGAAGAAAAGCTGGATGTTGAGCTGCTTAGAAAGACCAGGATGCCTGTTGGAAATGAACCCAAACTGAAGATATGGAAACAATTTCTGTACAAGCTGAAAAACCCGAAGGATACTGTAAATATCGGGCTTATAGGTAAATATATTGAGTTGAAAGATGCCTATAAATCCATTAATGAGTCATTCATTCATGCCGGAGCTGCCAATGAGTGTGAGGTGAAAGTCCATCCTATACATTCCGAAGGGATTACGGATGCAACTGTTGCTGAAAAACTGAATGGCCTGGACGGGGTTCTGGTTGCGCCGGGCTTTGGAGAACGCGGAATTGAAGGGAAGATTACAGCCATCAAATATGTCAGGGAGAACAAGATCCCGTTCCTCGGAATATGCCTTGGTATGCAATGCGCAGTTGTAGAGTTTTCCAGGAATGTGCTGGGTTATGAAGGAGCACATTCCACCGAGATCTTACCGGATACCCCATTTCCTGTCATTGATCTTATGGAAGATCAGAAAAAGATTAGCAACAAAGGGGGTACCATGCGCCTGGGATCCTATACCTGCAAGATAAAGAAAGACTCAAAGCTGTATGCCATTTACCAAAAAGGAGAGGTGGCAGAAAGGCACCGGCACCGGTTCGAGTTTAATAACAGATACCTGAATGAATTTGAAGAAGCCGGGATGAGGGCTGTCGGAATAAACCCAAATGAAAACCTGGTTGAAGTGATAGAACTGAAAGGCCATCCATGGTTTATCGGCATACAGTACCATCCGGAATACAGAAGTACGGTGGCAAGCCCGCACCCCCTCTTCGTGCATTTTGTGAAAGCCGCATTAGAACATTCAGCAACCCTTAGGGTCACATCTGACCCTAAGGGTTAAAAATTGTTTAATGACAGAATAAATTTCTAATGTGAATTGCCTTATCTTTGCCAATCCAAATAGATTAACAGACAGACTGGTATGAACAGAAATACGATCATCGGATTTATATTGATTTTTGGTATCCTGATTGGCTATTATTTTTGGATGGCCCCTTCCCAGGAAGAACTTGAAAAGAGAATACAAAAGCAGGATTCGCTGGCAATGGTGCAATACAAGCGTGATTCTATCGACATTGTCAGGGAACTGGAACGGGTGGCACAGAAAGAAATTGAACAGGTTATTCAGGAAGAAGCCACTCCGGTCCAGGGCCAGGCAACAGATGATTTTGCATTAAGACAGGACAAGTATGGGGTTTTTGCAAATTCGGCATCCGGCGAGGAGAAGGTTTATTATATTGAGAATGATCTTATTAAGGCTGGTATCACTACACTGGGAGGTAAAATCATTTACCTCGAGCTAAAAGAATATCAAACCTGGGATACACTGCCGCTGATATTGATAGACGGCGATACTACCGTATTTGGTTTGACGTTTTTCTCAAATAACCGCCTGTTGAATACCAATGATCTCTACTTTGAGCCATATTGGTATTCAAGTGACTGGGAAAATGACCATTATGAAGTAAGTGGCGATAAGCCTTTTCAGCTTGGAATGAGGCTTTATATTGACCAGGATGAAGCTGCAGTGAACAAGGACTCCTACATCGAATACCTGTACACTTTTAAAAAGGATGATTATATGATCGACTTCGAAATGAAGTTTATCGGGATTGACAGGGTTATCGATGACACCAGGGGATATATTGACCTGGTATGGAGCACGAATCTCAGGAAACAGGAAAAAAGCATAGACCGCTTCAACGGCTCCACCATTTATTATAAGGTATATGAAGATGATGTTGACTACCTTTCTGAGACTGACGAAGATGAGGAAAAATTGAAGGACCGGATCCAATGGGCTTCATTTAAACAGCATTTTTTCTCATCGACTCTGATAGCTGATAAATATTTTTTCGATCCCATTCTCCGTATTCAGATAAATGAGAACCCGAAGAGTGACAGGTATCTTAAATCTACTTATATCAAAGTTGGTGTGCCTTATACCGGAGAAGCTGATCAAAATGTTGGCATGTCCTTTTATTTTGGCCCCAACAAGTATGATATCATGCGTAGTTACCATCTTGACCTGGAGCGGCAGATCCCGTTGGGCTGGAGTTTCTTCCTCCTGCAATGGATCAACAGGTATGCCGTTTTGCCGGTATTCGATTACCTCGGCAGTTTCGGCTGGAATTACGGCATCGTTATCCTGGTACTGACGCTCTTGTTAAAGACAGTATTGTTCCCGATCGCTTACAAAACTTATATGTCTTCTGCCAAAATGAGGGTTCTGAAGCCTGAAGTTGATGAACTGGCCAAGAAATTTCCTAAAAAGGAAGATTCCATGAAGAAGCAGCAGGCGACAATGAGCCTGTATAAGAAGGCAGGGGTTAACCCCATGGCGGGGTGCGTGCCGATGTTGCTTCAGTTTCCTATCCTGATCGCAATGTTCAGGTTCTTTCCTGCATCTATTGAATTGCGGCAGCAATCATTTTTATGGGCCACCGACCTGTCTACCTATGATTCTATAATGGACCTGCCTTTCGAGATTCCATTTTATGGTGACCATGTGAGTTTATTTACACTGCTGATGACGGCCTCAACCATGATATACACTTACCTGAATCAACAGATGATGACAACCGGGACACAGCAGATGCCGGGCATGAAAACCATGATGTACTTAATGCCTCTTATGTTCCTGGGGTTATTCAACAATTATGCCTCAGGTTTGAGCTATTATTACCTCGTGGTTAACGTCATTACTTTTGCACAGATGGGAATCTTCAGACAGGTAGTCAATGAAGATAAGATCCACCAAAGGATACAGGAGCAAAAGAAGAAACCGGCAAAGAAAAAATCATCCTTCCAGAAACGCCTGGAAGATGCTGCTAATAAGAGAGGGTATAAGAAATAGGCGTGAAGCGTGAAGCGTGAAGCGTGAAACGTGAGAAATGAAAAGTGAAAAGTGAAAAATGAAAAATGAAAGAGGTCATTGTTAAGTTCAGGTAATTGCCATCATTTTTAATCATACAAACTGCTTCTATCGGGGATGTTATCCTAACAACGCCGCTCATTGAAAAGTTACATCATTTTTACCCTGAAAGCCGGATCGACTTTTTATTAAAAAAGGGCAATGAAAGCCTTTTCAAAGGACATCCGAACCTGCACAGGATTATCGTTTGGGATAAAACACAGGATAAATACAAGAACTTCCGGAATGTGCTGCACAAGATCCGTGATCAGAAATACGATCATGTCATCAATATCCAGCGATTTGCCTCCTCCGGCATCCTGACTGTTTTATCAGGAGCAGGGCAGACTTCCGGGTTCGGGAAGAACCCCTTCTCATGGTTCTTTGGTAAAAGATTGAAACATTCTATCCGAAATGGAAACAGGCATGAAACTGAAAGAAATCTTAGCCTCATCAATCATCTTACAGACGACAGCCATTATCCGTCCAGACTGTACCCGGCTGTGAGGGATCATGCCGCTGTATCTCAATATAAGACGGAACAGTACATTTGTATAGCTCCTGCATCATTATGGTATACCAAACAATATCCACGGGAAAAATGGATTGAGTTCATAAAAGGTATTGAAGATAATTATCGCATATATTTTCTGGGTGCTCAAGATGATGTTAGATTGTGTGATAGTATTATAACTGAGTCAAAATATCCAAATGCATTAAATCTTGCCGGGAGGTTGTCATTTCTTCAGACTGCTGCCCTGATGCAGGATGCCCGGATGAACTTCGTGAATGATTCAGCCCCCTTGCATCTTGCATCTTCTGTAAATGCCCCGGTCACGGCGATCTTTTGTTCGACGATACCTGAGTTTGGATTCGGGCCGCTTTCAGATGATGCTGTGGTTATCCAGACAAACAGGGAACTATCATGCCGGCCGTGTGGATTGCACGGCCTGAAGGCTTGTCCCGAAAAACATTTTGATTGCGCTTATACGATTGATAAAGAACAACTTCTTGTAAGATTATAAAAATGGAAAAGGAAGTCCGGAAAGCGGTTGAGTATTTAAAAGCTGGAAAAGTCATCCTGTATCCTACTGATACCATCTGGGGCATTGGATGCGATGCAACCAATTTTAAGGCTGTCGAGAGAGTCTATCAGATCAAACACAGGGAGGAACGTAAAAGCCTGATCATTCTGCTGGATGATATGAAGAAACTGGAGCAATATGTTGAGTTTGTTCCGGAAATAGCATATGACCTGATCAGCAGCATAAACACTCCTTTGACAGTCATATATCCGGAAGCAAAAAACCTCGCAAAAAACCTCATAGCTAAAGATAAAACCATAGCAATCAGGATCGTCAGGGAAATATTCTGTAAAGAAATGATCAGTATGTTTGGGAGGCCTGTGGTATCGACATCTGCCAATATCAGTGGTGATAACCCACCCCTGACATACGGCAAGGTTTCGGAAGAGATCCGGCAGGCAGTGGATTATTCAGTGGATTACAACCGGTCGGTTTTCCGGCAGACTAAGCCTTCCACTATCATCAAGATGCTGAAAAGCGGGGAGTTTAGTGTTATTAGACAGTAAACAGTTATCAGTTAACAGTAAACAGTTAACAGTTAACAGTTAACAGGAATCAGGATACAGAATACAGGAAACAGGAGACAGAGATCAACAAATAGATAATATGAAGATAAGGGCGGGATTTATACAGTTTACACCGGTTTTGGGAGATGTTGAAAGGAATATTCAGCTGTTGAGGGATCTGTTACAGCAGGTCCGGGATGTTGATATTGTTGTATTGCCGGAACTGGCAGGCACCGGTTACAATTTCAGGTCGAGGCAGCAGGCATACGATCTGTCTGAACAGTTGCCGGATGGGAGGTTCACCTCTTTCCTGGCAGAAGCGGCAAGGGAACTGCAATGTCATATTGTGGCCGGGATCAATGAGCGGGACGGGCGCCTGCTTTATAATACTGCCGTGCTGATCGGCCCTGAAGGCTATATTGGGAAATACCGGAAGATGCATCTGTTCATGAATGAAAAGGATATTTTCGAGCCGGGCAATACCGGCCTGCCCGTTTTCGATATCAATGGCTACAAGACCGGTATTCTGATATGTTTTGATTATTTAGCCCCGGAGATCTGGAGGATACTGGCCCAAAAGGGCGCCGACCTGATCTGCCATCCTTCAAACCTGCTTACCCGGAATGCTTTCATTTCAGTTCCCGGACATGCCCTTGTAAACAGGATATTTGTTATAACAGCCAACAGGACAGGGCAGGAGTATGACCTGGAATTCTGCGGTAACTCAATGGTTGTTAATCCTATAGGAGAGATTATTTGCCAGGCAGGAGGAACTGGAGATGCAGTCCTTAGCTGTGAGCTGGACCTGGATCTGGCACGGGATAAATGGATCACAAGACGCAACCACGTCTTCCGTGACCGCCGTCCGGAAACCTATAGGGAA
>DAOWEV010000089.1 GCA_030638325.1 Bacteroidales bacterium
CAATTTGATAGGATGGTCTATTTCCAGGATCCTGGAGGCTAACGGGTATGATGTTGAAAAGGTGAATCTTGTGAATGACCGGGGAATACATATCTGCAAGACCATGGTCGCCTGGCAAAGGTGGGGGCAGGGAACAGTTCCTGATGTCTCCGGCACAAAAGGAGATAAACTTGTCGGAGAACTGTATGTGAAGTTTGAGACTGAAAATAATGAGCAGGTTAATCGCCTTATTGAAAAAGGCATGACCGGGGATGAAGCCTTGAAAAACACTTCCCTGATCATGGAGGCCAATGAGATGTTGAGGAAATGGGAAGCAGGTGAACCTTCTACAAGGCAGTTATGGGCTAAAATGAACGCCTGGGTTTACAAGGGGTTTGAGCTTACTTATGAGAGAATGGGGGTGAGCTTTGATAAGATGTATTATGAGTCGGACACCTACAAGGAAGGAAAGAAACTGGTTCAGGAAGGACTTGAGAAGGGTGTTTGTTACAGGAAGGAAGATAATTCGGTATGGGTAGGCCTGACAAATGAAGGACTTGATGAGAAGCTGCTTTTAAGAGGTGATGGAACTTCTGTCTATATCACGCAGGACCTGGGTACGGCCCAACTCAGGTATGATGAATATCATCCCGACAGATTGCTGTATGTGGTTGGCAATGAGCAGAACTATCATTTTGAAGTCTTGAAGCTGATCCTGAAGAAATTGGGAAGAGCCTGGTCAGACAATATCATCCATATTAATTATGGTATGGTAGAGCTGCCGCATGGCAGGATGAAATCCAGGGAAGGAACTGTTGTGGATGCGGATGAACTGATGGAAGAGATGCACCGGGCGGCTGAAAAGATGACAACAGACCTCGGTAAACTTGAAGGCTTTCGGGAACAAGAAGCAATGGAACTCTATGAAATGGTTGGGATAGGGGCATTGAAATACTTCATATTGAAGGTGGACCCAAAGAAGAACATGTTGTTCAACCCGGAGGAATCTATTGATTTTAATGGTAATACAGGCCCGTTCATTCAATATACGTATGCCCGGGTACAATCTTTGCTGAGAAAAGCAAAGCAGAAAGATTTTGATGCTGATCTGAATAAAGCGCCCCGGAAAGAAGCCTCTTTTAAGCTGCTCGATAAAGAGAAGGGTATTCTGAGGCTGCTGCACGAGTTCCCTGGGATTGTGAGAGAAGCCGGGGAGCATTATAGCCCGGCGCTGATGGCTAATTACGCTTATGAACTTGCCCGGGAATATAACCAGTTTTACCAGGAGGTGCCCATACTACGTGAAGAAGATGAAAACAGGGTTTATTTCCGCCTGGGATTATCGGACTTTGCCGGAAGGATCATAAAAACCTCTATGTCGTTGCTGGGTATTTCAGTTCCGGATAAAATGTAACATTTACTCATTATCAGGCAATAAATCTGCTTCTGAGATAAATATCTTATCTAACAGGCCATTCTTTTTTCCATTGAAATAGGATTCCTTGTTCAGGGATGAATGAACTGCAAAGTTGATGTTGGTATCTGCCACCGGATAAGCTGCTATCTCAACCGGCATGAAGTTATTACCGCTGATCTGTACTTTATAAAACGGCTTGGAGCCCACCATGGTTTCATCGACGAAATTGGGACTGTTAAGCCCTGAAATGGCAGAAAAATAATTGACCGTTTTGACTGAATCGGCAAGCTGTCCGTTTACCAGCCATGTTCCTTCACTGTTTATGATGGTAAGCTTATTTTCGGGTTGTTCAAGAACCACCTTTGTGATGTCACGGTTGTTGATGTTACTGATGGTTTTATCCCGGTATGAGTCAGCATCACGGTTGAAATTCATCCTCAGAAAACCATCCACGGCATAAACTTCCTGGTCGCTGGCAAGCCTCACATAAGTGGTCATATCCCCACGCTGTTGTCTGCCCATTTGCTGGTTTTGATCCTTAGGCATGCTAAAAGAAAACTTACCGATCAGTATTTCATGGAGTGTTTTATTGTCTTTTTTCAGGATGATATTAATGGCCGTTGTATCCAGGACTTCGTATTTTATCCATGCCTCTTCACCTTTCCCTGCGTATCGTTTGGTGGAGAGACTTCCCAACTGTGCCAGGATATTCTCAACAACATTGGAGTCGGCCGGGTAGGTTTTTTCGCCTTTGTCAAGCCTCCACTCACTACCGGTGAGCACGAGATTGATATCTTTATCAGCCTGCGGATCATGGATGATGACCTCTGTCACATCCTTTGGGTCGAATAAGACAACAATATCTTTAAAAGTCCTGTCGTCCGACCCCCAAAACCTCACCATCAAATAAACGGCAATTAAAATTATGAGGATAATTACTAATATCCCGGTTTTTCCTTTATTAAACATAGCCTTCCTCCATTCTTTTAACTCGGATATTTCTTTTTCTTTGACTTCTGATTATTCCCAATATTATTATGATAACAATGGGAAGCAGGAAGTTAAGCCATTTCAGGAATGTTTTTCTTCCATCCTCAAGAGGGTCCAGTGGCCTTGAAGTAACCGCCTTGGTCCTGAGTTCGATTAAGCCCGTCTCATCTGATAACCAGTCGATTGAATTTACCAGCAAACTGACATTATCAG
This sequence comes from Bacteroidales bacterium, assembly GCA_030638325.1. GTDB lineage: Bacteria > Bacteroidota > Bacteroidia > Bacteroidales > JAGOPY01 > DAOWEV01. The sequence goes on from DAOWEV010000089.1 coordinate 2,600, forward strand.
GACTCTGTTGTTGAGGCCTTTGACCTTCTCCATTCACGGCAAAATCCCCATCGGAAATAACCACAATAGTGGATTCGGTATTTCCCTGGATGGTCCCTGAAAGAACTGCGCCCACAGTGAGGCCGGCCAGCGGAAAGTCAGGTTGTCCCCATTTCTTATTGATATCAAAATAAACCGGTGGGCTGATTGTGCCGGATTTACCGGATGACCTGGCCAATGGTGTGAAAGCAAGAGAAGTGTCGCCGGTAAAATTGATGGAGCTGGGAAAGTACAGCATGACTTCCTCCAGTCCTTTAGTGATCGGGTGATCCCCAAAAGTTTTGATCCTGGGCAGGTAAGGGAAACTGATCTGGGTTGTGAAATTCATAAACCCGGATTTTTGCTGAACACCTACCGTACCACAATTTGCATCCACCACGAAGTTGTTATCAATGATCAGTCCCTTACTGCTGAGCCAGTCTTCCAGGCCTGTATAAACAGATTTGCCCTGGGCGGTACTGAAATCTCCTTCAACACGATTTAAAGCGATGAACAAACTACCGCCCTGTGCCAGGTACTGATCAAGGTTTTCCAATTGATTTAGTGGGAAAGTGTCTGCCGGGGCAACGATTGCAATGGTAGGATATTTACTCAGATCAGCAATAGAATTATTCAGGTCCACATCTTTCACATCGTATAAAATATCCAGCGAAGACATGGCCTGCTGAAGGGCCGCACGTGAAGGCTCGCCATGCCCCTGCACGTATCCTATCAATGGTTTTTCAATGATGGAGAGTTTCTTGATACCGGATGACAGGGCATATTCCATAGCAGTCCCAGGTTGTAAGACAGGAATGATATCCTTTTCATCCCCTTTTTTCATAACAACCCCAAGGAACACTCTTTTCTGTGTCATCTGGTCTCTTTCCCGTACATTTACTATGCTTGGCATAACACCTTCCTGCATGGCTTTTTGTTCCATTTCCGGGCTTTTGCTAGGATCAACGAATTCGTAAACCACATTGCCCCCTGAGGCATTCGCATATTCCACGAGGAGTTCCCGGAAATCCTTTCTCACTTTCATTAACTGTTGGGGAACATCTTCCGTAAAGTAAGCCGTAATAGTTACAGGCTCATTGAGAGATTCGAGGATATCCCTGGTAGCCTTGCTGAGGGTATATCTTTTATCAGCGGTAAAATCAAGCCTGAAATAGAATTGATCGGCCAGGATATTGACGACCACTACGATACCGATAATGACCAGGATCTGTGTGCTGATGGATTTAAAGTTTTTTTTACTCATTTATCAATTTTTTTTAAGCCAAAAACAAAATTGCTTTGGACAAACTTCTGACTTCCGACTTACCCTTCAGGGCATAATAATTAAACATATCTTCTTCTCAGGAGATTGGCTTCCGTAAGTATAAGGCCCAGGAACATAATTGAGAGGAAAAAGATCAGGTCTCTGGAATCTATCACGCCACGGCTGATTGATTCAAAATGATTTGAAACGCTCAGGTAGCTGAGAACCTCGCTCGAAAATCCTGTCATTCCGCCTGCCAGCATTTCAAAGATGATCTGGAAAAAGATCCCTATCAATAGGGCAAGCAGGTAAGCCACGATCTGGTTTTTTGATATGCTGCTGGTGAATAATCCGATGCTGATGTAGGCCCCGCTGATCAGGATCAATCCGAGGTACCCGGTCCACACGGCGCCATGATCCACAGAACCGATGCTGGAAACTGTAAAATAGTAAGGCAATGTAAGAATTAGAGAGATGATGATCAGCATTAAAGTAGCCAGGAATTTCCCCAGGATCACCTGCCAGTCGTTCACCGGGCGGGTTAGTAACAATTCGATGGTACCGGCCCTGTTTTCCTCTGCAAAGAGCCTCATGGTGATGGCGGGAATAAAGAAAAACAAGGTCCAGTATGCAATCCCGAAAAATGCTTGCAGACTGGCCTGTTTGATGAAGAAAACATCCGCCCCGTAAATCCAGGTAAAGAATCCGCTGAATCCCAGAAAGGTGATGATCATGATGTAAGCCATCAACGAATCAAAAAACGAATTCAGTTCCCTTTTAGTTATGATCCAGATTTGCTTCATTACTTATTTCTTTTTACTTATTATTTTTACTTTAGTTCATCGTCAACTCCCTGAATATATCCTCAAGCCTGGTTTCAACAGGGCACATCTCGGTGAGTGTCCAGCCTTTTTCGACACAGAGTTTAAAGATCGCCCTTTTGGAGGATTGGTCTTTTTTGCTTTGTACTTCAAAAGCCTGGTCATCACCCTGGATAAGATCTACAACATCCACGGTATCAAGTTGCTGAAGCTGGTCAAAAGCCAGGTTCCGGTCTGCATCTTCGATAATTATTTTGAGTATTTCTTTCCCCTGGGCCTTTTTCCGCAGTTCTTCTGCAGTACCGTCAGCCACTATCTTTCCATCGTTAATGATGAGTATCCTGTCGCATGTGGCTTCCACTTCCGCCAGGATGTGTGAACTGAGTATGACGGTCTTTTCTTTTCCGATCTTTTTGATCAGCTCCCTGATCTCAACGATCTGGTTGGGATCCAGGCCTGCGGTCGGTTCATCCAGTATCAGCACATCGGGGTCATGGATGAGCGCTTGAGCCAGACCGACGCGTTGCTTATATCCTTTGGACAGCTCACTGATGGTTTTATGCTTTTCCCCTTCCAGGCCACAAAGATCTACCATGTTGAGTATGCTGGATTTGATCTTTGATTTGTCAATACCCTGTAGCTCAGCCACGTACCTTAGGTAGTCGATAACCGGCATGTCTTCGTATAAAGGATTGCTTTCCGGCAGGTACCCGATATGGCGTTTGATCTCTTCAGCATCTTCATAGATTGAAGAGTCACCGACCCACACATTCCCCTGGTTGGGTATAAGGTAGGTAGTGATGGCTTTCATGGTAGTGGTTTTGCCGGCTCCGTTTGGACCGAGAAAACCAAGCACTTCACCAGTCCTGACAATGAAAGAAATGTCGTCAACAGCCTTTTGGGGGCCATAGGTTTTAGTCAGATTTTTAACAACAATATCCATAGTCTTGAAATTTTATGCAAAGCAAATAAAAAAATGATTTTATGTCAAATTCAGCTAAGATGATTTAACATCTTTTAACATGAAATGGTAACTATTTAAGTGTTATACATCATACGAATGTTTATTTTCATGTTAAATTCTAAATCCTAATTTCTAAATCCTAAACAATCACAAAATTCTAATATTCAAATGTTTAAAACGGTATTGTGGTATTCATCTTTTCAGATTTCACTATTCTTGATCCATGCACCAGTAAACAGATCATCAACAAAGTTCTTTCCTCAAATTCACACTGTTTTGAGTTTTATATTTCTGACATTTGAATTTGTTTAGGATTTAGGAATTCGGATTTAGTGCTTTATCAGATACTTAACAAACACAATTATAGCTAAATAAATACTATTATTTAAATTATTCTCCATTCATCATTAACGTTTCAATACGATCCCTGAAAGCCAGCGCTAAAGGTTTCCCATTTTTCTTTCTGATATGCGTCTTCAGCTATGTAGTGCATGATGGTTTCAAATTCGGGTGATTTTCTATAGCCGGGGACGATGGTGATAACCTGTTGGCCTTCATTCATGAAGACATATGAAGGAAATGACATTCTGCCCTGCATCAAGGCAACGGCCAGTTTATGTGAAGACCTTTTTCCGGTAGGATTCGGGTTGACATAAACTTTGTTGTTGAACATGACCGTATCATTGGTTTCAGCATTGAATTTTACCGGGTAATAATGTTCATTCATGTATTTCACTATAACAGGGTCGGCAAACGTACTCTGGTCCATTTTCTTACACCAGCCGCACCAATCGGTATACATATCGATGAAGATCTTTTTGGGTTTCTTTTTATTCAGCTTCAGCGCCTCTTCAAGATCATACCATTTGATCTTGCTTTTTTTCACTTCCTGTCCAATCGTATTACCCCCGATAAACAGGAGCATAATCAGTAGAATTACGTAGTTTCTTATTGCTATCCTATATTAAAATTTTGTGCGAATATAGAAATAAACGTTTATAAACTGGTTTTGGTTCAG
>DAOWEV010000028.1 GCA_030638325.1 Bacteroidales bacterium
AATGGTTCATCCGGAATATGCGTAGATAATTGACTAACCCCGGCATTCATGCCGGGGGTAAGGATATCAAAAATTTCGGGCTTTAGCCCATAGTCTTTTCGAGACTATACTTTTAGTACCCCAAACATACATAGTGTAACCAAATTCTTACATAGGATATAACATTATAAGTTTTGGGCTAAAGCCCGGTTATTATTATTATCTCCGCCCTAAAGGACGGAGTTAGTTATTTTTCCCACAATTCCACCATTCCATTCTTCCACCATTCCATTCTTCCAACTTTCCATTTTTCCACCATTCCATCATTCTTTGATCAAACCGATAAAATAATCGATATCGCTATCAGGATATCTGTGGTGAGGATCATTATAGTATTGATTCCTAAAGCGGGCAGAAGGCGCTCCAGGCTGTTATAGTTTTTCCGTACGGTAATAATACATTTTAATGCCAAAGGAAAGGTGCTGAAAGCCAGGTATAACCAGATAGATGATATTCCGAATAAGGGAAGTAGCAGTATGATAATATAAATTGCCAACAGCAATATGCTGTAAATCCAGGAAGCGGTTTTTCTTCCAAAAACAATGACAATATGTCGTCTTCCTCCAGCCTTGTCTGCTTCAACATCCGGGAATTCATTGAGCAATAACAACAATGTGGTGAATATTCCGGGAATGATTGAAACAAAGATTACTTCCCGGGGTACCAGGGAATAAACCGGTGTGCCGGCTTGTACTGTCATGGCGATATATGTTCCGATTACTACAAGAGTACCAAGACTGAATCCTGCTAAAATTTCGCCTACCAGGAACCTGGAAAAAAAAGTAGTGTAAAAGACAATAGAAATACCGCCGGTTAAGATCAGTAATAGAATGATCCAGTGCGATGTTAGTAAAAGATAAATTCCCGCTATAAGAGCCAGGAAAAAGGTGATGATAGCAACTTTCAAAACCTGCTTTGGCTTAGTATACCCATTGATAAGGCTGCCACTTCCACCGCTGAAAGGCGTTTTTATTGTGTTGAAATCAATTCGTTTACGATAATCTGAATATTCATTGAAAAGATTAACTGATACATGCGAAAGCACCACACCAAGTAAAATGATAATAGCTCTGGACACTTCAAAAGACCTGTCTTCAGGGTATTTTAATGCAAATGCCACTCCAATAGCAACCAGGAAGACAGAAAGAATTAAAAAACTGCCCCGGACCTGAGTAAACCAAACTTTTATAACATTCAATGAACCCATACTAACAGAATAGTAGATAGTAAAAAGTAAGAAAGTTTGAATCCAATTAGCTTGACGACTGGCCAAATGTAGTAAAAAATTTCTCTGTTTCAAAGAGAAATTTGTATTTTCTTTTAAATACTCATATCTTTGATAGCTTGATCAATGATCAGAACAGATGATTCAGGTGAATCAAATATGGAGATATGTCTGGTACCGGAAGGAAGCTTTCATATGGATGGGAGCATTGACCTTCCTGTTATTTCAGCATCCCACACACCATCATTATACGCTGTGCCCACTGAGTAATTTGGGATTTGATTTTTGCCCGGGATGTGGTTTGGGCAGGTCAGTTTCTTATTTTTTCAGAGGAGAACTAAAAACTTCTTTTCTGACACATCCATTGGGTATTCCGGCAGTATTCTTGCTGATACACAGGATCATCAAGGTTTTTAGGAGAGAATGGTATGGACAGAGGGCGGTGTGAGGTCAGCGATGGTAATTAAATTGTAATTAATGGTAATTAAATGGTAATTAAGTGGTAATTGAATGGTAATACAGTGGTAATACGGTGGTAATACGATGGTAATACAATGGTAATTAAATGGTAATTAATGGTAATACAGTGGTAATACAGTGGTAATATGATGGTAATACAGTAGTAATGCAATTCGTGAAGTTAATTTAGCATTCGCAGAATATCTTATAAAACATTTAAAATTAATAATTTAAAATTTAAAATCATGCCGGAAATTTACAGGTTTTTACCTGAGCTGCAGGACAGGGAGTTGTTCTTTGTTCAAGAGCTTACAAAAGATTACACAGAAGAACAAATGAGCAATTTTTCCAATGTTTACAGGGCCCGCAGAAGGGATCCACAGCTCATTCTGCTGACAACCCTGCTGGGATTTTTCGTAATAGCCGGGGTGCAGCGATTCCTGGTGGGGCAGATCGGTATGGGTATTCTGTATCTGTTTACCGGGGGGCTTTGCCTGATCGGTACCATCGTTGACCTGGTCAATTATAAAGACCTGACTTTCGAATTTAACCAGAGAGTTGCCAGGGAAGTTAATATGATGATTAAGGGCTAAGTAACTTAATTAGTAACATATTGAAGGGCAAGTCGGAAGTCCGGAGTCCGAAGTCGTGAGAGTTGAGGGACTGAGAGACTGAGGGACGGAGGGACTGAGGGACGGAGGGACTGAGAGAATGAGAGAGAGATGAGAGTTAAGAGATGGAAGACCGAAGTCCGAAGTCGGAAGATGGGGACAGTTAACAGTTGATAAAAGGCTGAAGACGGGGGTTGAAGTCGAGTTGATGAGGAATGAATTCAGAATTTGTTTGTACAGGCTGAAAGCCTAAAATATCATAGCATGGGGCAACGCCCTATGAAAATAACAGTGCAATAAAAAAGGCCTTCGCCCTGAAAGGGCAATATAATGATCAAACCCAGATGTATTGCTCGTTGTAATTCACATCATATTCTTTCGGAAAAAATCATCATGTATATAAGCATAGTTAATCGAGCATTGACTTGAACCTGGCAATTTGAAGGTAATTGCTCCGGGTCATGTTTCGAGTGCACCTATAAGTTGATGTACTGAGGTAAAATTATTCTTTTCTAAGTAATCGTTGATGCCATCAACGATCTGGACGGAGACCCGGGGATCAATGAAATTAGCAGTCCCGACCTGGATGGCTGTGGCGCCGGCCAGCATGAACTCGATGGCATCTGTGGCGTTCATGATCCCGCCTATACCGATCACAGGCACAGACACAGCTTTGTAAACCTCCCAGACCATCCGCAATGCAATGGGTTTAATTGCCGGGCCGGAGAGGCCACCTGTAACAGTGGCTAATACCGGTTTCCGTTTCCCTGCATCAATGGCCATTCCCAGGAATGTGTTGACCAGCGAAACGGCATCTGCCCCTGCATCCACAACAGCCCTGGCCATATCAGCAATGTCTGTAACATTCGGAGATAACTTGACGATAAGCGTTTTTTTACAAGCTTTTCTAACTGCCGTTGTTGCAGCAACGGCAGAAGTGCGCTTGATGCCAAATGCCATACCCCCTTCTTTTACATTTGGACAGGAGATGTTCAGTTCGATGGCCTTTATATCTTCAAGCTCATTCAGTTTTTCGGTAACCTTCACATAATCCTCAATAGTAAATCCGTTGACATTGGGAATAATGTGTGTGTCAAAATGCTTTATCCTGGGATAGATGACATTTACAAAATGATCGATGCCTTTATTTTGGAGCCCCACTGAATTGAGCATTCCGGAGCTTGTCTCGGCCATTCTGGGATAAGGGTTCCCCTCCCGGTTTTCCAGGGTTAGCCCTTTCACGAAAATCCCGCCAAGCTTATTTACATCTATGAAATCTATGAATTCCTCTCCATAGGCAAAAGTCCCTGATGCTGTAGTGACAGGGTTTTTCAGATGCAGATCGTGTATTTGAACGCTCAGGTCTGCCATGTCAGATCATTTACATTAAAAACCGGGCCATCAGTGCAGACGCACTTATTACCGGTATTGGTTTCCACGATGCAGCACAGACAGGCTCCGATCCCGCAAGCCATTGTGTTTTCAAGAGATACTTCACAGGGGATTTGATGTTGCTTCGCAATATGCGCAATGGCTTTCATCATGGGATCCGGCCCGCATGTATATATCATACCGTATTCTAATGGTCTTTTTGCAAGGATGCTGTGTTGTGTGACAAGGCCTTTTTCCCCGACTGAACCATCCTCTGTAGTCACAAAGACTTTCCCGAATTCTTCAAATCTTTCAGTCATCAGGATATTGTCTTTCTCCCTGCCTCCGAAAAGAAAGGTCATCCTAATGCCTTTTTCACGGAGTTGTCTGCCCAATAATACAAATGGAGCAATGCCCGAGCCCCCTCCGACCATCAGCACCTTGTCGTGGTATGGGTTGGAAAAGGCATTCCCCAATGGATAAATGATATTAAGCTTTTCTCCTTTGCGCAGCTTACCGAGGTAACGTGTTCCTTTACCAATTACTTTAATATAAAAAGTGAGGGAATTTTTTTCTTTATCTACTTCAAAAATAGAAAACGGGCGGCGTAAAAAGGTACCCGGTGAGTTTTTCAACAGCACTTCTGCAAAATTGCCGGCACGGATATCCGGTAACTCTTCCGGCGCTTCCAACTCGATCAGGAAATTCTCATAATTTAACCAATGGTGTCCTATAACCGTAAAATCTTCAATCCTTTTCATCCATTATTCCATTATTCCATTATTCCATTGTTCCTTTTTTCCATTATTCCACTCTTCCAGTATTCCATCCTTCCACCTTCTCAAAAGGTGTATCTTAACTTTAATCATCACTGCCTGAGCTTTCTTCGGAAGGCTCATCCGGTTTCGATTCTGCCTCGTTGTCATCCTTCACTTCTTCTGGTAATCCTTCTTCCTCTTCAAAGACCAGGAGATCCTTTTCAAGCAACAGGTTGTACCAGCTTAAGACCTTTTTCATGTCGGAGACATAAACCCTTTCGCTGTCATAGGTTGGAATTGCGGAAAGAAAAAATTCCTTTATTGCCACCGCATCTGATTTAGGATCTATAGCTTTTTCTCCATTTTGCTTCTCAAAGATCATCTTAAAAACATCTTTTAAAGGCAGATCTTCTTCTTCGGTTGTGAATATGCTGATCTCTTCAAGGGTGCTGATCCTTTCGTGCGCAAAGACCGGAAAGCGTTTTTTGTCTATTAGTGACTCCACAATAAATCCGTTCTTTGTCTGGGATATCATTTCATATAATCCTGGTTTTCCTGAAACAGACAGTATCTTACTATAATCCATAGCTTATAAATTTTGGGTAAAATTAGAAAAAATCCAGCATATATCAGGAGTTAGGAGTTAAAAGTTGAAAGTTGAAAGTTAGAAAGTCTTACAGTCTTACAGCCCTACAATCCTACAGTCCTACCGTCCTACAGTCTTACCGTCCTACAGTCTTACCGTCCTACCGTCCAATAATTCTTAAACTTTTCACCCTGCAACCTGTAACCTGCAACAGCCTAAGTAAAGCTTTGCAAGTCAAAAAGCTTTCTATAAACCCCATTTCTTTTAAGAAGTTCACTGTGCGTGCCTCTTTCAACGATACCACCCTTTTGAATTACGATGATCTCATCTGCAAATACAATGGTTGAAAGCCGGTGTGCAATAACAATCGAAGTCCTGTTCGACATTACTTTGGTAAGGGCTTCCTGCACCAGTCTTTCAGACTCGGTATCGAGTGATGAAGTGGCCTCATCAAGGATGAGTATGGGAGGGTTTCTCAATACCGCCCGGGCAATGCTGAGGCGCTGACGCTGCCCGCCCGAAAGTTTGGTGCCCCGGTCTCCGATATTGGTCTGGTAACCATCTTCCATATCCACAATAAAATCGTGTGCATTAGCTACCCTGGCTGCATGAATGACATCATCGCCGGTCACTCCCAATTTGCCAAATGCAATATTGTTGAAAACAGTATCATTAAATAATATAGGTTCCTGGGATACAATACCCATGAGTGAACGCAGGTCGTCGATTTTATAATCCGGCAATGGCTTACCGTCTAAAAAGATAGTTCCACCGGATGTATCATAAAACCTGGGTAGCAGGTCCACGAAGGTGGATTTCCCACCTCCTGAAGGGCCAACCAGGGCGATCACCTTCCCTTTGGGGATGATGGTATTGACATTCTCCAGAACAAAATCTTCTTTATATTTGAAATATACATCCCGGTATTCGATCTCCTTTTCAAATGATCCGACTGCAAGTGCATCAGGCTTTTCTTCGATGACTTCTTCAGCATCCAGTATATCAAATAAACGCTCTGCGGAAGCAAGCCCTTTCTGAATGCTGTAAAAGCCGGTTGCGAAAGTCTTGGCAGGCGGAATGATCTGGGAGAAAATCACGATGTAAGTGATGAAAACAGCTGCTGATATACTGGTATCGTCCGATAATACCAGCCGGCCTCCAAACCATAGAACAGCAATGATCACTACTGACGACATGAATTCACTGAGGGGTGATGACAGGTCACGTGTTCTGTAAATCCCAAGAAGTGTCCTGCTGTAATCCTTGTTCATCCGGGCAAACCTGGAATTGGAAAATCCAATGGCGGTAAACGCCTTGATGATACGCAAACCTGATATTGATTCTTCGATCAGGGCCAGCAGGCCGGCGAACCTCGCCTGTCCGATCTTGGATTCTTTCCTGAGGTTCCGGCCGATAAGCCCTATAATATAGCCTGTTACCGGAAGCAGAATAGTTACGAAAAGCGTTAATTTAGGACTCATGACCATCAGGGTGATATAATATGCAATGATGGTTATAGGGTCGCGAACGATCATCTCCAGATAGCTCATAATGGAGTATTCTACCTCTTGCACGTCGGTAGTGACTCGTGCAATGATGTCTCCTTTCTTCCGCTCGGAGTAGAATGACAGCGGCAGGATCAACAATTTTTTATAGAGATCGTTTCGAATGTCACAGATTGCCCCGATACGTACATTTGCTAAATAAAACATCGCCATAAACCGGAACAGGTTCCTCAGGAAAAAAGTGCTCAGCAAGAAGAAACAAATGAATATCAGGGCTTTAACTTTGCCCTTTGAGAGGATGATCTGGCTGATATAATAATTCAGGGAATCCATGAGGCTCTCCGGACTGAGGCTGAATTCCGGAGTGGTGTCAACCAGTTTTTCCATTCCGAAAAGAAGATTAAGGAAGGGGATCAGCATTACGAAAGACACCAATGAAAAGATGATCACCAGCAGGTTAAATATTATATTCAGTATGGCATATCCCGTATAGGGTTTAACATATGCCAGTATCCTCAGGTATTTTTTCATAAACAGTTTAAAAGTGAAAAGTCAAAGGTAAAAAGTTCTTTTAACCAATTCCCGTATAGTTGTGGGGAGTGATCTTCCTCAGTTCTGCTTTGACCTCTTCAGAGATATTTAAACTTTCAATCAATTGTTTTATTTCTTCCCTGCCGATCTTTTTGTTGGTTCGGGTCAGGTTTTTAAGTGTCTCATAGGGATCGGGGTAATTCTCCCGGCGTAATATTGTCTGGATAGCCTCCGACACAACAGCCCAGTTGTCTTCAAGGTCGGCCCTGAGCTTCTCTTCATTAAGGATAAGCTTATTCATGCCTTTCATCATGGATTTTATGGCAATCAGCATATGTGCGAAAGGGACTCCAATATTTCTTGTTACGGTAGAGTCAGTCAGATCCCTTTGCAGGCGCGAAACAGGCAGCTTTTCTGAAAGATGGCTGAGAACCGCATTGGCAATTCCCAGGTTTCCTTCGGCATTCTCAAAATCTATCGGATTGACCTTGTGTGGCATAGCGGAGGACCCTACTTCGCCTTTTTTGATCTCTTGTTTGAAATAATCGAGCGACACGTAAGTCCAGATATCGCGACAAAAATCAATGAAAATGGTATTGACCCGTTTCAGGTTGTCGAAAAAAGCGGCCAGGTCATCGTAATGTTCAATCTGCGTGGTAGTTTGTTGTCTTTTCAGGCCCAGGGCATTGTTCAGAAAAGCATTGGAAAAAGCAACCCAATCCACTTCCGGATAAGCTATATTGTGTGCGTTGAAGTTACCTGATGCCCCTCCAAACTTGGCGGAGAACGGAATGGATTCAAGCGTCTTTACCTGGTTTGTGAGCCGTTCCACAAAAACGAATAACTCTTTACCCATCCGGGTAGGGGAGGCGGGCTGTCCATGTGTTCTGGCCAGCATGGGGACATCCTTCCAATCGGTGGCTTTTTCAGTGATCTTACCAATGAGCTCATTCAGGACAGGAATAAGTACCTCATCGAGAGCCAGTTTGGTGGAGTAAGGTACGGCTGTATTATTGATGTCCTGGGAAGTCAGGCCGAAATGCACAAATTCCTTGAATGCTCCCAGTCCAAGGGCATCGAATTTCTTCTTGATATAATATTCAACTGCTTTTACATCATGATTGGTGATTTTTTCGATGTCCTTGACTTCATAGGCATCTTCAAAGGTGAAATCGCGGCTGATGGCTCTCAGGTCATCAATCCTGTCTTTGTCGAATTTTGCCAAACCTTTCAGAGGCAGTTCACACAGGGCAATAAAATATTCTATCTCAACAAATATCCTGTAATTGATCAGGGCTGCTTCCGAGAAATAATATGCCAGTCCCGCGGTCTGGCGGTGGTAACGCCCGTCTACGGGAGAAACCGCACTAATGGTTGATAATTTCATAACTGAAAGTCTTTTGCTTCCAAAAATACTAAATAAGGTGAAACTATTCAGTACTTAAAGTGAACTAAAGTGCCTTAAGTTTATAAATTATAAATTTTGAATTTTAAATTTTAAATTATTGAATCCAGCTACCAGACACCTGGGATTTTCTCATCACAATATTCGCACTGCCCGTTTATGATATGATTCTGGATGATGTAATAGCCCTTTCTTTCGATCAACAAATCATTACAGCCGGGGCAATACGTATTTTCCGCCCCACTTCCCGGCAAATTTCCGATATAAACGAACTTGATACCGGCATCGAGTGCTATCTGCCTGGCTTTTTTAAGGACCGCGACCGGGGTCTGGGGCAGATTGGTGAGCTTGTACATGGGATGGAACCTGCTGAAATGCAATGGATAATCATACAATTCATTGTCATATAGCCAGTCACACATCTTTTTGATCATATCCATATCGTCCGTCCATGTAGGCACAATAAGATTGGTGATCTCCAGCCAGACCCCTTCTTCTTTAAGGATTTTCAGTGTATCCAGAACCGGCTGAAGGGTTCCGGCATTCAACATTTCATAGATCTCATCATCAAAGCCTTTCAGGTCGATGTTTGCTGCGTCCATGTATTGACATAGTTCTCTGAGGGGCTTTTCATTGATGTAACCGGCAGAGATCATAACATTTTTTATGCCTTTTGTGTGGGCGATCTTTGAGGTGTTAAAAGTATATTCATAAAAGGCCACAGGGTCGGAGTAGGTATAGGCAATAGATTTGCAGCCATGTTCAATGCAGGCTTCCACAACTTTATCCGGCATCAGGTCATAATTCCTTGTTTCTTTCGGGCTCACCTGGGATATCTGCCAGTTTTGGCAGTTCAGGCACGCCAGGTTACATCCTGCCGTGGCAATGGAATAGGCGCGTGTGTCGGGATAGAAGTGATACAAAGGTTTTTTTTCTATGGGATCGATGTGTACCGCGCAGGGATTGCCATAAGCGATGCAATACATTTTGCCTTCATGATGAACACGTGTTCTGCAATCGCCTGTTTCACCTTCCTTGATCTCGCATTTATGCGGACATAACTTGCACTTTAGTCCTTTGGGTGTTTCAATATAATGAAAGGCTTCGATGCTCCATTTCCAGAGGCCTGGGCCGGGCAAGTCAGGCGGCCTGGCATTCATGAAATCAAGGGTCTTCCCAGCCAGGTTCATAACAGGCGATCCAATAGCAAGTCCGCAAACCCCGCAGAAGCCGTATTTGATAAAATCTCTTTTCGTTATTTTTTTTGGTGAAAGCATGGGCGTCATAAATATCCCTATAAAATTACATTTTTTTTCTGTTCCACCCCTTCACATCCTTCCGGAAGGCTAATTTTATTTTGATGTGATGGCTAAAAAAGGATTTTTCTTTGTAATAATTCAAAACAATAATCCCGAAGGGATGGAATGTAATAGCACAGGGCTTCGTTTCACTTCGCCCTGAGCTAATACCTTACGGGGCGTTGCCCCTTGGAAATGAAGCCAGCACATCAAAAAATATTTAGTTATCCTTCTTAAACCTTATTACCATCAATATAACAGTATCATAGGCAGCTATCAGCAGGCAGGAGTTGAGCAACCCGAACCAGGGCAACAAGAATACAGATACCAACAAGGCCCCGGCAGCAGAACCCAGTAAATCGGCCCCATACAAGCCTGAGGCAATGGTCAGCGGCGCCTTTTTCTTAATGAGGCTTCCGATAAGAAACTGAAAACCAGTCAAAAATCCCGACACAAAAGCCAACACCAAAAATACAGTGTAACTCACAAAAGCAGGAATAGCATAATCGTTCATTAAAAACACAATGAATGGAAAGATGAGTGCAAAACCGGATATGACCCCAAGTATTATATGAAAAGTCCTGAGGTTAAGAAAATCTTTAGGCACCCATGATCTCCAGGCCCCAAGAGCCAGGCCTGCCATAAAAGCTGTAATGATGATGGCCAGCATCTGGTAAAGATGACCAAATATCACCTGAAAAGAGATCAGGATAAGGAATTGCAGGGACGAAGCTGTAAATCCACCGGCAAATACCCCCAAATTCACCGGCTTCATCATGAAGAGACTGAGGATGATCAACACAAAAGGAATGCCAATAATAAGCCAGATATTGAACCTGAAATGACTCAGCCAGTAGAGAAGCTGGTGATAATAGGCAACAGGCCTGAAATCCCTGTTCAGCCAGGTTTTTTCAATCATTTGTGAGGCCAGTTCAGCACTTCGGGCCTGGAGTAGCTCATCATCAATATAATATTCATTAAAATACAGGTTATGGATATTCCGTCCGGCTAAAAGATCTCTGTACTGTATAGACAAATCATTGTCAGAGGCAAGGAAATAATCTTTTTCACCCGGCAGGATAAGAACTTTGTCAAATGTCTTTTTCAATGTATTGTAAATAATTGAGTGCGTCTGACGGGCTTCATTACTAAGGTAGTTTCCTGACGATGCAAGGCCACACATGAAAATCCCGTTTTTTTTCATGGACCGTTTTACCATCTTAAAGAATTCTGCTGAATAATAACGATTTTGTTCGGCTGTGAGCGGCTCGGAGGCATTTGACAAGACCACATCATATTTTTTCCCGGGACTTTTCAGAAAAACTTTAGGATCACTGTTAATAATATTGATCCGGGGGCCGGGTTTAAATAATCCATATTCATCTCCAATTGCAATTAACCATGGATTGATCTCAACATAATCAACTTGTTTTATGGGATATTTGAGTATTTCTTCAAGTGCACCGGAGAGGCCACCGGAAATAAGCAAGACATATTCCGGCAAAGGATGCTGGGCCATGGCAAAATGCACACTTTCCTCCCGCGCCGTAATATTGTCTGCCAATGGTATAGGCATCCCGTTCTGGTAAATGTTCAACTGTTCATCCATCTTTGTGATAGCGAGTTTCCCGTATGGAGTTTCCAGGGTCTTTTCGATCTCCTGTCCAGGGTATTGATATTCAAAGCTTATTTCCTGAAAGCTGGTGAATGAAAGAATGAACAAGGATGCGGTAAGTCCTCCCACGATCACCAGTTTTGTTATATTTCTGCCCGTAGCCTGTGCAAAGAGGTATGCTGCCAGAAAATTGATGATCAAAATAAAAGAAAGGATCTGGTAGGAGCTCAGGTAAAAAGTCAGGAAGATCTGAAACAGCAATCCCCCAAGAACACTGCCGACAGCTTCCAGAGAATATACCCTGGATACCCTGTTTTGTTTATAATATGCCGAATACAAGCCTGAGAGTACCGGAAACATAAAACCGGCAAGC
>DAOWEV010000115.1 GCA_030638325.1 Bacteroidales bacterium
AATCCCAAGACTGAAGGTGTCTAATGCCATGAAGTCGAGTTGCTTACGAAATTCTGTTTCGAAACCGTAATTGCGCGCATTTTCAACATTCTGATAAGAAATCTCCGGGTTAACGGCTATCGGGTTATCAACCATCTCTATCGGATCGATAAAGTTTTTATAGAATAACCCGATGTAGAATATTTCACCACTCCTCATAAAATATTCGTACCGAAAATCTATATTATCAATGAGCGTCCTCTTCAGGTCGGGATTCCCCACGATGGTCGGGGCCACCGGGCTGAATGAGGCAAATGGTGCAATTTCCCTGAAAGTAGGCCTGGAAAGGGTCCTGGTGTAAACCAGCCGGATATTCATATTATCACGGACACGCCAGATGAGGTTGATGGAAGGAAGGATATCGCTGTCATCCAGGATTCCTTTGTCAATACTTGTCTGTTTACTTTTGGATTCCATATAGCTTTTCTCATACCTGGCACCAAGCTCTAAGCTTATTTTTTTCCCTAATGGTATATCCACCAGGAAATAGCCTGCGAAGACAGATTGATAACCATCATAGCTGTTTCTTTTATCAGTAGCATCCTGTACATACAAGCCATAGTTTTCCCTGGTATCAGGATCATAGGCCGGGTTGTTTTGCCCAATATTGTTGTCATCCAGGTAATCAATCACATTGCCGTTATAATATTGTATTTGTGACAGGTAATTGATCTTATCCTCCCTGAATTCCCGGGTTTTGTATATATAGGCACCGCCGAACCTGAATTTGGATGCCCCGCCGAGAAAAGTAAAGGGCAGTTCGAAGTTCAGCTTACTGTCAATATTGTTATCCTTCATGTTCCGGTTAAATCGGGATGGTACCTTATATTTGGAAGGGTTGATTTCAAACTGTGCCGCACCCATGGCATCCGGGTAATAGCTGTTGGTAAAGAAGCGGAGGTCGGGTTCATTCAGCCCGGACAGTGAAAAGGATACGATCCAGTCTATCCTGAGCCTGGCTGCTGATTCAAAATAGTGATCTCCTTTCAGCTGGTTGGTAAGGATATACCTCTCCTGGAAGCCCAGTTCACGACTCTGAATATACATACCGATCTCATCGGAAGGCTTCTTGCCAAACTGGTAAAAGGCTGTCTTTAAACCCGAACGGTTATATAAAAGGATATAACCTAGTTTATGGCTGTCGGATAGCTTATAACTCAAATTGACAAGCCAGCTCATCAATATGCTCCTTTTACCTGAAGTTTCATTGTATTGATTTTCAGTAGTCAGCGATGTAGCATCGACTTCTGTCAATTTATAATACCCCCGTTCCCCATCATCATAATAATCATAAATAGTATTATAGCTGAAGCCAAAATTAAAGCCAAGCGGTTTACCAAAAAGCTTCGTCTGGTTCCCAATGGAGAGGTTAATGCGATTATTTAAAAACGACTTCCTGGTTTCCGGTTCCATGATCTTGTTAAACGACATGGTAACGTCGTCAATAGCATCACGGTCGGTAGGGTACAAGGGAATATCAACAGGCCGCATCGGGAAATCACGCGTGCCGTCGTCAATACCCAGCCAATCTGTCTTCCCCCCTTCATAAGTAAGAAAATCTTTATTAAGGGATGAATTCAGGTTATATTCCAGGGAAACGGAAAATGTCAAGGCCAGCTTTTCAGGAAAATCTTTGGTTTTGATATCGATCAACCCTCCGGTAAATGGGTTGAGGGACGGAGAGAAGCTTTTATAAACAATAATGTTATCAATAACACTCGTTGGAAAAAGGTCCATCTCTACACTATTCCTCTCAGGGTCGAGACTGGGTATTTCACAACTGTTCAGAGTAGTAAGACTGTACCTGTCACCCAGGCCGCGGACATATACATACTTACCTCCTTCGACAGAAACGCCGGTTACCCTGCCAATGGCCTCAGCCGCATCATTATCACCGCTTTTTGAGATCTGTTGAGATGATATCCCATCAATCAGGTTGGCGGATTTCTTTTGCATGGTCAGCAGGGCGGATTCAGTATTGCGTACTGCCTTTGCCGTGACTACTACCTCCTCCAACCCAAGCGAGACCGGATTAAGTTTTACATCCAACAGGGTAACTTCGTCTTTCTTCACTTCAACCCCGGTAATGACCTGAGTCTCATATGAGATAAAGGAGCATCTGAGGTCATATTTGCCGGGGTCTACACCTGTGATATTATAATTGCCATCCAGGTCGGCCGATGAACCCTGGAAAGTATTCTGGATCATCACCGCCGCACCGATCAACTCCTCCCCGGTAGTCGCATCGGTAATTTTTCCTCTTATGTACCCTTCCTGGGAAAAGGCAATAATGGAAACAAGCATAAGCAGGAGAAAAGCAAGTTGCTTTTTCATATCTACCTGAATAACAATTAGTTTTGCCGGATCTGTCATGAGTTACCTGAAAGCTTGTCAAACATGTATATTATAAAGTAATAAAGCTGACAGGCCTCCCATACCTGTTGGGTGACTGCCAGCTTGATTATATATTGATTGCCTGGCTTTCTTATTTTCCTGAAAAGTATTTTGTCCAACCTTCAGCCCAGTTGGTTGAGCCGAAAGCGCCCTTATAATTTACCTGATCAAACCACCCGTCATCATAGGGGGCAAGGTTATCAGTCTGCGGGTTGGACGGTACCGGGTTGCTGCTACTGATGCCGGGATCAGATACGATATTATTAGCTGACTCGAAATGGGCTGCAAAAGCTTCAACGGCGGCGATGGAATCGGCTGGACTGGCTCCGGGGCCGGAAACCTTAAAGATGCCTTCGCCCGTGCCATCGGCAACATTCCAGAATACATTGTTATTCAGTGACAGATTGCCATCAACAAATTGCTTATAGCTATCCTGGTCTGATTCCAGGTTTTCAATATCGATACCTTTACTCTGGTCAGAGAAAATGGAGTTTGAGTAATGCCCACCTGCGTTATCACGAAAGGTAATGACACGTTTACCTGCATCAGCACCACGGCCGAAATACGTTGCATTATATATATTAGGTATAGCATAGGGTTCACCTGTTTCCGGATCGGTGCCTCCGTCATGTTCACCCAGCCTGTCTCCGTCATTTGGATCCTGAATAGCGTACCAGAACTGCCCTAAGCCACGATAACCTTCATCGTAATCAAAGCTGTCATCACCGCAATAAGCTACCAGGATATGTTTCAGGCGGGGTTTGCCACCGAAGAACTCGACACCGTCATCTTTGTTGGCAATGACTTCAACATATTCGATGCTTGTTCCACTTCCTACACCACCCAGGGTGAGGCCATTGATTTCATTACCTTCACCGATGTCGGTACCGCCATGGCGGAGGGATACATATTTCAGTATTCCTGAGTTATCATCATCAGTAACACCACCATATCGTCCCCTGGCCTCGTTGGTAGGAATGCCTTCAATCTGACTTTCTCCAGGGCTTGAATTCAACCTGGCTTTGCCAAGAATGATCAATCCCCCCCAGAGGCCCCTGTCGGTCTTACCGAGAGAGCCATTCAAATCATCAGCTTCAGCAGTCATGACGATTGGGCTGTCAGCTGTTCCCTCAGCGATGATCTTTCCTCCCCTGGTTACAATCAGAGCACTGGCACTTTCTCCTTGTCCGGGCTTACCTTTGATGACACACCCGTGCTCAATTGTTAGAACCTGTCCATCATTAATAAAAACAAACCCGTCGAGTAAATAAGTTTTTCCTGTTTTCCAGGTTGTGGTTCCTGTACCGGATCCATCATCTTTAATGGTATATTCATCTGGTTCCGGCGGCGGTTCCGGTTCGTCATCGTCCTTCTTGCAAGCATTGAAAAGAACCAGTAAGCTGGCGGTCATCAAAAGAACTGCCAATCGAATGTTAAATTTTTTCATTTTGAATAGGTTTTGGTTTTAAATTACTTTGTATTTAATTGACAAGGCAAAGAAATCCATCTTAACTATATTCAGGATTAACTTAATTTTACTTTTATGTTAATTTTGACTTAACAGTATTAATATTAACTTTACACTCAGCATCTAACCTCAATAATTCATGAGTTAATGAGGAGTTGAAAGTTATAAAGTTGAAAGTTGAAAGTTATAAAGTTGAAGGTTGAAAGTTATAAAGTTGAAAGTTGAAAGATAAAACCCAACAGGATATGGATAGCCGGAATCTTGAAATCCTTCTTGTAGATGATGAAAAGGATGTGCTGGATTTCCTTAAGTATAATTTTGAAAAGGAAGGATTTACAGTGTATACTGCCAGTGATGGAGAATCTGGTAAATCGATGGCTAAAAAGATTAAACCCGATCTCATTATCCTGGACGTCATGATGCCCGGCATCGATGGGGTGGAAGTTTGCAGGGAGCTCAGGGAAATGCCACAGATGGATGATACCCTGATCATCTTTCTGACCGCCCGTGGGGAGGATTATTCCGAGATAGCAGGTTTTGAGGTTGGCGCTGATGATTACATAACCAAACCAATCAGGCCCAGGGTCCTTATAGCGCGTACTAAAGCCCTTCTTAAAAGAAAGCTTAAGAGCGCCCCGGAAAGAAACCTTATTGAAACGGATAAGATTTTTATTGATAAGGACAAAAGGGAAGTAATTATTGATACAAAAACTATCCATCTCCCCAGGATTGAGTTTGATCTTCTTGTAATAATGGCTTCCATTCCCGGAAGGATCTTTTCACGTGATGAATTGTATCTCAAGATATGGGGAACAGAAGTGGTTGTTGGCGACAGGACCCTGGATGTGCATATCCGGAAGCTGCGTGAAAAGATCGGAACCCACCTGATCAAGACCATTAAGGGGGTTGGTTATGGGTTTCAGGATAAAAGATAAAAGAAATATGAAGAACCCAACCCCGATATTAGTTGCACGGATTGCCGCGCTTGCCGTTTCAACCATTATGCTGATCATTTTAATTTTCATCAGGATATTTTTCCCTGATGAACTGAGCTGGCTCTTTGTGTTACTTATTCCACTAATCATATTTGTTGCAGGCTATTTTATCTTTTCCTATTCCATTGAGTACTTTATCTATAGGAAGATCAAACTTATCTATAAAACGATTTACGAAACAAAATCGCCCCAAAAGAGTAAACCCGGGAAATTAAGGTTGAAGGATGATATTATTGAAGATACAGCACAGGAAGTGTTAGCATGGAAAAAGGGCAAAGAGATGGAACAGCATAAGATGAGAAACATGGAAACCTTCCGTAAAGATTTTCTGGGGAATGTTTTCCATGAGCTTAAAACTCCTGTCTTTAATATACAGGGTTACCTTGACACACTTCTTGAAGGGGGGCTCAAGGATGAGAAAATCAATAAAAAGTTCCTTAAGAGAGCAAATAAGAACGTAAAACGCATAGCAAATATCGTGAGCGACCTGCAGTTGATCGCAAACCTTGAAGATGGCAGTTTTTCTCTCCATGAAAAGAAGTTCAATATTTGCAAGCTGGCTGAGGAAGTTATGGAATCACTGGAGATCCGGGCAGAAAAAAAGAAAATAAAGCTTGAATATAAAGAAGGATGTAAAAAATCATTTTATGTAATGGCCGACCGGGAAATGATACAGCAGGTCATGACGAACCTGATCACCAATTCTATTAAATACGGTAATGAAGGAGGGAAAACATTGACCGGCCTTTACGACATGAATAAAGTTATACTGGTTGAAGTGACTGACAGCGGGATTGGCATTGAAAAGAAACATTTGCCCAGGATATTTGAGCGTTTTTACAGGGTCGATAAAAACCGCTCACGTGAACAGGGCGGTTCCGGACTGGGTTTGTCCATCGTTAAACATATTGTTGAAAGTCACGGCCAGTCCATCAATGTCAGGAGCACACCCGGTGTTGGTTCTACCTTCGGTTTTACTCTTAAAAAAGTGTAGTACACAAAGTAGTTCAGAGTTTTCAGGGTATTCTGCCGGGTTTTCTCATTTACACGGATTTTATATTTTTGCAGCGCAAAGCGGCAAACGTAAGGCGGGCAAACCAGTGTGCCAATGCACCAGGTACTGAAAATTATAGTTTGAAACAAGTTAAAAAATGAAATACGATCTTATTGTTATCGGAAGTGGCCCGGGCGGCTATGTTGCAGCCATCAGGGCATCACAGTTAGGATTGAAAACTGCTGTGATTGAAAGAGCGGAACTGGGAGGTATCTGCCTCAACTGGGGATGTATCCCTACCAAAGCCCTGTTGAAAAGCGCCCAGGTCTATAATTATGCATCACATGCTGCAAATTACGGTGTGAAAATAGATGGGCCTGTAACACCTGATATTGTGGCCATGGTGAACCGTAGCCGTGAGGTGGCCAAAAATATGAGCGCCGGCATCCAATACCTGTTCAAAAAGAACAAAATAGAGCATATCCAGGGTACGGCAGTGATCCTGCCCGGTAAGAAAGTCAGGGTTACTGATGATGAGGGAAAGGCAACGGAATACAACGCCAACCATATTATCATCGCTACCGGATCCCGCTCCAGGGAACTCCCTAACCTTACACAGGACGGAAAAAAGATCATCGGCTACCGGGAAGCTATGACACTTAAAAAACAGCCCGGGAAGATGGTAGTAGTTGGCTCCGGAGCCATTGGCTCTGAATTTGCCTGGTTCTATAATTCTATCGGAACGGAAGTTACGCTTGTAGAGCTTTTACCGAATGTTGTACCCTTAGAAGATGAGGATGTGTCAAAGCAATTAGGACGGAGCTTTAAGAAAGCCGGCATGAAAGTGATGGTGGCAACCACAGTGGAAAAGGTTGATACCAAAGGAAGAGGCTGTAAGGTCACGGTCAAAGGCAAAAAGGGCGAAGAACTTATCAATTGTGATATTGTACTGTCGGCGGTTGGCATCAAGTCCAACATTGAAAACCTGGGACTAAAAGAAGTCGGCATTGAGGTTGAAAATGATAAAATCAGAGTCGATGAATATTACCGGACAGGCGTTGAGGGCTATTATGCCATAGGAGATATTGTGCCCGGCCCGGCACTGGCACATGTTGCCTCTCATGAAGGCATCACCTGTGTGGAGAAGATCGCAGGACTGGATCCGGAGCCCATCGACTATGGCAACACTCCAGCCTGTACTTACACAAACCCTGAAGTGGCTTCAGTAGGTATGACCGAAAAGCAGGCCAAAGAAGCCGGTTATGAAATCAAGGTCGGTAAGTTCCCTTATACTGCTTCCGGAAAAGCCAGCGCTGCCGGTAACAAAGACGGATTCATCAAGGTGATCTTCGATGCTAAATACGGAGAATGGCTGGGCGCTCACATGGTTGGGGATAATGTGACGGAGATGATCGCCGAAGCTGTTGTCGCCAGAAAACTGGAAACCACAAGTCATGAGATCATTAAGACCGTACACCCACATCCGACTATGTCGGAGGCCGTCATGGAAGCCGTTGCCGCCGCTTATGGTGAAGTCATCCATATTTAGAGAAATGCCAATGGAAGTTATAAATACAAAAATCCCAGGCTTAGTAATCATTAAACCGGATGTTTTCGGGGACGATCGTGGCTATTTTTATGAATTATGGCAAAAGGAGAAGTTTTTGAAAATGGGGATCGACGCGGATTTTGTCCAGGATAATGAATCTAAATCAGGGAAAGGGGTTCTGAGGGGACTTCATTTTCAGCGCCCGCCCTATGCACAGGGGAAGCTGGTAAGGGTGGTGAAGGGTTCCGTACTGGATGTGGCTGTGGATATCAGAAAGAAAAGCCCCACCTATGGAAAATGGGAATCTGTAAAGATCACGGAGGAAAACAAGCTGATGGTATGGGTACCGGAAGGCTTTGCACATGGTTTTCTTGTTCTTGAAGATGATACGATCTTCCAATATAAATGCACCGGTTTTTTTAATGCCGGATCTGAAGATAGTATTCTTTGGAACGATCTCCAATTAGGCATCGACTGGGGCATTGAGGAGCCTGTTTTGTCGGAAAAAGATGAGCAAGCGCTGCTGTTTGCTGATTTGAGAAGCCCATTTTAATTAAGAGAGTTGAGAGAAGTCCGAAGACCGAAGTCGGAAGTCCGAAGACGGGAATAATTAACTGATAACTGATAACTGTCAACCGTCAACTGTCAACCGTCAACTGTCAACCGTCAACTGTCAACCGTCAACTGTCAACCGTCAACTGTCAACCGATAAATGCCAGGATCTGAAAAATAAACAAACAATGCAACAAAAAAGCACCTCTTATCTCATAATCATCTTGCTGCTTCTGTTTATCATTGTTGCTGTTTTCTTTTATTCATTTAAAAACAAAAAAGATCCCGGGATCCCCAATCAGTTGAACAAAATTGAAGCGGTCCGGATCCCGGACAGGATGGATCTGGCAGGAGAAGATGTACCCCTGAATAAATATTATGTAAGAGAGAAGCTCGACCGTGAACTGACGATCAATACTTACTGGCACTCTTCCACCATATTGTTGCTGAAAAAAACCGGGAGATGGTTTCCTGTGATAGAACCTATTCTCAGGGAACATGGCGTACCTGATGATCTTAAATACCTGTGTCTCATCGAAAGCGGCCTGAGTAATGTGGTCTCTCCAAGTGGCGCTGCAGGATACTGGCAGTTCCTGAAAGGCACAGCCAAAGATTACGGACTTGAAGTAGACCGGCAGGTTGATGAACGGTATGATGTGATTAAGTCGACCCATGCAGCCTGCAGGTACCTGCTTGATTCATACGATAAATACCATGACTGGACACTGGCAGCTGCTGCCTACAATACCGGCAGAAAAAGTATTGGCAACAGCATTGAACAACAGAAAACAAATAATTATTATGATCTGTATCTGAATGAAGAGACTTCCAGGTATATTTACCGGGTCCTGGCTATTAAAGAGATCTATGAGAACCTTGATAAATACGGGTTTAACCTTACAAAAGATGATTTTTACCCACCTATCCCTGTGAAAGTCATTACCATCAATAAATCAGTGAACAACCTGGCGGATTTTGCCATCATCCAGGGTATCAACTACCGTTTGCTAAAAGAATTCAATCCATGGCTGAGATCAGATAAGCTGACCGTTAAAAAAGGAAAATCATACCAAATTACTGTTCCAATCCTGAAAGAATTGGACTAATATCTCTACCTTTGTGCTCTTTTTGAAAGTATTTCGGCAGGAATGAAAATGGGAGCAAATTCAAAACATGCGGATACCGTCACACAAAACCTGGATATCTACGGGGCGAGGGTTCATAACCTGAAGAATATCGATGTCAGCATCCCCCGCAACCAGTTCGTAGTGATCACAGGCCTGAGTGGCAGCGGCAAGTCCTCGCTGGCTTTTGACACCATCTATGCGGAAGGCCAGCGCAGGTATATGGAGACTTTTTCCGTTTATGCCCGCCAGTTCATAGGCCATCTTGAAAGACCGGATGTTGACAAGATATCCGGATTGAGCCCGGTGGTTGCCATTGAACAGAAGTCTGTGAATAAGAATCCCAGGTCTACAGTCGGAACAATTACAGAGATATACGACTTTCTGAGGCTACTTTTTGCCCGGACAGCCGATGCATATTCTTATGTAACAGGTGAAAAGATGGTCAGGTACAATGAAAAGCAACTCATCAACCTAATAGTTGAAAGGTATTTGGATGCTAACATCATGTTACTGGCACCTGTGGTTCGGGGGCGTAAGGGACATTACCGTGAACTCTTCGAGAATATCCGCAAGATGGGGTTCCTGAAAGTCAGGGTAGATGGTAATATCCGTGACCTGAAGTTCGGCATGCAGCTTGACCGTTTCAAGATACACGATATAGAGATCGTGATCGACCAGATAGAGGTTGATGACTCTTCCGGCACGAAGCTGCGCATCACTCAATCCATACAGACAACTTTACAGCACGGCAAGAATGCATTGATGGTGCTGGACCTGGAAACACAGGAGGCACGCCCTTATAGTAGCTTGCTGATGTGCCCGGTCAGCGGCATCTCCTATGACGAACCGGAGCCCAATACTTTTTCTTTCAACTCGCCCTATGGTGCATGCCCGTCATGCAATGGACTGGGAACCATCACTGAAGTGGACCTGAACAAGATCATACCGGACAAGAAAAAAAGCATCCGGAAAGGCGGACTGGCTCCCATAGGGGAATATAAGAACAACTGGATCTTCGGCCAGATGGAAGCCATTGGCCTGAAATATGGGTTTGACCTGAACACCCCCGTCAGGGATATTCCTGAAGAAGCCATTACCACGATACTCTATGGTTCAAATGAGTCATTTCAGGTCAAACGGGAGTATGCCGGCGTCACCTCAACCTATTCCCTGAACTTTGAAGGCATCATTAATTTCATTACGAGCCAATATGAGGGATCTAATTCATCAGGCATCCGCAGATGGGCCACCGGTTTCATGAACCAGGTACCATGCCCTGATTGTGGCGGGGCAAGATTGAAAAAGGAGAGCCTGCATTTTAAGATAGAAGGCCGGAATATTACCGAACTCGCCAGTATGGACCTGCACCTGTTGCGGGACTGGGTAAATGAGCTGGAAACAAAGATGGATGAGCGCAAACTAACCATTGCGCGGGAGATTATCAGGGAACTCAGCAACAGGATCCATTTCCTGCTTGACGTAGGCCTGGATTATCTGTCCCTGAACCGTCCTGCCCGCAGCCTGTCGGGAGGAGAATCACAGCGCATCAGGCTGGCCACCCAGATAGGTTCACAATTGGTAGATGTCTTATATATTCTTGATGAACCGAGCATCGGGTTGCACCAGCGGGATAACCGGAGGCTGATCCATGCCCTGAAGGAACTGCGTGATATCGGTAACTCGATCATCGTTGTGGAGCATGACAGGGAAACTATATTATCAGCCGATCATGTGATTGATATCGGTCCCGGAGCCGGCCGCCACGGGGGTGAGATCGTAGGACAGGGACGTCCGGAAGAGATGTTGGAATGCGCAACCATAACCTGTGAGTACCTTTCGGGAAAAAAGGAGATCCCGGTACCGTCTGCCAGAAGAAAAAGCAATGGGAAAGCCCTGATGCTGAAAGGTGCTACCGGCAATAACCTGAAAAACGTAGACCTGGAAATCCCCCTGGGATTACTTATTTGTATTACAGGCGTTTCCGGCAGCGGCAAGTCAAGCCTTATCAATGACACCCTGTACCCCATTTTAAGCAATCATATTTACAGGTCGGTCAGGAAACCATTGCCCTATGAATCCATAGAGGGGGTGGATCACATCGACAAGGTCATCGAAATCGACCAGGCGCCCATAGGCCGTACACCGAGATCCAATCCTGCCACCTATACCAAGGTGTTTGATGAGATCCGCAAGTTATATGTTCTGTTGCCTGAATCCAGGATCAGGGGATACAAACCCGGACGCTTCTCTTTCAATGTGAAAGGTGGTCGATGCGAAGTCTGCAAAGGCGCAGGTGTCAGAACCATTGAGATGAATTTCCTTCCGGATGTTTATGTTGCATGCGAATCCTGCAATGGGAAAAGATACAACAGGGAAACCCTGGAGATCAGGTTCAAAGGAAAAACCATTAATGATGTGCTCGACATGACCATTGACCAGGCGGTGGAGTTTTTTCAGAACATTCCTGCTATCATACAAAAGATCAAGACATTGCAGGAAGTCGGACTGGGATATATTACCCTTGGACAACAGTCTACCACCCTGTCGGGTGGAGAGGCACAACGGGTCAAGCTGGCGGCTGAATTATCGAAGCGTGAGACAGGAAAAACCCTGTATATTCTCGATGAGCCAACGACAGGCCTGCATTTTGAGGATGTCAAAGTGCTGCTCGATGTACTCTACAGGCTGGTTGATAAAGGCAATACCGTTCTGATCATCGAACACAATATGGATGTTATCAAAGTGGCTGACCACATTATTGACCTGGGACCCGAAGGAGGAGAACGGGGAGGTGAGATCATTTGTGCGGGCTCACCGGAGGAAATAATTGCTAACCCGGTAAGCTATACGGGGAGGTTTTTGGAAAAAGAGTTGAGAGTTGAGAGTTGAGAGAAGTCGGACCCCGAAAGCTTTCGGGGGAAGTCAGAAGTCAGGAGACGGGAACAATGAACTGATAACTGATAACTGATTACTGATAACTGATAACTGATAACT
>DAOWEV010000008.1 GCA_030638325.1 Bacteroidales bacterium
ATTTTTTCGATTTTGTCCTTATCAACAAAGAGTCGAATATCTTCTTCTGATGAGTTGAAAACCAGGTCGATATTTTTTTGTTTGGCTAACGACTCAAACGACTGTACATAACCATTCACCAGCGCTACAATATTTTCTTCTTTTACCTGAAGCTTCATCTTCCCTGACTCGAGTTTGGAAAGACTTAACAATTGATTGATCAGATTTTGCAATCTGCGGGCATTTCGCTGCATCATGTTCAGGTCTTGTTCAGAATCCTGGTCAGTTATTTTTGACCGCAGTTTTTCAAGCGGACCCAGGATAAGTGTCAATGGTGTACGGAATTCATGGGAAATATTGGCGAAAAAGCGGGATTTCAATTTATCAAGTTCTTCCAGTTTTTCTGTTTGTACCTGTTCTAACTCCAATTCATGCAACAATCTCTGGCGCCTTAAATAATACCGGATAACAATATACAATATGAAAATAATAAATAATAAATACAAAGTATAGGCCCACCATGTCTTCCAGGGGGGAGGGAGGATGGTAATACTCACCGCCACTCCTGCTTCATTCCAATAGCCATCATTATTGGATCCTTTTGCCCGGAAAATATAATTCCCGGGCGGAACACCGGTGTAATTGGCAAGCCTTCGGTTACCGGAATAGATCCAGTTATCTTCCAGGCCTTCGAGATAATAAGCATAATGATTCTTTTGTGGATTGGTATAATCCAGGGCTGCGAATTTGAAAGAGAAGAAGTTTTGATGGTGTTTAAGTGTGATATGTTTTTTCAGTATAATGCTGGTATCAAGCCCGAAAGGATCGTTTCTCACCTTGAATTCGGTAATATATACAGGTGGTGTCCGCTTATTTTCAGAAATGCTGTCGGGATGGAAGCTGAAATAACCATTTCCGGAAAAATCAGCTCCCGCGACATATATTTTACCTTCTGACGTTTTATCTATATTCTTTAGAAAAATATCCCTGAATGGCAGTATTTTTTTTATTTCATAATCACCGGATTGTCCTGTTCCCAAGGTTCCCGGTTTACACCTGATCAATCCGGCTTCTGTGGTCATCCAAAGGTATCCCCTGTTATCCCCGGTCATGTCCCAGATACAATTTGCACCCCTTTCGGTTACACTGATGAATCGTTCAAAAGCGCTTTCCTCTCTTACGAATTTATTCAGGCCATTTTCGGTGGCAAACCAGAGATCCCCGTCTTTTTCTTCATAAATTGCATGCACATTTTCATTACTGAGGCTTCTCTTGTTATCTGGTTCATGATTGTAGTTTATAAAAGTTTTGGTCTCTTTGAATCCAGCAGTCCGGCAAAAAAGACCTTGAGCAAGAGTACCTACCCACAGCCAGCCGTAACAGTCTTCATGAACACATGTTGTATATCCAAATTTTAAAGGACTATCCGGGTTAAATTTTTCAAATATTAAAAGTGATTGATGGTTTCTTCTCAAATACAGTCCTCTACTTGTTGCAATCCATAATAAACCACCTGAACCCTCGAATATATCACGTATATCATACGATTTAAAACCTGGATTGCCCCCTTGAAATTTGCAGCGGACAAGCTCATCTTTTCCTTTTTCAATGAGATATAGTCCTTTTTTGTAGGTTCCAACCCACAGGTTTCCTTCACTATCTTCGAAAAGAATTCTTACATCAAAATCAGATAACTCTGTTTCCTCATCAACTGGTACAGAATTATACTGCTTTACAGGATTCATATTCTTATCAAAATGGATCAATTTACTTTCAGCAGTAGCTATCCAAAGATGGTTCCTGCTGTCTTTCAGAAATTGCGCTGCATCCCTTCCATATTGATTTACAAAATCCGGGAATTTCTGAATTTGATTCATTTCAGTATTCAAAATATTTACACCTCGTGTACCTGCCACCCACATCAATCCTGATTCATCAAAATATATTGAATAAATAACCTGTCCGATTATACTGTGTGGGTCATCAGGATCAGGCAAAACATAGGTGCGTTTCCCTGTTTTCTTATCATACTTAAACAGTTTACTATGCGTAACCCAGAGGGTGTTTTCACCATCAAAGGGGTCTGTTGATATGTCTAACCATGATAGCCTGGCCTTTTCATTATAAAATGGATATGAAGGGATCAATGTATTACTTGATTTATCTAATGTCAGAAAACCTTTCTGGGTACCGAACAACATGCTGCCATCCACGTCTTCGGTGATTGTCCTAATTATCAATTTATCAGAATAATCCTGCGAAACCGGTGTGTATCTAACCGGCTCAAATTTCCCTGTTTCCCTGTCAAATTGGAAAAGTCCTTCATATGTCCCTACCCAAAATTTGCCAGAACGTTCTTCATAAATTGAAGTAATATAATTTTCAGAACCAGGAGAGTCTTCAGTGCTTGGTTTAAAAACTTTGAAATCATCAGACTCAGGTTGATATTTGTTTAAACCCATCACTGTTCCAATCCAAAGCACTCCTGTTTTGTCCAAATACAGACACCTTATATGATTACTGCTAATACTGCCTGGCTTTCCTGGTTTGTGCTTGTATCTGGTAAATCTTTCTGTTGCAGGATCAAATTTATTCAATCCCTTATATGTCCCAACCCAGAGATATCCATCACTATCTTCAACTAAACGTTTGGTTCCCACAATCCAATTATTCGATAATGAGCTAGTGTCTCCGGGTACATTTTGATATACTTTAACGTCATACCCATCATACCGGCACAAGCCTCCCCGTGTTCCAACCCAGATAAATCCCCTGGAATCTTTCATCACCACCCACGATTTATTTACCGGAAGGCCATTTTCGGTTGTGAGGTGGCGGAATTGGTATTTTGTTCCTTGAGGGTACACAAAAAGGGATAACAGGAAACTCAAAGAGATTACCAGAACAGGTATTTTTTTTATTGTAGCCATTTTTTCCGGTAATAGGTGTTTGTGCCTAATCTGGATTTACCAGAAATTCTGTTTTATCCGGTTTAGGTTATTAGAGTATAAAAATACGAAATTTGCAGAAAATCCTTGAATTTTATGCTAAATATTTACTTTGTATTTTTAATGAACAGATGCAGAATACAGGTGTTTTTCTATGTCACAGCAGGAATATATATGAACGCTATCATTCTAAAAATCAGATGCCGGTGTTTTGCCAATTAATTGCTGTGCTCAATAAAATACTTATTTTTTCTGATAAACCGATACCGGATACGTGTACTTTCGTGATAAAGCCGTAAACCGTAAACTTATGATACCTGGAATCATTTTTGCACTATTGCCTTGGAAAATTAAAATATTTTTATCAAAATGAAATAATTCCAATAGAAGTGAAGGCAGGAACCAAAGGCTCAATGCAAAGTATGTATATTTTCTTAAAAGAGAAAAAAAGAAACAGAGGGATAAGAATATCCACAGAGAATTTTTCACATGTTAATAACATTGATATTTATCCCCTTTATGGAGTTGCAAATGTTTTTAAATCCGGGCAAACTGGAATGTAAATTTCTGTTACACCTGTTTTCCGCAATACAGCACCCCAAATAAAAACAAACCATAACAAAATCAATGGTTACAGAGGAAAATTTTTGAACGTTCGGAAAAAAGGAGATGTAATTAGATGTCGTATTTAATTTTTTAGACAGGATTGTTTTTCAAAAATCCCGGTAGGGACTAAATCAATTACGAATTAGGAATTACGAATTAGGAATTGAAACCGCTATGCGGGAATTGAATTTCGACAACATCCAATTTGAACAACATGTTGGTAAGTTTGTCTTTTTAAGAGACTAAATGTTGGTAGATAATAAATTCCGTTGTTAACATCAAGTGCCGTCAGGTACGAAATACATTGTGTCAAAAGGTTTAAACCGACGGGTTAACCCGTTGGTTAAACATGGATAACGAGCAAGTTTTACTGATAACAATTATTGTAAAAATCCGAGGTGCACCCATCCATATATTTCAGAAAATCAACATTTTACTTGACTTTCCGTATAATATGTTGTATATTTGAAGCATTGAAGATATAGGTAGT
Organism: Bacteroidales bacterium; assembly: GCA_030638325.1. GTDB lineage: Bacteria > Bacteroidota > Bacteroidia > Bacteroidales > JAGOPY01 > DAOWEV01. Next base: position 4,024 of record DAOWEV010000008.1, read on the forward strand.
AGAATACGTAGTTATACCATTTAAATTAAAGGAAATAGAAAACGTGCAAATGGAGGAAGGAATAGTGGCAAGACACTTGATAGCATTCATGTTGTGTTTCTTTATCTTGAGTCTTTCTTTGGCACAAGGTTCCCAATTTATAAACTAAAACAATACTGTTATGAAATTTAAATTGACAACATCACTGGTTAGTTTTGTGGTTGCGGTGATCTTCGTGGGATGTACCTGCACACCACCTAAGTCATCCAGTGTAACAAACACATTGAGGTCACAGGAAACCTACAATTGGTGCTGGGCTGCAACAACCCAGATGCTTGCACAACATGTGGGCCAGACTGTAACGCAGTGTGACCTGGCAAACCACAGGTTGTCAAAAACAAATTGCTGCGATTATCAAAACGCCGGACAACCCTGTCCCAAAACAAATAACTGCAACACACCCGGTTGGCCCGAACTGGATTATTCGGGGGTTAAGTCGAATGAATCATCTACAGCATTGAGTTGGGCGAATCTGAAAAATCAGATTTACTGCTCCAAAAAACCAATGGGTTTTGCCTATGGAACATCCGGAGTGGTTGGTCATGTTGTGGTAATTATTGGCTACCAGACTATTGATGGTATTAACTATGTTGTTCTCAACGATCCCTGGACGCGCTGTAATGGACAGGTAAGATCAATTACCTACGCAGAATATGTCAATCCTTCCGGATCAGCTACACATTGGAATACATGGTATAACATTGAAAAAAAATGACCTGATTTAACTCTAAAACAGAAAACGATGAAAACATTAACATTTATATCTACTATTGTCCTGAGTTTATCATTAACATTTAGCGTAACTATGATTTCAGGGCAGAACCAGTTTAAAACACAGGAAGAAGCAATTCAAAAAGCTAAGGAAAACTTTGCCATCATGATTGAAAGCGGAATTGGCGATTTCGGTGTCAGCGCTGAAGAAATCAAGAGCGCAGAGGCTTTGGCAGTAATGACTTATAAACAGGCTGATTTTATGAGTTTACTTGATACAATAAACCTTGAAAGTTTCACGAAGATAAGAAGTAGCATGATGAACTATGTGGTACCCCTAACCCTTAATGCCAGGATTGTTGCTGTCATCCAGATAAATAAACATGAAGATGGCTGGAGCATAGTCGGGATGGGCAATACAGCCCTTGGTGATGCCTTAAACAGCCTTCCGGAGGATATTAAAAATGAAAGTCTGCCGAATATAACCATTTATGATATTCCTAATATTATAGCGACTGTGTACGTTTTGGAACTCAGAGCGGCTGAGGTCTGTTTTACTGACTATGCTCAGTTTGACTTAGATGCTGGCGAAGAGCCCCAGGAAGTTTTATTAAACATGCATATGGAGGCTGTAAAGTTTCAGGAAAAATATGGTGACACATTAAAAGAAAAGAAGTTAACTAACTAAATACATATAATCCTAACCCAGATAAACTGGAAAAAAACAAATCTCAGACTGCCGCACTTTAGAGTTTAAACTACCATATTACTGCGAAGTTGTATTTATTTGACTTTCTGATCTGTTTTCTTAACCAGGATACTTCCTACAAATTACGCGTATTATAAGCGCTTCTCTTTTTAACTTTAGGAGAAATGGGATAGCAATACTTGAGGAAGAGTTCGGGGCTGCCTTTGCTGCCTGCACGGGAAAGTGAGCTGATCGTAAAATCATAGGCAATGCCCAGGGATGCTCCGCGGTACCTGATCCCTGCCATGATACCGACTGCATCTCCAACCCGGTACATCAAGCCTCCCCAAACCCGGTTATTATAGGTTACGATCGCATTGATATCCAACTGCATTGATCCGTTGGTAGCTTTAGCCAGGAAGCCCGGTGTCAAAACCAGTGTGTTCTTTTTCCTGGTGACAAATTCAAAATCATACCCGCCATATAAATAAAAATGTCTTGCGAGGTTAAAATCAGGAGCTCCAATCTCAGCAGAGGATCCAAGCAGGTTTTTTGCCGATAAACCCATGTAGAATTTTCTTGGCGCCCGATAATGGAACCCGATCCCTATATCCGTTAATGTTCCGGATTCAACTGAGCTACCTGGAAGTGATGGATCATATTCATGAGTTTCCAGTTGCGAATAGTCAATTGATTTATTCAGGATCCCGAAGGAAAGCCCGAAACTAAACATGTGGTTGTTCTTAAACACATGGTGAAAGGCATAGAGTAATTCCAGGTCGATATTTTTTTCAGCCCCCAGCTTGTTGTATTGAAATGTAAGGCCTGCTCCGCTTTTTATGGAATAGAGCGGCATATCATAAGAGAACCCATAGGTTTGCGGACTCACGTTGTTGCCATTTTCATCCTGAAACCCGATCCACTGATACCTCCCGATACCTGAAAAGCAAAGAGCCCCTGATAATCCGGAAACAGCAGGATTGATGTACGTTTTATTGAACATATACTGGGTGAACTGGGGCTCCTGCTGGGCCAATAATCCCATAAACAATGAAACAAAAAGAATAATGAAGGATATCTTTTTCATAGTCTCTACTTATTAAAAAGGATTCGTCTTTTGTTTTTATCAATCGTATAGGTACCGGCTTTCTCAAGCATGTCTTTTCCGATAACCAGGATATTCCCTGTATCTTTTTTCACCCGGACTGTTGAATTGTGTATGAGGAGTTCTCCCAATCTCACTTTATCGAGTGTCAGGATGGTATTTTCTTTAATATGGTCATCCACAAAAACCTCTTCAAATTTCTCCTGGAAGTCATTTCTGTCCAAAGCCCCTTGCTGCAATAAATGGAGCACTATTCTTTCATCAATGACTGATTCGCTGGTGCCAGGGTCAAAAATTGCATCTACCCCAAAATCATTGATGTAGGTCTTTACCTGCATTTTCCCTTCTGCGGTAGTATTGTATTCGACCTCAATTCCGGCTGTGTCTGAAATCAATTGGATTATTGGGGCCTGTGAACCTGCTTTTTGACTTTTTGGTTTGTAATCTTTCGCAAGCACAGCGAACTCAGTCCTCCGGTTCAGGTGGAATGCGGCTTCCTGGATTTCAGTAGAGGGCAGTGCATAAACAAATTCATCGGTTAATTCAGTGCCTTTTTTAAACCGGTAATTCTCTTTATAAATATCCTTGTCAAGGGTACGTGTTATTCTTTCGCCATAACCTTTAGCGACCAGCCTGCCGGGATCAATTCCCCGGCTTATAAGGAAGTCAACGACAGCCTGGGCTCTTTTCTGTGATAATTCATCATTATATTCATAAGAAGCCCTTGAATCGGTGTGCGATCTCAGTTCAATTACCAGGGTTTCATTGTCATTCAATATTTCTACCAGTTGCATCAACGAGTCCTGGTATTGAGGTTCAAGTATCCATTCGTCCAGCGGAAACAGTATATCCGGCAGCACGATGGGTTTTTCCGGGATCGGCTGCATCAGTACCTCCACAAAGAAGTCATGATCCCCTTTCCAGGATCTTGTACTGATGGATTCTTTTTCAGTAAAATAATTTTCCTTCCGGATGATCAGTTCGTAAGAATGATCTTCCAGGACCTGGGAAGTATCAAACTTAAAATATCCCTGCGCATCGGTAACCGTTCTTATGGTTTCCTGGTTCTCATTAGCCAGCATCACCGTCAATCCTTCCATCTTCAGCAAGGTCATATGGTCTTTTACCTGCCCTGTAATTGTAAACAACAAAGCCCTCTCGGTGAAGCGGTATATATCATCGCCACCCTTTCCGCCAGGACGGTTTGAGGAAAAATATCCTTCTGTATCAAGGACCTTAAAAATAATTCCAAAGTCGTCATAACCTGAATTAACCGGGGTGAGCAGGTTTTCGGGGGCGCTCCAGGATTGTTTCCTGAAAACAGATTTATAAATATCCAATCCACCATAACCTTGACGACCGGTGGATGAAAAGAACAATATAGTATCATTATAAAGGAAAGGGAACATTTCATCTCCGAAAGTATTGATACGGCGACCGGGATTGACCGGTTTTCCAAAACTTTCCTCTTTGTTCTTTCTGGTGGCGATCCAGATATCCTTGCCTCCGGCACCTCTTGTCCGGTCAGACGAAAAAACGATCATCAGTTCATCCTTGCTGACCGAGGGCTGCCCCATATTTGCAGTGGAATCAGAAAAAACCACCTCAGGTTTCATCCATTCGCTGCCATCTTTAGCTGCTTTCAGAATTTTACAATATTTATTTCTATCGCCTTTTCGCTCACAACGGGTAAAGTATATCGTGCTGAATGTCCCATTCAGAGAAGGGGTCCCTTCATGTATATTGGTATTGATCACCCCCTCTTCTTCAAGAAGTACAGGATGACTCCATGTATTTCCGGATTGTACAGTTGTGAATAGATCCGAAAAGTCTGAACCCGTCCACTGGTCTCTGAGTTTGCCTGTTGAGACATCCCGGTTTGAAGTGAATATCAGCGCATCAAATTTAGCGGTATAAAATGCCGGGGCAAAATCATCATATCCGGAATTTATGGATGGAATTTCAGTTACTTTAACGCGGCCCCTGTTCATCTCGTTCGCAAGGATCCAGTCACATGATTTCAGGCCCAGTTTTGCAGGATGGCTTGCGGGCTTTTTCTTCAGGTATTTCCTGTAATATGCCTTAGCATCATTCACTTTCCCCTGTGTTTTTAAAACATCTGCATACCGGAGATACAGGGCAGGGTCGTTATCACGGTAATTACCCGCGATCAATTCCCCGTAAAAAGGTTCAGCCTTGTCAGGGTCGTTCATCAATCTATAACATTCGGCAATCTTAAAAGTGGCAGCACGTTTCTGATGGGTGTCCTCACCTATTTTCTTTATAGCTTTTTTATAATATTCAATAGCAGAATGGTACTGTAGTTTATCAAATTCTGAATTTGCTTTAGACAGTTCTCTTTTTTGTGAAAATCCTGTTTTACAGGATATCATAATAAGAAATAAAAGCAGGGTTATTTTGGATATGCTGAACATAATATCTGAATTTCTAATTTATATTTTAATGATGCGAACAAAATAATTCCGGTTATCATCATTCACTTTGATTATATAAATGCCGCTTTTAAGTTGAGAAATATTGATGATGATATTTTCTGTATCGATGATTGATCCGGATTGTACCAGTTGGCCAAAAACAGAGTAAACAGAAATAAAGGCAGGCGCCTGAAGCTGATCATAGACCATGATCTTCACATTATCTTCAACCGGGTTGGGAAATGCTTCAGAGGCATGTCTTAACAACAACACACTTCCCTGTCGATCATAGACCTGGTTGTCGAAACCTTTTGCCCTCAACTCATAGAAATAAGTTCCGTCAGGCGCTTTGGCTCCTCCTTTTTTATTACCATCCCACTTCCCGTCTACCTCCTCTATTTCATACACTTTGTTGCCCCATTGGCTAAAGATTTTTACATTCATCTCATTTATTCCGACGGATATAATTTCAAAGAAATCGTTATACCCGTCTCCATTGGGAGTAAATACGCTGTTTGCTTCAATCGTGACGATTATATCCACAAATATTACAACGGTATCAGTTTCAGTACAATGGTATGGCGGGCCTGAATAAACTTCAAGTATAATTTCATGGGTTCCGTACTCGTGAAAAGTATGTGAAGTAGCTTTGTTTGTATCCGTTTCACCGTCCCCAAAATACCAGGTCCAGCTTTTCGCATTGTGGGTGGCAGTAAAATCGAAACTAACTGTCAGTGGTGTATTTCCTGACAGCGGATCTGCCTGGATATGAGGGTTCATATATACAGCCGGGAAAGTTTCAATACTATCACTATATATGCAATTTTCAGAGTCAACAACCCGGATCTCATACTGACCGGAGGTAAAGTTGGACACCAAATTACCGGTGACCTGTTCCCCGTTGATGAAATAATTATAGGGCGGATATCCACCCGTAGCAATTATTTCAAGGCTTCCCGTACCATCCCCGAGACAGGTCTCATTTTCAATATTTAATTCCATGCCCAGCCCCTGGAAATCAGGATCGATATAAACCGGTTCTATGGTTTGGCTGTAACAGCCCGCATCGCTATAAGCCCTTAAAATGACTTCATAAGTACCGGGGGCCTGATAGGTGTGGACCGGATCTTGCTCATCGGATGTTTCGCCATCCCCAAAGAGCCATTCATATTTATCAATGTAGTAAGGTGCAACAACATCAGCATGTCCGTAAAAATATACTTCCGCCCCTGTGCAAAAATTATTATACTCTATTGAAACCTCGGGAGATGGTTTTGAATACCGCATCTCTTTAAGGGTGTCATTATTGATGTTATCATCCAGGTTATTGACAAACCATATCTTGAAGAAGTATTCTCCGTTGGCAGATATATTTACGGTCGTGTTGAAGGTATGTGTTATGTGGGTGTATATCGTACCGGGAATGGTTTCATAATAAATCTCCCCATTATTGAGCTGGTAGGCCAGTTCCATGTCTTCAAAAGGGACATGCCCAAACTGCCAGATTAAAACAATAACACTATCGATTGCTACATGAGAGCAATCCAGGGTGGGGCTGATAAGCTCCGTAATCCCTAAATCCACGAGGAACTCCAGACATCCCATATCAGGGGCCTGGTCGTTACGGATCTTGCCATCGATATCATGCAAGATCCCTGCAACAGGAATCCCGGCCCCATTTAAAGCTCTCTGATAAGGAAACGGCAGTGTGTCAACCTCAAAATATGGATTAACAGCCATAGAATTTGCATCCCCATTTATCGTCTGACCCCATTCAAAGAGGTTTGAATATACTTGTCCATTTATGACTCCTATAATCCCGGCCGGGTTGTAATAATTGTTATAATCCAGGGAAATATTGCTGACGTTCTGATCAAAATAGATTGGGATTCCTTCATTGTTAATGTTAAAAATATTATCCCTGGCGATGAAGTCACTGATCTCTGTCAGGTGGATGCCCCTGCTCTTTCCCTGGTTATCATTATTGGTAATATTTATGCTGTTAAAATAGGTTCGGCAAAATGCCGCATCCTGCAGGCTGATCCCCTTGCCCGGCCCCTCTCCTGCGGTGTGAATGAAATTGTTGACGATATCAATCTCCGTTGTTTTATTCACTAAGATCCCGCTTGTACCATCCGGTGCATTCTGATGACTCTGGACGTTGGTGAGCCGGTTCCCGGATATTTCTATATATGAGCACCAATTATCGACATATATACCATAATGCACATTATTTATCACATTATCCCGTATCCTGACACTATCTGAATTTGTCACAAGAAGAGACCTGTAACATCGTTCTATATGATTCCCTGTCATATTTATCTCCCTGACATAATTCTCAATCCTTATTAAAGTGAACCCCCAGCCGGTTGCTCCCTTGATCCTGTTTCCCCGGATATCTATCGCTCGTGTCTGTGCTCCCGATATTGTTATGGCACTTGACCTTTGATGTATACATTCAAACCTGTTTTGTGTAATCTCTACGAACTGACTACCCCCTTCAATTACAAGCCCGTAATCGGATCCATTTCGAGTCTCAAAATAACACCCTTCCAGGCCTATATTCATGGCCCCTTCCATCAGTACAGCATTATTGGCATCGCCTACAGCAGAGCCTGTGAACAAGCCCAATCCCTGAAAAATAATATGTTGTGATCCATCCAGGTGGATCATCGACTCATATTTCAATGCCCCGGGGTCTATCTGTATCACCGCCTGGGTACTATCACCGCTTACCGAACGAAACGTAATGGTATTCTCTTCCGATGAACCTGGAATCTTCCCAAGTATGAACTGCTCGTAATAGATACCATCCCTGATTAAAAATGTTACGGGACATGTAACACCGGACAGGTTTAAGACTGTTGCTGCTTCCGTAACGGTATTGAAATCAGGACTGTTTCCTCCAATGGTATATGTCCCGCAAAGAGGAGCAGCCAGTTCCGGACTCGATAAACTATCATTATGAGGGTTACAATCCGTCGTATTGTTCGGCTCGGTAGTCCATACATGCAAAGTATACAATTTGCCGGAATGAAAATCATATTCGCCTATTTTTACCGTTGCATTTGCTCCTTGAACCAGGTTCCCGGACCATGAATAAGGCG
>DAOWEV010000138.1 GCA_030638325.1 Bacteroidales bacterium
GAGGTAACGCGTTACCAACTCGTTCTGTCCAGTTCAACATCCGCTGAAAGATCCCTGCACTCTTCTTTGATTTACTCATATAAACATATTGGTGGATGCGTTTTTATTCATCTTCCTTATTAAACTGGTCTGGTAAATTGTATTTTTTCTGTCTCATATTCCATCTCTCCCGGGCATATTGCTGCATATCTGTAATGGTATCCGTCTCGTCTACAATTTCAAATCCAAGAAGAGTTTCAATAATATCTTCCATTGTTACTATCCCGTCCATACCACCATACTCATCGACAATGAGAGCAATATGCTCTTTTTTCTCCAAAAGTGTTTCCCATACTCTGAATAAAGGGTTTGTCTCGTGTACTATTACAATATCCCGTTTAATGTCTTTAAGTTTAAGCCCTGCCTTGTCTTCTGCAAGTTTCTCGAAAACAGCCTGTCGAAAAACATAACCTGTTATATTTTCAACGTTCTCTGAATAAATTGGTATTCGTGAAAAATGCAAAAACTCTTTGTTTTTAAGAAAATCTTCTAAAGTCATATTCTCATCTGCAACCGAAACTACAACTCTTGGAGTCATTATTTCGGAAACTCTAATGCTTTTAAGCCGAATTAGATTTTGAATAATTTTATTTTCTTTTTCGCCAAAGATCCCTTCTTCGGCACCAATTTTTGCCAGTGCTGAAATCTCTTCCCTGCTTATGGTTCGATCACTATGTTTCTTAGAGAAAAGTCTTGTTATATAGGCGGATATTACGACTAAAGGATAAGTAATAAAAATTGTGATTCTAATGGCATGCCCCGAAATCATTGCTAATTCTCTCCAAAACCTTGCGCCTATCGTTTTCGGGATTATTTCAGATAGAAAGAGAATCAAAATGGTAAGGATTGCTGATGCAATTCCAAAATAAGCTTCCCCAAAAACTTTTGTTGCCTGTACTCCAACACCAGCTGCTCCAACAGTATGTGCAACCGTATTTAAAGATAATATAGCGGACAAAGGTCTATCAATATTTTGCTTTAGCTTAATAAATATTTTTGCAGAACTATTTCCATTTTCTTCTTTTACCCTCAAGTAAGAAAGCGTAGTAGAAAGCAAAACCGCTTCCATTATCGAACAAAGAAATGAAACAATTAATGCAAGAAATAAATAGAAAAGCAGAAGTATCATTTTTATTTCGTCAAATATAGTTATTCTGCCTGATATGTGGCTTGTTTGTTGTTTAAATGCTATTCAATGGTTTGGTTGTATGAAAAGTAGAGACGCAAAATATTGCGTCTCTATCAAAAAAATATGATGACAGAAGAATCAAAAAAAGCATGCTTGTTTTGCGAGCGTGATGAGAACGAAATTCCTTTAGTACAATTAGACTACCAGGGAAGGCATTTGTGGATTTGTCCCCAACATATCCCGGTGTTGATACACGATCCAGGCAAACTGACAGGAAAACTCCCGGGCGCGGAGAGTATGGAGGCCGGTTGATAGCAACCAGCCGGTGGTTTAGATGATGAACGGAAACAAGGCCTTGCGGTCTGTGGGATAATCACTGAAATGGCTTTTGTACCAACGGTGGTGATCGAGCGCCCGTGGGAGCAGGTTGATGACCGTCCACAGGGCGAAGGAGAATGCCGGCAGCGACCAGGCCATCAGGGCAAAACCGATCCACTGGATCATCTCTCCGAGAAAATTGGGGCACGAAACATATTTAAACAGGCCTCCATAAGGTATTGAATAACCGTTGGTTGGCTTTTGCCGGAGCTTCAGTAAGCGGCGGTCGGAATCCTGGTTTATGATAAAACCGGCTACAAAGAGAGCAATCCCGACTATAAACCTGGGATCAGTGAGCCACCCAGCACCGTAAGCAGGGGAGATGTAGCCCAGCCAGTAAGCGTTCAGAAAGGCATTCATCAGGTTGAAAAAAATCCCAAACGCAATGATCAAAAAAGGATTTTTCTTGTTCTTTGTTTTGGTGCGAAAAGGATAAATAAAACTGCGGTTCAGGTAATGGATTGTCCAGAGGGTGAAAAGTATCCATTTTACGATATCTTTCGGAGCGTCCCCATACAGAAAAACAACAGTAAAAACCATTAGTGAAGGCACCTCCATCAGGACCCATCCCAGCTTGTAGTCGATCAACTTTCCCCAGTTCCGGGCAGTATGCCTTCCGTACGGTACCGTGATCTTAAGCAGGAATGGAAGCAAGACTATCCCTGTCCCGATCCAAACGTAAACTAAGGTATAAAAAAATGAATCACTCATAATTCCTAAGCTGGACAAGCCACAACCAAAATAATATTAAAAAAATAAACCCTAAATCCTAATTCCTAAATCCGAAACAATATCAAATATTCAAATTCTCAATTGTTCCAAACAGTTTATATCATTCGAATTTAAGTCATTTGAATTTGTTTTCCCGATACCTATCGGGATTAGAGTTTCGAATTTAGAATTTATGCAAAAAAACACGAATATAAAAATTATGTTTACTAAAGATAGCCATTTTCTTCAAACCACCCAACAGTATCCCGGATAGTATCTTCCAGGGGCCTCGGTGAATAGCCCAACTCTTCAGAGGCTTTGCTGTGGCTTATTATCTGGTTGCCGGCCTCCAGGATATCCAGGGATTCACGTGTATAAAGCGGTTGGTCATTCATGATCATGGCATAAAGCTGTATAAACGGAAGGCCGATTTTGGTCAGGAGGGGAGACATCATCCTCTGCGGTGTTTTCCTGCCGGTAACTTCATGAACTTTTTCCGATAACTCTTTCAGGCTCTTCCAGTTTCCTGAGACAATATAACTTTCCCCGGGCTTTCCTTTATGAATGGCTGCTACAGCTGCCTGGCAGACATCCCGGACATCCACCCAGTCATATCCCCCAGGAACCAGGCCCGGTAACGTGTTTTTATATATCCTGATAAGGGCTTGTCCCAACAGACTGGGTTTGAAGTCGTAAGGACCTATTATTGCAGTTGGGTTTATGATAATGACCTCCAGGTTGTTTGGATATGCTTCCCGCACCAGTTTCTCACCCTTTGCTTTGGTTGTCTCGTAAAGTATAGGGCTGTTCTCGACCAGGTGCCTGTGCTCATCCATGGGCTTATCAACCGGAGAATGATTTAAAGCATGAATTGAACTAAAGTGGATAAATCTTTTCACATGCTGCTGTTTACACGCAGCAATCACATTCCTGGTTCCATCTACGTTAACCTTGAAAAGATCTTTTTTATCTCTTTTTGATATGGAAATTCTGGCAGCAAGGTGGAAGACTACTTCAGCGTCTTTAACCAGTTCATTAAGAGAATCCGGGTCAAGTACATCTCCTTTTACAGTTTCTACTGTTAGTCCCCGAAAACCGCTGTCGTCAATATGGGAAAGGACTTTAACTTCATAACCCTGTTCCAGCAATATCCTGCAAAGGTTTGACCCGACATGCCCGCTCCCGCCTGTTATTGATACTTTCATTCCTCTTACCCTTAAAAAGCGGGCAAGATACAAAAAGAAACTTTAAGCAATTACCCGAAGGCCCCCTGATTTTATTAACAATGTGATCAATCCTCCTGACAAACGTATTGATGTGAAAGAATGACCGGATCAGTCCTGTCACCAGTTTAACGGATGCTCTTCTTAAGGTGTGTACAACTGAGAGACGGATTTTACTGAAGAATCCGATCAGGGGAGAGGATGCATTTATTGCATAGCTGGCATCCTGGAAATATATAATATGGCTTTTATTTATCTTGTGCAGGCTTGAACTGTTTGCTTTAAGAACCATGATGCTGTCAACTTCAAGATAAATAACAAGGTATTTGTATATCCGGAATAACATAAAATAAAGCAACTGAGTGCCAAATAACAGATGCTCAGCATCCTTCACTGCCTGAAGAGGAGGCCTGGGTGACTCTATTTCCCAGGAAATCACAGCTCCGGAATGCAATAACGCTACTGGTTGTGGGGTAGTTGATAACATCAGATCATCCGGGTTCCCGTCAAATATCCTATAGATGAAATTAAAAATTGTATCCGGGGCATGGGATAAAGCCTGGCTGAGGTTTTGCCCAGATTTACTTGAAAGAGATGGTGAATAATATTGCTGACTGAATTTCAATATTAATTTTTTTAAGTAAAGTGTAAGACTTAATTTTTTAAGCTTTCTAAGAAAAAACTTATTACGCTCGCAAAAATATAATCATATTAGCCTGAATAAAAGTAATTTAAGTTATTAATTTCAACTTAATGGATTATTTAAGCTGCTTAAATATTTTAAGTTAAATTAAATTAAGTTACTTAATTTATATAAAATAATTGCTTAATTACTTGACTTTTTACTTAATTATTTTGTATCTTTGCTTAAAAATACATCATGCCGGTGGCTTACACCTTCATAAAAAGTCGTTATGAGAACCTTCTCAGCACATGTCAGGCTATCCTTCCGGGACTTGACAGGGCGGTTATTGTTTATGACGGAAAGAGCGGTATGATGATCAGGGAAGCCGGAAAGGAAGATGGGCAATTATCCGAGTTTGTAACGGAGAACAAAGTGCACGTTTATAAGAAGCTGAATAAACTCAGGGGACAAGCTTCGATGCTATATGAATGGCTCAGTCCGGAAGAGGCCCCTTTTGAAAACCAGGAGAAAGGAGGTGCCGGTTCGCTTGACATATTCAGTGAAAATAACAATATCGTTTTACTTATGCGTTTCCCGGTCCCGGGAAGTTCTCTGTCAGATCTGATATTCCTGTACCTGAGGCCAAACCTCAGCAATTTTGGGCTATCCCGGGTGGATAAACCCCTGAGTACTGAGAACAAGGCCATTACAGGGCATTTGTACTACAGTTTTTTAAAGCATATCCTGTATCTGAACGAAAGTAATCTTGGAACGTATAATTCACTGGGAGCAACTACCCGTTCGATCATCACCCAACATGCAACCCACGAATCAGAGATGAAACAGATCCGGCATAATTACGGGGAGAGCCTAATTAACCTGTGCAGGAAGATACTGGATGAATACACTGAAAAGACCGGTATTAGATATCTTTTATCCGATGATGCTGTTCAGAAGATCAGTTCTTACAACGGCGAGATCATACACCTGGAAAAGATACTGGACAATGCCATTACCTTTGTTGACAATACCTATCCTGCACAAGGCATACAGGAAAAAACCATATTTTCCTGGTTCCTGGATTTCGATACAGAAAAGTATATGCAGGCAGAGGAACATACAGGGCTGAAGATTGATGAGAAAGAATCCAGGTCGATGCAGCTACTGGATAAGCTGGAAAAAGCTGCACGGGCTGTTGTTGCCAATAAGGGATCGCTCACGGGCATCAATGTCGGGAATGCTTGTCCGACTCCCATAAGCGCTCCGGCCATCACCGATGCCCTGAAGAAGCACCGGAAGAAGATCCTGGTTCTTTTCGACAAGTATCCCGAGAGATGGAATCTCATCCGCACCCGTTTCCGCCCGGTCATGAACCTGACGATACAGAAGGACCGGTTTGCGGGGGAAGCGGCGGGATGGTAATTAATTAAAATTTAAGATATTATCATTATTTTAGTTGAAAATGCTGAAGAAGTCCGAAGTCGGGAGTCCGAAGTCAGAAGTAACTTCCAACTTCAACCCCCGTCTTCAGTCTTTTGTTAACTGTCAACTGTTCCCATCTTCGGACTTCGGACTCCCGACTTCGGTCCAACTCTCACTCCTCACGTTTCACCCTTCACATTTCACATATTTAATCTATCTTTACTAAAAATTAACGTATGAAAAAGTTCCTTCTGACTTCCCTCATCATACTGTCCGCAATCTCAGTTCACTCACAGACATTTAGCTTCATGTATGACGGCATACTGAGGGATTACAGGGTACATCTGCCGCCTGATTATACACCGGATTCACTGTACCCGATGGTGTTAAACCTGCATGGCCTTGGCTCCAATGCCTTGGAACAACAGCTATATACGGGTTTCGACTTCGTGGCCGACACAGCCGGGATCATCATGGTTTATCCCAATGGCATCGCGAATGCCTGGAACATAGCTTTTACCACTGGCGTGGATGATGTGGGCTTTATCTCTGCCCTGATCGACACCATGGCTGCCAATTACAATGTGGATCTGTTTGAGGTTTATTCGACCGGCATGTCGATGGGAGGGTTTATGAGCCACCGGCTGGCCTGCGAACTGAGCCACAGGATCACTGCCATCGCATCCGTAACCGGTTTGCTTGCCTTTTTCCCCTGTACCCCGGATCGTCCTGTCCCCATCCTGCAAATGCACGGTACTGCCGATGCGGTTGTACCCTATGCAGGAGTACCCGTGACCATACAACACTGGCTGGATTATAACAACTGTCCTGTTATCCCGGTCATCACAGACCTTCCGGATATCGACACTACAGACCAATGTACCGTAACCACTTCATATTATGGTTTTTGCGATGATTCAACTGAAGTATTGCTTTATACCATAAACGGAGGAGAACACACCTGGCCGGGAGCCACAGTGGTTATAGGTATCACAAACTATGACATCAACGGAAGTGTCGAAATATGGAATTTCTTCAGGAAGTATTCCCTCGAAAATTACCTCGGTACAAATGAAGTAACAGCCACTGCCTTTGATATTCATATTTATCCGAATCCCGTAAGTGATTATGCTGTAGTGGAATGGCAGGGCAGGGGAGAAAGGGTTTTCGATCTTAAAGTTTATGACCTGACCGGAAAACTGGTGAAGAACATTGCCGGTATCCATGAGCATAGAGTTCTACTCTCATGCGAGGGACTTCGACCTGGCCTTTACATTCTTGAATGCACTTCAGGATCAACATTCTCAAGATGTAAGTTCCTGGTTAACAGGAATAAGTGAAAATGTACACTCGTAGATGGTAGGACTGTAGGACGGTAGGATGGTAGGATGGAATAGTAGAAAAATAACTAACTCCGTCCTTTAGGGCGGAGAAAAAATAAGAATAATACCCTTATCCCCGGCATGAATGCCGGAGTTAGTCAATTTAAAATTTAAAATTCAAAATTTAAAATTAATCAATACCAGTCATGAAAAATTACAGCCTTATAATCCTGGCCATCCTGCTTTCCCTGACTTTCATTTCCTGCAATAACAAATGGGTAAAATATACTGTCAAAGCAGGAAATCATTCAAGTGGCGTAATAAGTCAGCCCCTGGTAAATACCGATGAGATCGAGTTTTATTTCAAGACCAATGGGACCTGGTTTTACACCCAGCCGTCAAGTCCCGGCTGGAGCAAGATCCGTGGCTTCTCACACGGGCATCACCAGAACAATTCCTCAGCGAGGCTGGGATTCCAATGCCTGAACGACACCTTGCTTGTTGTTGGGGCATATTGTTATGTGGATGGTGTCAGTCCGCAGGAGAATCCCTCATACAAAGGTATCATAGATACTGTCCAGGCCGGTCAAAAATACCACTGCCGCATCTTGCACCAGAGCGGAAAATACAAATTCTATTTTGAAGACAAATCCTGGGAATGCCCGGCCGGTACACAGATGGATTGGGGCTTCAGGCTGAGCCCATACATAGGCGGCAGCTACACCTTAGATCATGATTGGGAGGTGAAGATCAAGGACGTGAAGTAGAAGTGATTTCAATTGAAAAAACAACAATCAAAAAAAGCTACTCCTTGCAGAGTAGCTTTTTACTAATCAAATTTTAAAAGTATATTATGCAAGTCTGCTCGCTCTTCGGTAGCGGTTAACAACAAAAGCTCCGATTAACAGAAGACCTACGATTATTGCCCAATTTGAGATTGGAACCAGGGGCGGCGGCACTGGCGCTACTTTTTCCAGAACGAAAAGTGCCCATATGGTGTTTGTTATTTGATCTCCCCAATAACCATTATTCCAATATCCAGTGGCAGTTTGTGAAGCGACTAATTGCGTTGTAAACTCCTCAAACCAGTTTCGGTAAACACTGCCAACTAAGATGCTGTCAATCGAATAACTTTCGAAGCCTTTCATCAAACAATACATTGCCTGATTATGCCCATCCCATCCTGTATTCCAAACACTCCCGTTCCCAGGATCGTCCCAATGCGTGATGATATAATCCAATGCATCCTGGACTCTTGTGACTCCCAAAGCATCGCCATAAAACGACGTCTCAAATAGAAGATTACCGGTTTTCAATGAATTCACCCAATAGGTGGGAGAATTATAGCCTGAGCCTCCACTAGCATCATTTTGAATATAATCTATCCATGTATTTAGTTTGGTTTTTATACCGAGAGGAATAGTCGCACCAAAAAAAGCCTCTGCGTATCTGAGGCCCAAAGTAGTATAACCAGTTTGGGAATTGTCACCCCAATTCAGATCATTTGGTGTATAACCCCAACTACCGATGTAATTACCAACATCACCTTGGCCCCACTCAAAATAGACAACCATGCTATCAACAAGTTGTGCATATGTCAATCCATTTACTAGTACATTCGTAGAACTAATAACCCTGGTGGGTGTAATAGTGGCTGCAAGTGCCATCAAGCCAATAGAAGCATTGTAGTTTTCATAATGATGATTAGTACCTTCCAGCATGTAAAGGCCCAGACCCGGCCCATGTGTTTTAGTATTGCTAAAAAGGTAATCAAACCCAAGTACTACATTAGCGGAATACGGGTATGCAGCATCGAAAGGTGAAGGATAATTATGCTCATATGCATAGTCGCATAATTTTGTAAGAACAAATCCTGTGTAAGCAGCCTTCGTGTCTGTTGATGAGCCCCATGAACCAATAGGGTTCTGCTGGGCAACTAACCAAGTGACGCCAAGGTCAACACTAGCCTGTATTTCAGCCGGTGTGGGTGGTTGGCTGAATAACAAGAAAGGCGTTAATAAAAGCGCAGAGATGCAACTAATCATCTTGCGTCTAAATGAGAAGAAAAAAGTTTTCATATTGTCAATGTTTTGTTAATAATAGATTTTTTTTGCATTAAGTTTGTTTTCACTTTCAATTTTTATTTTTCATAGGCATGTAGTTTTAGATTACTTGATCAAAGGTACGCACAGAAAGGCCTTAAGTCAAGAACTTGTTGTATGAATGCGCGCATTCATACAAAATCCTGGCAAATCCTAGAGATAATCAATTAAATACTACTGTCTTAATATACTGATTATGTGCGCAATAGCAAGATATGTGCAGAGGGTTCGATTTGTAGTGATGAATTTAAGAAAAGATGTATGAATGCGTGCATTCATACAAAAATCGCTCATCTTTTGCAGATTTTCAAAACTACTGCGGTGACTGATTTCAGTTCCTGTTCTGAGGGAATGAGTTATGCTGTGGAAATGTTGTCCGACAGATTCCCGCGCGGAAATCTTTACCTGCTTTTAAACAAGTGACCATTTCCACAGGTCTTTCCGGGATAACCTGAGAATTGGAGATATGGCCAGCAACCCGGTTTTGCCAATATTCTTTTGCAGGGTATTAAGTTCTGAAAGCTTGTTCCTGATCTGATTGTCCCGATTGACCGGAAGGCCTGTCTCATGAAGCATCAGGTTACTCTTGGCGCGTATCGACAATTCCAGGTACAGATCAATATATGCCAGCATATCAACAACCACCAGCTTTGAGAACTTGTCTTTTATAAGCATCAGGTATTCGCCTGATCTGGTCTGGGTGAATTTACCCTGTTTTATCATCATCAACAATTTCACTTCCCGGTCGAACTCCAGTTCCAGCCAGTTTTGTACAACTTTCTTATTGTATCGAAATATCACTACTTCAATTAGTGTAATGATGCAAAGGATAAAGACAGTCATGATCAGAGGAGGAAAAATGAAATGGTTAAAAAAGGAGTGTAAGATCACCGCAATGAACAATGCCAGGAATGAAGATCTCCATATACTCTTTTTGCGTTCTATGTTTTTCATAATGATCATTGCCGCAACAGAGGTCGTTCCACCATGCATGATGGCAGTTCCAAATCCGCGCACCACATTGATAAGGAATGATGTTGCATGCTCCTCATACAAGTAATATATATTCTCAACAACTGCAAAACCGGCCCCAATGGCAAATCCGTAAATTGCGCCATCTATGATAAAGCCCATCCGGTTTTTTTTTGCGAGGAATACCAACAACATCATCTTTATGGTCTCTTCAACCCATGGCGATATATATTTTGAATATGAATCACCTTCGATCATCAGGTTTTCCATCATGGCAGTATTCACTATATATGCTATTCCTGCACCTGATATACCCCACAGAAAACAAATGATCAATAAAGTGTGTCTCACCAGTTTAAAACTGTCTAAGTAAAGGAGAACCAGCAGGAAGACAATAACCGGTAACAGAGACACAATGAAATGCATATAGATTGGATTACATAATTTTTAATGAAATCATCCACTGGTCTGCAGGAAGCATATGGTGCTGAAATCCCCTGGCATATCCAACGGAAAAGGTCGATTTGATCAATGAGAACAAAACAAGTTCAAAATCCACCTGTGCGCCGGCGTTGTATATTATTTGTTTGTAATCAGGGTCGGTCATATCAGCAAATAATCCCATCCCGAACAGTGATAAACGGGCATAAGTAGAATAAAAACCCAGGAGGCCGAACCTGGGAAACCTGAGGGGTGTTAAATTCAGTTCAGCTGTGATCTTTCCATAATTCATAGCTGCAATCTCATCGATCTCTGAACCCGGGAAACTTAGAAATTCCCTGTAACGATTGGGTTCCTGGTAATCAATATAGTTATTTCCAAACCCACCAAAGTAAATATTTGACAATGCATCTTTTCTTTCTCCAAATGACTGGCCAAGTGAAGTTCTTAACCAGAATGATGTATGCTTTAAAGGCAGTAAAAACCCTATATCCTGGTTGGATATAATTCTTGGGTAGAAGGTGTTGCCGGCAAGATAGGAATGCAGGAATATATTCCATTCAAATCCCTGTTCCGGTTCGATACCGCCAAGTGATCTTCGCAGGTCACTGTAATGAAAATTAGCAATGCCTGTATACATTTCTGCATATGGAGCATCAATATTTTGAAATTCGGGTAGTTTTTCCATATCTCCATAAGCGCCAATCTGAACATAAAAATCCATTTTCCTGGGCCTGAAGAATATCAGGTTTTTATGGTACTTTAATGTAAACGCATAACCAGCACGACTTACCTTGGTTGGCCCGAAAAGATCATAGAAATCAGTTTTGTTATAGCTTGCCGTGAAATTCCAATTCCAGTAACGGTAATCCAGATTTATATGAAATCGCTGTTTCCGGGGCAGGAAATCATAAGGTGAATAGGAAGCAGTCAGCTTCATTGAATGCAATCCGGTTGGATCCATGAAATTAAGCCTGTAGCCGTATGCTACAAGATCTTTATAACCTTCAATTACAGGATATGCAGTGGCCAGCCTGAGACTTTTAAATGTACTAAACTTTCCTTCAAAAGCCTTCAGGGAATCTATATTAACTTCTGATGAAGAAGGCAGCATCCATTCTTCAACCACAGGGTTTTGTTCATAGACAAGCTGGCCTAAATAGGTAATGGCATTGACATCTTCAAGAGGATCTATCCCGATCATGCATGGCTGTAAACCGTTCTGGTGATATTCAAATACCAGCAATGAATCCTCGCTGATCTGAACAGGCCTGAAAAATCCGGTTTCAGCATTGGTCAGCAGGTCTGCCTCCCCGGTCTCTATATTAATTCTGAATACATTTGAAACACCGGTATAATAAGAAGTTCCAAAAAGATATTTGTCATCACCGGAGAAGGTAAAATTCGACAGGGTGTTGTCTTCAAACTCATAGATTGTCTCATATTCCGGTATTCCCTGGATCAGGTCAACAGTCTTGAATAAGACCAGTTTCTGGCGGCCTGCAACATCCGACATGATACCTGTGAGGTATTCACCATTATTGGATATTGCAATATCAAAGAAACTTTTACCAAACTCTATCGTGTGAACCTCATCCCAGTGGTCATATGGATATGGAACCCTGATCAGTGTTACCCTGGCATTGGTGTGCTGGACTGCCCATACAGACCGGTCGCTGTTGTTAAATGCAAGATCTCCGGCACGGGTGATCTTTATCAGGTTTTTCCGTTTCCCGGTGGTTATATCAATAGATTGTAATCCACGCCAGTCGCCTGTATTGGTAGTAGTAAACAATGTCTTGCCTGATCCATCCCAGGCCAGTGATGTTACATAATACAGTACGGGCGAAGGCACAGGGGCAATCTTCTTTAATTCGCCATCATCGAGACCGACTGATACTATACGGGCCATTTTCCCCGGATAGTTAACGGCGGCATAAAACATACGTTCCTCTTTATCGATAAAAACATTGGACACCGAACCCAGGGCAAAATCGGTGATCGCCCGGGTTTCAGTTACCGGGTATTCCCTTATCTTTTGCAGGTTTTCTTCCTGAAACTGATGTTCCCGGCTTATCCAATTATTCCATTCATCTTTAACATTGGTACCGTAAACGTTCCTGAATTGTGCCGCATAAAATCTCTTACTGCTATCTGTTCTGGCATAGAACTCCTTCAATTTATCAATTCCATAATGGTAGGCCAGGTAACTGACAAAGCGGGTTCCATATAGATAGGCGTTCACACCAACCTGGAAATCAATGGCGGTACCTTCAGTTTCAAGGCCAACAATTTGGTAGAAGTAGGCGCTGTCATGCACCATGGTACGGAAGACCATTTCGTCATACCCGCCCAGAACACGTCCCAATCCACCCGATAGCCAGGTTTCCATAAAAACAGCAATGCCTTCATGATACCAACGCGGAGAATACCAACGCGGGGTTGTCATGTAGCTATATACCATTGATAAAGGGTTGCTGTTGTCGGGCATCACCTTTCCAAGGAATATTTTGCGGTATAAAACATCGCTTCTTGCAGCCTTATCACACATTACCACATGAGTGAGTTCGTGGTTCATAAGCCACTGAAAGCGTTCGTTCGTAGGAATTATATTATAAGTGAAATTAAATGGAGCAATGCCGATTGATAGCATATTCCATGGAATGACCAAAGTGCCGCCGTTTCCTGCGTCTGTGAAATCATTCAGTATAATAGTCACCTCCTCCGATGGCTCATATGGCCAGAAATCCTTATGAAAATCCATTGCATTCTCAAAACATCTGGCGGTGTGGGGGATCATGTAATAATATCCCTTGCCGAGGTAAATCATTCTCAGGCCGGATGTATTGAATGTATTAACCTGCGACATCAGATCCTGGGAGCACAAGATGGATAAAATAAACAGCCATAAACAAGTGCAATAGTTAAACAATTTTTTTGGTGAAAAAATTATTTCTGTCATCCATCCGTATGTATTTCCGTCGATCGTTGGCGGAAAATTGTTTATTTTAAGGTCTAGGGCGGTCGTCCAATAAAATTCCTAAAGATTCGTTACTGTTGAGTTGTGCGTTAAACAGACTTGCAGCCATTATAGCACTTTTTATTTCTTCGGTATTACCAAGTACAAAGCCACCAAGTTCTGAAGATTGAAGGGATTCTTCGCCAGCAAGCAGGCCCAGTGGGGCGAGAAAAAAGCCGAGTTCTTCGCGATTCCCAAGGTCGCTGATATTATTGATAAACCTTACATCACTCCATATTATAATGCGTGATAATTGATCACCGGCTAAAATAATATTCAGGTTTTCCCTGTCGGCCGCTATATTTAGATTCTCCCTGGCGGCTGCTATATTCAGCTCCTCAATTGCTGCCGGAGCAAGAATACCATTCAAAGATTCTACGTTAAACAGTGATGACTGTGCTAAAATCCCTAGTTTTTCATGATCACCTACAAAAAATGCTCCTTGTATATCACGGAACAGTAATATGTCCCTGATATTTTTCAGTTGTTCAATTTCCTCTTTTCCCTCTTCAATGCTGATGTTAGCAGCAATATGATCATCCATTCCGTTCAATACATTGTCGATAACTGTATCTCTTTGATCAAATTGATTAACATAATTTACAAAGTTTTTGAAATTACTTTCTACATCAAATGAAACTTCAGTGACCTCGTCATTATAAAAATCAACCAACATAAATATAGTATTGTCCAGGACTTCATTGTTATTCTCAATGAATACAACAAAATCTTTAAGCGCTACGATGTTTTCATCTTGCATATTAAAGCAGTCGCATGCTTCCAGTGAGTCGAGCTGACGATTGACACTTTCAGCAAAGGTCATCGAGAAAGCATTGAAAGCCGTAAGGCCCCGGATCACATCGGCCAGGCGGGCAGTATCTTCTATGATCTCACTGCGTAACTTAATTTCATTTTCACTCATCTGGTCCTTGCGGTATTTTTTCACTTTGCCAATCGTGCCTGTAGCATCTTCCTTCTTGACACGGCTCTGGCATGAAATGGCGAAAACAAAAACTGTCAGAACAGCTAATACGGTAAATAATTGAATTCCTTTTTTCATAGTTAAATAAATTTAGGTTTTAAAATATGGCTTTTTGTTAAATATAGCAGGTAACTGATCAATTAGTTTTTAGCTAATAGCTATCGGCCACCACACAAAATTATATACAGTCTAAATCTCATTATTGTTGACTTTAACTATCTTTTCATAAAGCAATTGTTCACCCGAGAATATCTCTATTTTGATTTGATCTTCGGGTTGGTTCAGCTTTTTTAGCAGGATGATGTAGGTGTTCTTGTCTACATTAATGGCTTCGACTGAGTCATCACTAACACGTAGCCTGCCTGCCGGATCCTGGCCTGTAACTTTCATGTGCCTGACATGAAAATTATCTTTATTGAATGAAAGCCGGGTGCGTGACAGTTTCTCAGAGTTAACATCCATGGTGATCCTGATTAAATTTCCCGGAAGGTAATGTGCATCTATGTTCACCGTAACACCGGATAGCTTCACAGGCAGCTCAAAAGCCGGGCGGGCATCCTTGTCATATATCGTCCCGGACATGTCATCCTCAAGTGACGGATCTTTCTCCCATAGAACGGGGCCGAAGATCAGAAAACCAATGATCACACCCAAAGCCATGGCATACGCAATATTTAACTTTCTACTCGGAAACAGTTTTTCAATAATGCTAGTATCCTCTTTAACCTGCTTTCCCTGCATGTCAATCAAGTGTATCTTATTGAGGATATCTACTTTCAGGTCAACACTTTCTGTGCTTTTAGCATCACTGTACAATAATTCCTGAAGCTCCTTTATTTGTTCATAGTATTCCATGACGGATGGGTCATTTTTTATCAATTCCTCCACATTTTCCTTATCCCCGGCAGAAATATCTCCATCCAGGAACCGTTGAACCAGTTTTTCTGTTTTACGGTCTAACATTGTGTAGTTATTGCTTTTTCTCAATCAACTCTTTCAAATTTTTCCTTGCAGTGAATAACCGTGATCTTACTTTCTTCACAGACAATCCTGTGACCTCGCTTATCTCTTCGTATGACATATTATCATAGTATTTCATCACGATGACTATCCGGTATTTTTCACTTAATTCCAGGAGTGAGCGGTGAAGGATCCTTTTCTTTTCCTTATCCTGATAAATTTCTTCCGGTGTTTCATGATCTTCAAAACTATTTTCATCAAAATCGGTTAATTTTTTCCTGGATTTTACGTAGTTCAGTGATTCATTCAGTGCAATCCTGTATAGCCAGCTAAAAAATTTATATTTTGGATCAAAACTGTCTAATTTGGAATAAACCTTTACAAAAACATTCTGAGTAAGTTCCTGGGCTTCTTCGCTGTCCCCAATCATCCTTAATGTCATTCTGTAAATTGATTGCTGGTATCGATCTACCAGGGTTCCAAAAGCATTCACCTTACCCTTTAATACCTCTTCAACAATTTTTTTATCTTCTTCCTCTAGCATAAATATGACCCAACAGGATATAAGTTGTTTCTAAAGTTGAAAATTTTTTGAAAGATAATAAAAAAATTGATGTTTACCTAATTTTTCATCAAAATTAAAAAGACCGCCGAAGCGGTCTTCCAGTCTAAAAACACTATTACGAGGTGGTTTTGGGCTTAAAGTAAAGATAAACATTTTTACTTTCTTAAAGTACAAATCAACTTCAGAATAGTTCGAAAAAAATTACTTAATTATTAACTTTTTACTTATTAATACATCTTCCCCTTCAACCCTCAGGAAATATATACCCTGTTCAACGTCCAGGTTAATCGTCCCGGGTAACACTGCCTCCATTATTTCATAAACCATTGTACCGGTTGCATTATAGATCCTGATGTTAACAGGTTCGATGCCTGCACCATTCAATTTCACTGAAAACCTACCGGTGTTGGGATTCGGGAAAATATCAAGTACTACCGGCCCATTGCTTAGCTCATGTTCATCATAACCGGTAATAAGAACATCGAAAAAAGTAAGATACATTTCCATCAGTTCCGCTTTGGTAGAAGGGCTTATATCATCGTCCAGGCCACCAAATTCATGGGAGCACCCGATGGTTTTATAAGTTTCTGCATCATAAGCAACGCCTGTACCGTAAGCGGGTGTTTGGTTCTCAAATATATCATAAGCCGGATAGAGTGCAGCAATGTGGTCAATATAGTTGTTATCGCCTGAATAACTAAAGCTCATCCCTTCTGTAAAGGTACCATCCCGGCCCAATATTGTACCGAGGTCTGCATCCCCATCCTCGGTGGCATTTATATTAAACATAGTGTGTACAACAGTCTGAGCATCATAAAACCATGTATCACCACCCTCCATGTAAAGGGTTCCGCCATTTTCCAGGTAAGCGGCAAAGACATGCCCTTCTGATCCGGTCAAAGCATGATTAT
Source organism: Bacteroidales bacterium (assembly GCA_030638325.1). GTDB lineage: Bacteria > Bacteroidota > Bacteroidia > Bacteroidales > JAGOPY01 > DAOWEV01. The sequence goes on from DAOWEV010000138.1 coordinate 16,802, forward strand.
TGTCGTAAACACCCAAACAAACAAAAACAGCGGTATAAATATCAAGCTCCTGGGTAAACGAGGTCGTGTATTCAGAGCTTACTCCAATTTCCGTCAAGGTAGATTGCATGGCCTGGCCTGAATTGTGGTTTCCATCCAGATCGATTATGAGTACCGGTATCTGGCCGATGACAAAGTTCATCAAAAAATTATTGGTATAGGTCCCGCCATTGGAGGTGACATCAAGGTCTATTTCCACCGGCTCTCCTTCCGGTGTATCGGATGAAGCCGTAACGGTATAGGTACCTTCCCCGGTCACGCCCTGTGACAGGTTACCGAAATTAGCATAGCCATTGACTATTGTGAGGTAATCAGAGGCTGTGCTGATACTGCCTTCCACATTTTCGGCTGTGATATCCCCGTTGTTTACTAGTGTAACAATAATGTCAACCGTCTCACCCGGGTCAATCCTGCCGTTGTTGTTGCCATTGCTATCGTCAACTATATATTCGTACAAGACCAGGTAGATACCGGAAACAGGTTCCAGCGCCTCGATGGCATCCAGGTCAAAACCAGCATTCGCTGCATTGGCCGTGCCATCGCCATCATCCATTAGTTTGATGAACTGCGCTTCAAACAAGCCTGACATGGCCAGGTCGAATCCGGTGGTTCCGTTTCCGGTACCGAGGCTCAACCATGGCCCATCAATGGTTTCGCCGGCATAGCAGGTATAGCCTTCCGGGGTAGCATCTCCTTCATGAATGAAAATATCAGGTCCCGCGCCGTCCACAACAGGGTATTGCATATCCAGTACACACCATCCGTTTTTCCCGATCGAGTAGTTGATGCTGTCCGGGGGGCCAATCACTGCCGGCGTCCAACCTTCGTCCTCATAATTGTTACCGGGGATCTGCGAGGAAGAAAGTTTGTAAACATATTGTCCATCCTCCGGCTGTAGCTGGAAATTAGTAGCTGTGGCGCTGTTGGCTGTTACCACTATATTGTCGATTGTCTGTGTCTGATAACCATTCGCAATTATTGTGATGGAATAGGTTCCGGGCAAAACATATTTGTGATAATCACCTGCAGTTGAATCTGTGAACGTGGGCATGTAATCATTCACAAACACAACTCCTGCAACGGGATCACCCGTATTGACATCGGTTACTGTGCCCTCCAGTCCATACCCGGAATATTCGATCATTTTGATCATCGATGGATAATTATAATTGTAATACATCATGATCTGGGAGGCGGGGGGGTGCTTGCTGTGCGAGATCTCCATCGACCAGCTAATACTGCCCATAATGCCGTAGTTGGCATCTTTGCTACTACCGTTGATGGCATACATACCATTATACCCCTGTCCGTAAGTCATGTTTGGATATCCTGATTCTGAAGCATATACACCAGCTAATTGAAATATATGGTTCCAGTCGTGCGGCTGGTCGGGCCGGTAGCTCCACGGACAGGAGATATACTCGGTACCACTATGGTAAGTGGTATGCACAACAAACTGGTTATTGTACATACATTTTCTCAACGCTTTCGATTCGGTTTGTGAACAAGGGCCGGTACTGCCGCCCCAGGCATCCCACATATAAGCCCAGTCGCGGTTCAGATCGACTCCGGAGGCATTATACCGGGTATCGTGTATCCTGCCGTAAGGGTTGACCATCAGGTATAACCAGATCTCACGGTTGTCGATAAGGTTGGTTACGGTAGGGTCGTTGCCGTATGCCAGGCAAATGTCTCTTGCAAAGCGGATCACATTTTCCGATGCGCCAACCTCATCCCCATGGATGCCGCCATCGAACATGACTTCGGCTTCGGGTTCATCCGTGGCTACATTGTCGCTGATCTTTAAAGCGGCCAATTGCAAGGTGTCTCCGTTGTTATCCAGCACCCAGCCGAAAAGGTGCTTCCGGCAAATGGCAGGAAAATTTTGTTCAAGGCTGTCGGCCAGGTCGATGATCTCCTGGTAGCTGTGATAGGAAATCTCCGTTATCCAGAAGTCCTTATTGTAACTGTTTAAATCTGCGATCTCAACTTCATAGCTTATGCCAAGAGCCTCAATGCGGGCCAGCTCATTGGGGGTCACATAGGCAATGATATGATCTGCCGGCGGGTAAAAGTCCATATTGAGTTTCAAAGCAGCGAGTTGTTGTATCTGCTCCTTATTGGTTACCGGTATTCTGACCTGCATTTCACCTTTTCTCCATCCGTCGGCGAAGGAAGAAAGCATTATAAGCACCATTACAAGGCTAAGTAGTTGTTTTCTCATAGTCATTATAGTTTTTTGTTTTGATGAAAGAAGGAAGTCCGAAGTCGGAAGTCCGTAGTAGAATCATGATAGCATTCAGATACAAAGGTAGAATAATTAACGAATTGTGCGGTTTGTACGGTTTTTCATA
>DAOWEV010000231.1 GCA_030638325.1 Bacteroidales bacterium
CAGCCCTGATTTCCTGTATCTCAGGAGGATAATTGATTTTCTCCACTACTTTTATAAGGATGGCTTTTTCATCGCTGAGGCCTCCCTCATCGATAACTACACATCGGATCTCGTAAAAGCCGTGTGTGCCGGGCACCTCCCATAGCAGGACATCCCCTGATACTACCGGCGAACCTTCAACAAACCACTGGTAACTCAACTCCCCGGTTTCTTTATCGACAGCAGTACAATAAACAGGTGTTATGGTGTTGGTGAGCGCTACAGTATCTGCAATAGCCAGGGCTTTGATACGGGGCGGGTAATTCTGCACAGGCTGTCCGGCATGATAATCGATCACAATGCCTTGTACACTTGCCTTGTCATACTCATATTCAATGATGGAATTTGCCGGGATAAAAACTGCAAGCAGGGCGGCATCCGTAGAAATGGTGATGGAGACGTTGCCTGATACATTCACAAGCACTTTCTGGTTGGTAACAGCATCATAAACATCATGATTGCCTTCCGGCAGGGTGACTTCCACCGTTTTTGATTCCATGTACGGATTGTAGTAAAGATAGGAGGGATATGCCTCAGCAGCGTAGAAGTCGGTGACTGTGAGGTCGAGTTGAAGGATCCCCTGTATGTTGGTAGTGTCTATGATTGCAGCAAGGATACCCACATGAGATGAGCCATACAGGCCCAGGTTGGTTTGCGCCCATCCGCCATTCATGGCATCCCCGGTGCCATAAGGGCCGGAGGTCTTTTCCCGAAGCGCCTCATAAGCGATAACCGACCCGGGGTCATATTGGGCAGTCCACTCTTCATTATCTTCCATGTCGTCAGGAAGGTAAGCGGAATAAAAGAGGCGGGAAGCGTTGGCCATGTTCAGCATCCATTTACCGATGGCCCGCGCAAAGCGATCATCATAACGAACCATGGGCACCAGCGCCCCGGCATGTTCGAAACCGTTCATGGCGAAGGCATAATCGGGAAACCCTTCGCGCGCCTCACCTATGATCCCATGCACATCGATCCCGTTCCAGGTACCCAGTATGGCGCCCCAGTTGCGCAACGACCCTATATCAAAGCACCAGTTAACCATCTTTTCAAGATCGTAGCCTGTCCCCAGTTCCGCATTCATCTTTGCTGCCATGTATGTACCATACGGCAGTTGCAGCTCATAGGCAGGGTTATCGTCCAGGCCGGTGAGGAATTCCAGGCACCATTCTGCGCCTATCCTGTATTTTTCTTCTCCTGTCGATTTATAGGCATTATAAAGGATCCAGGCAATGGAACCGGCTGCTTCAGGCTCTTTGACACCTGTCTCCAGAGGTGTCATATCGGACAGCCTGAACGCCCGGTAGTTCATGTACGGCACTGACCAGGGCGCATCGAAGCCATCCATGGCCATGACTGCTTCCAGCCAACGGTCGGCAATGGTTGTGAGCTGATGGTCAAAATCTCCCGTATGCGGATAAAGCTCATTGAGCTGGTAAAAAAAGATGTTGGGCATGGTTTCATACCACCAGTCATGGCCCGATGAAGACTGCGGGCCGTTCAGGTACACATTTTCTTCCGGACGGCGGTTAAAATACTCCTCGCACAACAGGGGCCAGTTATAGCCATGTTGGGAGGATTTGTCAATACCAGCCAGCGTTGCACTTACCACCGCTGGAATAATGTTGATCGCCTCCATGCCGGGAGGGCTATTTGTACCGACATAAGACTGAATGCCGAAGGTCGGATGCTCCGGGTAATTGATAGTGTTTTCAACGATGCTTGTCAATGGCAGGTACACTCCGGGCGCATCCATGTTGAACACCACTTCATCATACCCCGTTGCAACGGTTTTCCAGTCGCGCATCTCGTAGGGCTGCGGCATGTTGGGCATTGCCTCGATCCGCGGAATGGGAATCTGCTGTGCAGAAGTAATAACTGAGAGCATCAGCAAGATCACCAGCAGTTTGTATGAGTTTTTATGCATTGTTGCAGGATTTGAACGGGTAAAGGTAAGTGTTTTTGGGACACGAAAGAAGGTAAAAAGTCACAGAAAACTATTGCAATAGCCTGGCAGGTAATGACTTTTTTATTAACTTTATAGGCGCAAGATTATTAGCCATTTGACTTTAATAATCACAGGCACTAATCATAGCATTACCAACCAAAACAAAACAAAATGAAAACTTTCAAGATCTTTTTAGCAACTTTCGTGATGCTGGCTTTTGTTATCTCCTCAAACAGCTATAAAGCTTACTCACAGTGCACACCGGCTGATTCTACCGAATGCCCCGATCCTGAGAACAACGGGGAGATATGTCCCGATTCCCTGCCGGTAGCCATTGCAGGCCAGTTCTATGACCAGGTAGTTACCATCCTGCCGCCACCCACAGTCGGAGATTCCATTGTACTGGATCTGCATCACCTGGAACTGATCGGCGTAGAAGACCTTCCCCCCGGGATTGGCTGGGTCAGCAATTCTCCAACCAACGAGTTCATGGCAGGTACTTACTATTGTATTTTGCTGGATGGAATCCCCGTTGATTCAGGTAAATATTACCTGAAGATCATCGTAGATGTTTATGCCTATGTTACTCCCAGCTTGTTTATGCTTGTTGACCAGCATGTCGATTCCACCTCCCTGGCAATTGAAGTGAAAGACCCATTTGGCATGCCTGAATATACCGGTAAAAACTTCTTTATCAAAAACAACCAGCCCAATCCCTTCCAGTCCCTTACCCGGATCGATTTCTTTTCGGCAGGTCCCGAACAGGTATGTTTCGAAGTTTATTCATTACTGGGAGAACTGGTTCACAGGGAATATACTGATGCTGTAACCGGCGAAAACCAGTTGACTTTCGATGGTGGATTCCTTAACAGGGGAACCTATTTTTTCGTTTTGAAGACGGATAAAAGCAAGGCAACCGGTTTAATGGTCAGGAGTGATTAAATGAATACAGCCTCAAAAAGATCTTCAGGCGCTGGCAGACTTCCGGATATTCTTTCAACCAGGTTATTGCTTTGCGTGGGATTATTATGTTTAATCCCTTTTTTATATTCCTATTCGCAGGAAGCTGTGATCCGGGGCCGGGTCAGTGATGCCCTCAGCTATGAACCTCTTCCAGGAGTAAATATATTGGTGGACAGCCTGGGAGGAGGTACGACAGATCAGGATGGGCGTTACCAGATTATGGTTTCAGCCGGAAAACACACGCTAACCTTCAGGTATATCGGATACCGGGCCGATATGAGAATAATCAGGTTTCACCTGGGAGATACAATCAAGTTGAATATTCAATTACAACCGCAGTCCATCGACCTGGATCCGGCGGTCGTGTCCGCATCGAAATTTGAACAGCACCTGTCTGATGTTACCGTGTCAATGGATGTCATTAAAGCCCGTTTTATTGAAGATATCAATACGACCCAGCTTGATCAGGCTATTAACCTGGTTCCAGGTGTAGACATCTTCGATAAGCAGGCCAGTATCAGGGGAGGGAGTGGTTACAGTTATGGTGCAGGAAGCCGGGTGCTGGTGCTGGTGGATGGCCTTCCCATGCTCACGGGAGATGTGAATGATGTCAAATGGAACTACCTCCCGGTCGAGATCGTTGGCCAGATGGAGATCATCAAGGGGGCCTCTTCTGCCATTTACGGTTCTTCTGCCCTGAACGGGGTGATCAATGTCAGGACTGCCTCCCCCGGTATTCAACCCAACACAAAAGTTATTGCTTCCGGTGGGATGTATTTACGGCCCGAACGTAAAGAACTCAGCTGGTGGTGGGACAAAAACCCACTCTTTGGCGGGATACAGTTCTCTCACCTAAGGAAAGCAGGACCCCTGGATATAGTAGTGGCCGGGAATATTTTCAGTGATGCCGGTTACAGGAAAGATAATTACCAGAAATTTGGACGAATTGACCTTGGACTGAAATACAGCCCTCCAAAGCTTAGGAATCTATCGTTCGGAATTCATTCGAGTATACATGTTCAGGAGGCATCTGAATTTCTCATATGGATAGATGCTGATTCCGGGGCCTTTATGCAAAACCCGGAATCGATTTTACCAAACGGAGGCTTCAGGTTTAACATCGACCCTTATATTACCTTTTTTGATAATCGCAATGGAAAACACAGCCTGAAATCACGGTTTTATAAGTTAAAGAACGATTTTGAAATTAATCCCGAAAAGAACAATGGTTCGGATTATTACTATGCTGAGTATCAATACTATAGATTATTCAAGAATCAGTTGCACTGGACCGCCGGACTTGCCGCCTCTTATACTGCAGGCAAAGCGGAACTCTATGGTGACCATGTCGGCTCCACCCTGGCTCTTTTTACACAATTTGACTGGCGCATAACTGAACCATTGTTAATCAGCCTGGGTTTTCGGTGGGAACGTTATACGATCGATCGTACTGATGATGAATCCAGGCCTGTCATACGGGCTGGTTTGAATTACAAGGTCAGTGAACACACATTTATCAGGGCTTCTTACGGACAGGGGTATCGTTACCCCTCCATTGCCGAAAAATTTACTTCCACCGGCCTCGGAAGCCTGCGGATATTTCCAAATCCTGGCCTGGAACCGGAAACCGGCTGGAGTACGGAAATGGGTGTCAGGCAGGGACTTCGTGCCGGACTGTGGAACGGTTTCCTGGACCTGGCAGCTTTCTGGATGGAATACCGCAATATGATGGAATTCACTTTCGGCATCTATAAACCCGACAGTGTTACTAACCCTTCCCTTGAACACCTTGGTTTTAAATCTATAAATGTTGGAGATGCCCGGATCAATGGCTTTGAGGTTTCATTGACCGGGGAAGGGCCGGTAGGGGAGGCCAATGTGCGCTTTTTTGCCGGCTATACCTATATGAATCCGCTCGACCTGAATGCTGATTCAACAGGCGAAACCATCTTGAAGTACAGGTACCGTCATTCGGCAAAAGGCGATGTGAAAGTTGATCTGAAAAAATTCATTGCAGGGCTGACTTTTTCCTATCACAGCTTTATGGAGCGTATAGACGAGGCCTTCGAAGAAGAGATCTTAGGCCAGGAAATCTTTCCAGGACTGAAAGAATACAGGCAGGTACACAACAAGGGGGCAATAGTTTTCGACTTCAGAATAGCATACCAGTTTACCCCCTCCTCCCGGATCACTTTTCTTATCAAGAATCTCTTCAACAAAGAATATATGGGACGGCCAGGGGATATCCATCCTCCAAGAAATATCAGTTTGCAATATGTTTTGAAGATTTAGGGATATACGCAGTGAGGTTTTCTCGTTTTTTCTGCATAAAGTTATGATTATGTAAATTTTATTACCTTCGATGCTTATTAACCAATTTATACCTGTATCATGAACATAGCTTATGGAGTGCCCCTTTCGAACGCCTGGAACAGGATGAAAAAGGCCCTGTTTCAACCATTTGACATTGGTAAATGGTTTGTCCTTGGATTTACAGCATTTGTAGCCGGTTTAGCCGATTATCGAGGCGGCGGCGGTGGTAATTATTCCAATAAATATGGCCGGTCCCGTTTCGACTGGGACGAACTTGTCCGCTTCCCTGACATTGCCTGCAATTGGCTTGATTCTCATCCCTTCTGGTTTTCGCTGATCATAATTGGGATACTATTTCTTATAATCCTGGCCATTGTGCTCACCTGGCTGAGTTCCAGGGGGAAATTCATGTTCCTGCACAATGTGGTCAACGATAAGGCTGAGGTCAGCAAACCTTGGCGGGATTATAGAAAGGAGGGTAATTCATTGTTCCTCTGGCGGCTGGTTTTCGGATTTATTGCTTTTATTCTTTTCGTATTATTCCTGATCTTTTCTTTCGTGATGATCAGGAATATGTATTTCGGATATTATTCATTCGGAGGAAGAGTGGTAATTATTCTGGCAATGATCTTTGAGTTCCTGGCGTATATTATTATAGTCGGTTATATCACTTTATTCCTGAATGACTTCGTAGTACCGATCATGTATAAATATAACATTACAACCTCCCGGGCCTGGTTTAAATTTTTTCCAATACTGGGCCGTTACATGGGTTATTTTATTCTTTATGGTTTATTCATTTTTGTATTGGGAATACTGGTGGTGCTATGTGTTATGCTTTTCGGGTTATTGACCTGTTGCATTGGGTTCCTGTTGCTGATCATCCCCTATATCGGATCGGTGGTATTCCTGCCTGTTTCATACACTTTTAGGGCATTCAGTCTGGAGTTCCTGGAACAGTTCGGGGAAGAATTTACTTTTTTTCCTAAAACTGCAGAAACCGGGGAATAGATGAGCAGTTGCAGGTTACAGGTTGCAGGTTGCAGGTTACAGGTTGCAACCCGTAACGCGTATCTCGTAAACCCGTAACAATAAATATGCCCTTAAAAAGCCTCAATAAAGATCAAAAAATAATAAAACTGGGAATTGCCGGTGTATTATTATTGATCCTCTTAACTTCATATTTTTACGATCCTGTCAATTATACAATTACAGATTGCTCATTCAGGCAGATGACCGGGTTGAGTTGTCCCTCTTGTGGTTTAACAAGATCATTCCATGCATTGGCTCACTTCCATTTAAGTGAAGCATTTGGTTTTCATTTGTTAGGCCCGGTATTCTTTACCGGGATGTTTTTGTGGATGTCATGGCTGATAATACAAACGGTTACAGGAAATAGCATTCAATTAAAATTAAAAACATATACGGCCAAAATGATCCTGGGCTTTGTTGTGGCGATTTGGGTAGTATACTGGGTAATCAGGATGTTGGGTGAGATTAATTGATATTTTCATTTCGATGTCATTATTTTATTAAGCAGGGAAACACCGCTGCCACACATGCTTCAACTATTAATTGTGCCGCAAGCTCTTTCAGTATTACCGGTTCAACTGCCGGAGCTACTGCAACATTGGTTTACAATAATGAATTGATCGGCCAGACGGTTTTAGATGCATCAGGAAACGGTACCATCACTTATGCAATTACCAGTCCTGACACAACTATTACACTTACTGTTTCCAAACTCCATCACAAACCCTATCACTCAGCGTTAAATATTACAGGCCCCTGTCCATTCCCACCTGATCTTACAACCAATGCGGCAACAGGAATTACCACTTGTTCAGCCTTCGGAAATGGTGATATCTCAAACGACTGGGGATCTGAATACCTTCCAGGGATCTCCCGGAAACTGGGATTACATCTATGCACTTGATATTGATGCAATTCTTGCAGGAGCTTCTCCTCCACAAACTGTTTCTTCTACTTTCCAATTCTGTTTCGGTCAACAGGATAATTTTCCGGCTACTTCTACTACAGAATTGGATGAATTTACTGTTGATGATATTGTTATCGATGGAGAGGCTCCCGGTTTATGGATTGGAACATCCTCAGCAGATAATATCTTTAACGAACTTTGCACTACCTTTGACGGCCATAATTTTATTACGGGAAATTTAGGCTGCAAATAATTAGGAAAATGAATACAAAATCTATATCTTTGTGCAAATTCATGCTTGGTCTTGACTGAAAATTAACATTATTATTGATTTCAACCGGAGATGTGTGTTTTTTATATGACCCTATGGATAACATAACAGTATTATCAATAAATTGTAAATAATCAGAAAAAATTTATACTATGAAAAATTTCAAATTCATCTTATTGAGTTTCTCGATAATTATTGGATTAGTATCTCATTCCCAAACGGTTACATTGGAATACAGGTTCAATAATTATGTTGTTATTCCCGGAACCACTAATGATACCCTGGTTTTTGACTTAGAGATAATGTCACCAACTTCCGGTACCTATCTGGTGGGATTCCAGTCAGACGTGATTTTCAGCATTGATGCCTTCGGTACCAATGCCTGGCCTGTTGAAATAAACCGGCTTTCCCTGGTTTCTAATGTAATGGTATATAATTTCGAAACATTTCAATCTAATCCGACAACGAATTCATTCAGGCATGCGATCACTCAATTTTTTCCTCCGTATAATCCATCTGTTCTTAGTTTGGTGCCAACTGGAACGTGGGGATCCCTGATCCAGTATAAACTATTGATCATGGATAATACATTTGTCGCCGGCATTCAACTTGGTTTAGCTGCCATGACCGGAAATCAGTTTTATGTTATGACCCAAACCTCAACGTTATCGGTGTACGATCCAATTGTAGCTGATAATGACCTGTTGACATTTTCACTTTATCCTAAATTCTATGACCTGATCATATCAGAAATTGCCGATCCCTCAAATTCTTCTTCCGGCAGGTTCCTCGAAATATACAATGGAGATACCGAAGATGTTAACTTTTTAGTTTGGCCTTGCTACCTAATAACAGAATTTGCAGGAGGAGTTTCTATTAATGTCGAGCGACTCCAGGGAATGATCCAGAGCGGAGAAACATTTGTTATTGCTTACGACAACGACGATTTTCATTCGGATTATGGATTTTACCCTGATCAGGCTGATAATGCCATTGGCTTAACAGGCGTGGATGCCGTGGCGCTATATGCGTTTGGTGATACAACAAGCGGGGTCTTAATTGATATGTACGGAGAATTCGGTGAAAGCGGCAACTCTCAGCCCTGGTATTACGAAGACCGGCAGGCTGTGAGGCGTTTCGATATTGTTACCCCCAATACGGTCTGGACAAATTCTGAATGGATGATCAGAGGCGCAGAATACATTGACATGACACCCCAAAGCCACAGGGATACACTCATCTGGACTGGCGGCACATCGTATGATGCCTGGAGAGAAAAAGCTAACTGGAACCCCAATTACATCCCGGATGCTGCTCATGATGTGATCATTAATACAATGCCGGGGCCCATTATGCAAGCCGGTGATACTACCGCCTGCCACGATATTAACTTCTAAAATCGTTAATCGTTAATCGTTAATCAATATTCAATATATCGTATCGCTCAATACCCATAGGCCTTCACCCCAGCCGGTATCCTTATTTCCAAACGGTTTTCCATGGGAGGTACCGGACATGAATATCGATGATTATAAGCACAATATAATCTTCTTACCCTTCTTTTTGCACCAGTTTGATATTTTGGAAGATGTCTAACTTAATTTTTTTTCCCTCAAGGCTGAAATATGCTTCACCGTACTTAACGTAAACCGGAAGCCTGTCGGTGGTGGTTTTCATCCCAAAAGGAGTTTCGCCGGGCGTGAGTACAAACCTGGCCATGATACGATATTTCATATTCACCGGGAAGAACTGCAGTCCTTCAAAGGTCTCGATGTCCTCAGTTAGTAAAGGAGAATGCTCAGGATCGGCAAATTGTTCATTCAGCTCTTTTTGAAATGATATGGCCTCTTCAATATTACCGGAATTACCGGTTTGCCGGCACGTTGTCATCAAGGTTAGGATGACGCCAAGAATCACGTAATAGAATGTTTTCATAATTTTCTGCTAACTATTTAGGTGTTATCTATCATTCGAATGTTTATCTTCATATTAAACTCTAAACTCCAATTTCTAAATTCTAAACAATAACAAAATTCAAATTGTCAAGTGTTTAAAACTGTGTTGTAGCACTAATCTTTTCAGATTTCACTATTATTGAATCATGTACCAGTAAGCAGATCATCAACAAAGTTCTTTCCTCAAAGTCACACTGTATTGAGTTTTGTATTTCTGACATTTAAATTTGTTTAGGATTTAGGAATTCGGATTTAGTGCTTCATCAGATACTTAACAAACAAAACTATAGCTAAATAAATATGTTTTCTGCTGTGTAAAATTAGAAAATAATTGCTTTTCTAACAATGCTTCAGAATCCATCCTTAATTAAACCTAACGGCCTAAAGGGCAAGTCCGAAGTCCGAAGACCGAAGTCGGAAGTAGATTGAAGATTAACGATAGTGTGAAAAAAAATCTGAAATATAAAAGATTTCACATATCTTTACATGCTATACAAAACCAGGTTACCAGTCTTTTAAAACAAAAATCAAATCATTATGAAAAATCAATTACTTATCATTTGTCTGAATTTCATCTTGCTTTCAATCACTTTTTCCGGGCTTGGCAATAACCTGCAAGTTAATAATGTCTCTTTAGAAAGCCAGAATGTTACCGGGCATTATTGCTATGTGGAGTTTGACATAAGCTGGGATAATTCATGGTTTACATCCTCAGTTCCGGTAAACGGCGACGCTGCCTGGATATTTATCAAATATAGCGTTGCCGGGGGTGAATGGAAGCATGCAACTTTACATATCACCGATTACACTGCCCCAGCCGGCTCTGCCATCGATGTAGCTGCGGATTCGCTGGGTGCTTTTATTCACAGAAGTTCATACGGCTATGGAAGTAATAACTGGCTCGATGCAAGATTACGATGGGAATATGGTGTAGATACCGTGGCCGATGATGCGGCCGTTGAAGTTAAAGTTTTTGCTATTGAAATGGTATACACCCCACAGGGGAACTTTTATGTCGGGGATGGAGGAACAACACCCCAAAGGTTTCATGTGGGTGGTGATTTTGATCAACCATATCTGGTTACCGATGGTCAGATATCTATAGGATTTACCGGAGATACCTGTTTATGGGCTGCCGGAGAGATCATCGGATCCGGTACGACGGTCCAGGCAGATTTTCCAACCGGATACAACGCCTATTATTGTATGAAGTATGAAATAAGCCAGAAACAATATGTTGACTTTTTAAATACTTTGACAAGAACACAGCAGAATACAAGAACTGAAACTGACGTTTCAGTAATATCAATTGCAGATGTATTCGTTATGTATGAAAATCCCATTATGGCTCATCGAAACGGGATCAGCTGTGATGGTACATTACCCAATACAACAGACCCTGTAAATTTTTACTGTAACTATGATGAGGATGTCACAGGCAATGAACTCAGTGATGGTCAAAATATTGCCTGCAATTGTTTGAACTGGATGGATATATCAGCATATGCAGACTGGGCGGGATTACGCCCGATGACAGAGCTTGAATATGAAAAGGCTTGCAGGGGCCCGAATACTCCGGTTGACGGAGAATATGCCTGGGGAACCACCAACGTACATGGATCGGCGTATACATTAACCACTCCCGGATACCCTACCGAAGGCATCAGTAATATGGGCATAAATACGGGGAACCTGGCAAACACAACACTCTGCAATTCCGAGCCGGTGCGGTGTGGCATATTCGCGGCCAGCTCATCAAACCACACCCGCCAGGAAACAGGAGCCGGGTATTATGGAGTTATGGAAATGAGTGGTAATTGTAAAGAAGTAACCGTAACTATTGGAAATATCGCAGGAAGGTCTTTCACGGGGCTGCATGGAGATGGTTCATTGACAGATCCTGGAAATGCCAATGTTGACCACTGGCCTGGCATAAATGGGAATAATAACGTGGATGGTACGAATAATGCATACAGCACATCGGGTGTCACCGAATCAGCCGGGGCAGGAATGCGTGGGGGAGGAGTTGAGGGGTCTATAAACTTATGCCGTACCTCCGACCGAGACGAGTCGAGGGACTATTTGATCATGAAAACCAGGCTTCCAACTCATGGCGGCCGCCTGGTCCGAATTGCACCTTAGAACTGTGCTTCAGTTTTATCTTGTTATAAGAGAAGATCAGATGTTACTATCATCGAAATATGTAAATCTCAAGATTCAGATTCTGCTGAATCAATCTTTATTATGGATCCTCTTTTCGATTTTAACCTTAAATATCCATGCTCAGTTCCACGGTGGCTACGGAGATGGATATAGTATGTCGGGTGGGGATACTACCATAAACAACCAGTACATTTATTGCTCAGGCGGGATCAATGACGGGTATGATCTATATTATTATTCGGGCAATATCTATGGCCTTAACATATTCTGTTATGGCGGTAATGGGGATGGAGCGGATATGACTGACAGCAACACTACTGTGAATTACCAATTCTTATATTGCAATGGCGGTATCAACGATGGGTATGACCTCAGCAACTACAACGGTAATGTTTATGGCCAGAGCATATTCTGTTATGGCGGTTATGGCGATGGAGTCGATATGAATATAAGCAACACCACTGTGAACAATCAGTTGCTATATTGTAGTGGAGGGGCAGGGGATGGGTATGATCTTTACAATTATAATGGTAGTGTATTTGGCGCAAATATTTTCTGTTACGGAGGGATCGGAGATGGATATAACTTTTCGACAACCAATTCAACATTATTAGGCTATGGTATATGGACAGGCCTCTCTGACAGTGACTGGAATACCAGCACAAACTGGAAACATAATACGGTTCCGGGTATAACTCGCAATGTAACAATTCCCGCGGGTTGCAACATCTATCCTGTGTTGAACTCTTCATTGTCTGTCAATAGTACGGCCGGCGCTATCGAATGTCGTGGCCTCGATATTCAGAATGGCGCTTTATTCTACAGTTCAGGCTGGCTCCTGGTAAAAGGGAACATGAATGTTTCGGGCAGCTATACCTGTATTTATAATACTTCAAATTCACAACGGATCAATGATGGAGGAGAGTTAACCATCACATCCACCGGCATAATGAAGCTGGGTGCCCAATCCTCCGGTATTGCAAATAATGACCTGCAGGTTAATAACGGAGGGATCCTGAATGTCCTCGGCGGGACCCTTGAAATTGACGACCAGTTGAATATCAATCCGGGAGGTGAAATTAATATGACCGGCGGGACCTTATTTGCCCATAAGTATGGCAGAGGTACGGTTTATTCATCAAATGGACCTGGTTCATTTTATATTGCTGCAGGAGCTTTAGGAAGCATAAACGGTGGTACGGTAAAAGTTTGTGGAAGGCCTTCCATTGGAGTGTACCATGCTGTAAACATCCTGGAGCCTGCGTTCTCATTCAGTGGTACGAGCTATATTGAATTAGTCCACGGAGACTACGCAATACACTATAATTGTAGTGTTTATACGGTAAATGGAGCTATTTTAAACGGGTTAAAAATTAATAAAAGCGGTAAAACAGTTTTTGCAAACAGCAATCTTGATATAAAGAGCGGCCTGTTCGTAGAACCCGGATCAGCCTTTGAAATAATCAGTGGTTTTCAGGTAAATATCGGGAATTAGATAAACAATTCAATTCATATTGAGCATTTCGCATATATTGCATGTACGAGGTGAGTATCTGCCTTCAGCCGGCAGGCATATGACCAATGAATGAATGAAAGAATGGAAGGATGGAAGGACGGTAAGACGGTAGGACTGTAGGACTGTGGGATTGTAGGACGGTAGGTCACATCCCTTAGTCCCTCAGTCTCTTA
>DAOWEV010000065.1 GCA_030638325.1 Bacteroidales bacterium
CATCATTTTCAAATTCATCAAATAGTTTATTGGTTATCAGTATGTGATCAAGATGGGAAGGCCAGGAAGGATAAGACCAGTTTGAACTGTTTCCCTCGGCAATATCCATATCGGGAAACAAATAATTATTGGTATCCTCTATAAAAACCTGAAACACATTGTTAGCAGGGCTATCAGTAAGTATGTCATTAAGGTCTCCCAACACTATTACTCTTTCATCGGCATAATTATCAATAATATACTGGTCCAGCAAATTACAAGCATCCAAACGCCTTTTTTCTTCGTCCCAATCGTCATTATGGTCAAGAAATCCATCACCGCAACACTTTAAATGATTATTGATAATAACATAATGATCATCCTTGTAGTTCATCTCCATCACCAATGGAGGCCTTGGAAATTCACGCCATTTGTTTGTGTAAATCTCATAAATACTCAAATCCTCAATTACATCTGTTTTGTAGATATAAGCCAGCGCCAGATACTCGCTGTTAATATAATACCCATCCCATCCATCAAGGCTTTCTACCATTAGCTCAAAGTACGATTGATTGTCAATTTCCTGAATAGCCAACACATCAACATCCAGTGCCTGAATTATTTGAGTTACATAATCTATTGTAGTTTGTCCTTTTTTCGGAAACCATTCAAGATTCCAGGTCACTGCCTCAAATGTAGTATCTGTACCAAAAGTTAAATCCTCAATACCTTGCGCAAGCAGTTGAAAACCGCTTATAAAGATGAGAATTACCAATACTGTCTTTTTCATTTTTCTCTTTCAAAATTCTTACAAACTTATGGTAAATATACTAAACACTTCGTTTTCATATTTCTGCTTTTTGATTTTTGAAAATACAAAAATACAGAAAAGCCCAAATGCTCAATGGTACTAACTGAGGATATGCATGATGGTCAGGTTATTGAAGGAGTTAAAATACAGAATCCCTTTACCTATAAATCCTAAATCGTATTTATTTAGTTGTAATTTTGTTTGTTAAGTATCTTATAAAGCACTAAATCCGAATTCCTAATCCCGATAGGTATCGGGATAAACAAATTTAAATGTCAGAAATACAAAACTCAAAACAGTGTGACTTTGAGGAAAGAACTTTGTTGATGATCTGCTTACTGGCGCATGGGTCAATATTAGTGAAATCTGAAAAAATGAATACCACAACACAGTTTTAAACATCTGAAAATTTGAATTTTGTGATTGTTTAGGATTTAGAAATTAGAGCTTAGAGTTTAATATGAAGAAAAACATTCGTATGATAGATAACACCTAAATAGTTACCCTAAATCTTTCATTATTTGCCTTCATTTTTCCCAAATCTTCATTTTTAAATTCAAATGCTTTAAAGTAATTCGAAACGTATATTGGTTCTCTGTTGGTCGGAAAATAAGGTTCATGAAACGGACTTTTTTGGCGTGGATGCATTTGATTAATTCCGTCCAATTGCACAAGGATTAATATCTTATCGTATTTTAAATTAGTTTTTTCAGTTAACGATTTATCCTGGCCAACTTTTGTATGGATTTGCCATGCTGTCCACCATTCCAGGCCGTGTCTGGCAATTATCAATGTTTTACCGGGATCTGAGATATGTTTTTCCAGATTTTTTAAATCCTGAAATGCCTGTTGTGTAATTGACGGTGGCTTCATGTTTACAGTCATTAGAAATATGGACCCCATTGTCATCAAAACAAGCAGACTACAAATTATTTTCCTCAGTTTTTGATTAAAGAACCTGAACAAAATACAAAGCACGAATATTTGAGGAATAAAAAGAAGTAAACTGAAACGTCTTGCATATTGAATGTCAAGTAAAGGAAAGGAAAGTATTAATATTGAAGTTAAGAATATGATTAGAATATTTTTCCTGTAAAAATTAAATTTCTGTTTTCGCTTGATAATCTTAAATACACCAAATCCGATTAATAAATACGACATAATATAATTAAATAGATCCTGTGGTGATAAAGGGCCTTGTTGTAGTATTGCCGGTTTTTCAAATATAACAGGCCATAAGTTGAGTAAGCTTTCTGCCCTGCCTGGATCAAATATATAAACCCACAATATCCCCAAAACTGAAATCCCAAAAATTGGAAGCAATGCTTTTTTGCGATAAAAGACGATTAAACTTATTAGAAGGATCAATACCGAAACAGAAAAAACCCCAAAATGAGTTAATCCGGTAAGCATGATAAAAATAACTGACAAGAAAATATGCTTTTTTGACTTACTCTTAAAAAATGCCAGCAAATAGTAAATAAAAAATAACATCAGGGGTATGGCAAAAGCATTTTTCTGAAGGTCGGATGTAAGGATTAAGGGTGAAAACGAAAGTGTTGCAAAACCAACCAAAATGATTTCAAAATACCTTGGTAATTTATCCTTAAAAATATTTTTAACAATCAGATATAAAGGGATAACCAAAAGCGGCAATGATATGCTGTCTATTATTTTTGAAGTATGAATAATTAAATGGCCGATGTCAATTGCTGTGAAAAAAGAAGTCATTTTCACAAAGGACGCTGTCAGATAAAAATAGAGTGGCATATCTGAAAATCCCAGTTGCCCGGTTTCCAGGAGGCTTCTAAGCTGAAGTGGATAATAGCCACCATTTATTCCGGGAATAAGTTCAAAGGAGTAGTTGAAAATTAACCTAAGACTTAGTAGTAGTAATCCAAATATCAGATAAATAATTTTGCTACTCATGTTCTTTTTGTATTCGCCGGGCTTATGTTGATTAAATGTATTATTGCTCAAATATAGAACTTCCTGCGGATTGTTTTATTATGCATTGTTATGCCCTTTCTATTTCTCACTGGCATTAGTGATATAATTTGTTCAACAACCTGACGTCTTAATACACTTTTCACGATTCACTCTATTACCTTTTATTAAAAATGCTATTAAATAATAGGGCTAAATGATCAAATATTTCAATACCTTTGCAGTATATTCATTACCAATAGACAAATATTCAAAACTTTAATCGCTATGAAAAATTTACTACCCTTATTCCGGCTATTTCTAATCATCGTTTTTGCTGTTTCTTTTCAATTTATCGAAGCTCAAAAAATATCATATCCGGATAACTGGAACAAAAAAGGCTTTACCCTTACCCAACAAAACCGTTCCGGAGTGACGGTTAATTATTCCATCAGTGAGTTCACATTTGAAGATGCCGTGATCGAAGGCGAGGCCATGCAAGACATTCTCCTTCCCGGCAATTTCTTACCGAATAATGAAGGAGCGCCTAATCTCCCCGGATCAGGCAGGTACATTGCTATTCCGGAAGGCTCGGTGGCCATACTTGAAGTTGTTAACATGCGCACAGAGCGCTTCACCAATATTGAAGTTGCTCCGGCGCCAAGGATACCCTGGGACACTGATACTGAACCTCTCGTATATGAGAAGGATCAAAGCATTTATACCAAGAATGCTTATTATCCTGAAGCTCCGGTCAGGCTTTCTGAAATAAGCCAGATCCGCGGCGTGGACGTAGTGATCTTAGGGGTCACTCCTTTTCAGTATAACCCTGTCACCAAAGAATTAATCGTGTATCGCGACCTTGAGATACAGGTTCATTTTGAAGGCGGGAACGGTCAGTTTGGCGAAGAACGGCTCAGAAGCCGCTTCTGGGACCCAATCCTTAATGATGCACTGCTTAATTACCAGGCGCTTCCAAAGATCGATTATGCCCGGAAAGCCGTCCAAAACAAGCGTTATGATGGCTGTGAATACCTTATCATTGTACCTGACGGGCCCGAATACACATTATGGGCTGAAGAGATCAGGGAATTCCGCATCAAACAGGGGATCACCACCGAAATCGTTACCCTGACAGAGATCGGAGGCAATAATGTGGCTTTGATTGAAGCTTATATCAATAATGCTTACAATAACTGGGATCCGGCCCCGGCAGGCTGCCTTCTGATGGCCGACTACGGTACCGACCAGACCAACAACATATTAGCCCCGATCTATGACAATTATTGTGCATCAGACAATATCTATGCTGATGTTTCTGGTGATCATATGCCGGATGTGATCATGGCGCGTATGACAGCTAACAATGCTGATCAACTGGAAGTCTTCGTCACAAAATTCATAGATTATGAATCAAATCCTCCCACAAGTTCGAATTTCTATAATAACCCCATAACGGCTCTCGGCTTTCAGACCTCCCGTTGGTTCCAGATCTGTTCTGAATCAATTGCCGGCTTCTTTGAAGTTGTTCATGGTAAAAACCCGGTCAGGATCAATGATGTATACACAGGAAACCCAGCTACTGACCCATGGTCAACGGCCACCAATACGACCACGGTAGTGAATGTTTTCGGCCCCAATGGCCTTGGGTATATCCCTGCCACACCGGGCCAGGTCAACTGTACCTGGAACGGTACCGGAGCTGATATTACCAATGCTATCAATAGCGGTGGATTCCTCGTACAGCACAGGGATCATGGCGGTGAAACTGGCTGGTCACATCCTCCATATTCTAATTCCGATATCGACAACCTGGTAAACCCGGATCTTACCTTCGTCTTTTCAATCAACTGCCTGACAGGTAAATACAACTGGTCAAGCGAATGCTTCGCGGAAAAATTTCACAGGCATACACACAATGGCGCCAACGCCGGCGCATTGGGTATCATTGCTGCTTCGGAGGTTTCCTATTCATTCGTAAATGATACCTATGTCTGGGGCAGTTACGACAATATGTGGCCTGAATTCATGCCGCAATACGGCACAACCCCTGAATCAAGAGGCATCCTGCCCTCCTTTGGAAATGCCGCCGGCAAATATTTCCTGCAACAATCGAGCTGGCCATCCAACCCCGAAAGAAAAGAACTTACTTATCACCTGTTCCATCATCATGGGGATGCCTTCCTGCAGTTATATTCAGAAGTCCCCCAGAACCTGACTATCATACACGGCGGGGTCATCCTGGCCTACCTGGATCAGTTTATCATCACCGCAGATGAAGGATCCGTGATCTGCTTCACCGTAGGAGACCAGATCATTGGCATGGCCACTGGTACGGGCGTACCGGAAGTGATCTACATCACACCTCAACCAGCCGGGACATGGGTAACTCTCACGGTAACTAAACAGAATTATTTGAGGCATGAAGAAGCCATCCAGGTCATCCCTGCCGATGGGCCTTATTGTATTTATGGCGGACATGTGATCCATGATGACAGTGGAAACGGAAACGGCCTGCCCGACTATAATGAAACCATCATACTGGATTTTACGCTGAAAAATGTAGGACTGGATGATGGTGAAAATATTGAAGTCACAATCAATACTACTGATCCCTATATCATCTTTCTTGATGACTATGAATTCTATGGTACTGTTCCGGCCGATACTTCAATCACCATTGACAGTGCATTTACTTTTTTCATCACTGATGCCATCCCTGATCAGCACAGGGTATTATTCAACTGCGTTGCAACGGATAGCAGTGAAACCTGGGAAAGTATTTTCCTGATCACTGTCAATGCACCTAATCTGCATATCAATGATATGGTTATCGATGACAGCCAAAATGGTAATGGCAATGGCCAGCTTGACCCTGGCGAAGAGGTGGAAATGACTATCAACTATACCAACTCAGGTCATGCAACTGCCTATGATGTAGACGTTTATCTTGAAGGGCAATCAGGATTTGTTGAAATACTCAATCCCAACCAGAATTTCGCGAGCATCGGGTTCTTCGGCTTGTTCGAAAAAACATTTACAGTCGTTGTTGATGATGACGCCCCGGAAGGAATCGTCGTGGATTTCGTTAATGAACTGACGATGAATGAATTCTTCATGGATAAAACTTACCCTGAAAAAATCAGCGCTAAATGTGAAGATTTTGAAACCGGTGATTTCACACAATATCCATGGCAGTTTGATGGTAACGAGCCCTGGCAGATCACCAACCAATATCCTTATGCCGGATGGTTCAGCGCCATGTCAGGAGAGATCAATGACGGACAATCAAGTCAACTCAATGTCTCATATGAAGTTATGACCACCGACAGTATATCATTTATCAGGAAGGTCTCTTCAGAAGCCGGCGACGTGCTGCAATTTTTCATCGATAATACTTTGATGGGAGACTGGTCAGGCACTACTACCGGATGGACAAAGGAAAGCTTTCCTGTGACTTACGGCACACATACTTTCAAATGGATTTATGTGAAAAACGGCAGTGGATCAACCGGCGCCGATTGTGCCTGGCTGGATAACATCGTCTTCCCGCCACCTTATACATTAACAATCTGGGCAGGTCCGGATGAAGAAGTCTGTGCAGGAGATATATTCATCATCAACGAAGCCTATGGAACTGCATACGCAACAGCCGAATGGACAAGCTCCGGAACAGGAACTTTTGCCAACAACACCATCATCAATACCTCTTATGACGCCAGTGATGATGATATTGCAAACGGCGAGGTAACGCTGACACTCTCCCTCTGGGACGATGAAAGCAATATGATCCAGGATGATATGGTCCTGGGCTTCGCATTCCCTCCGGATGCTCCTCCAACACCGGAAGGACCTGATTATGTCGACCTGCTGGTGACTGTCACCTCGGATTATACAACCCTGGGCATAGAAGATGTTAATGAATATGCCTGGTACCTGGAACCGGAAGATGCGGGAACTATTGAAGGCACCAGACTGACGGGTACCGTTACCTGGGATCCCGATTATCTTGGCACAGCTTATGTCTCTGTTTCCGGGATCAATGAATGCGGAGAAGGGGATGTGTCGGATAGTTTTGAAGTAACGGTCGACAATACCGTGGGCATCAGGGAATCTCTTGATTACCTGAGTTTGGTGGTTGCTCCTAACCCGAGCACCGGTATTTTCTATCTGGATATCGTAGCAGCGTCCGGAACCGTGAATTTCAAGATAATAAACCTGCTTGGTTTAACCGTTTATCAGGAAAGCATACAGCTTGACGGCCAGCTACGAAAAGTCATCGATCTTGGAAACAGCCCGAATGGTATTTACTTTTTAGTCATAGAAGATCACCATTCGCAATTGACCAGGAAGATCATTAAAAAGTAACGGCATAGAAAATGTGAAAAGCCTTTCCTCCGGGAGAGGCTTTTCTTTTTTAAATACAGTTCCCGTTCTTGGGAAAATGTTTGATTTTTAGTATATTTGCGTTGTTTTTAATACCTTAAATCCACACCAATGAAAAATATTACTATAATTCTGTTCCTGCTTGTGCTGTTGGTGATCAGCAGGTAACTGGTACCTGATCTGAAATACTTCTAAAAACATTTTTGCATTTCTATCGTTTAAATATATACTATTGAACCTTTATCCGTCACATGCATAAATTCTACTTCTTTATACCCATACTTGTACTTCTATTACTAAGTATTACAGCAACTTCACAATACCGGGTAATGAACATCCGTGACCTGCCATTGGAGTATCAGGGGAAGGTGATGCCTGATGTCATGGGGAAAGTCCTTGTGTCGGAAAAATGGGCCAGGGAACATCTTCTAAATAATACCCGTGACACTGTTACTGTATATCCGGGATGGCCTGTTGGTAAAGAAGGAACGGCTGAGCGGGGAGGTGTTTACGGAAACCTTGATTATGACCCTGAGCTTGAGATCATTTATGCAGTTGGGCAACATGTTTACGCTTTTAACTTTGACGGATCCCCGGTTGCCGGATGGCCGGTTAAAGTCGATCTGTTTCCTGACGGAGCGCCTGCTTACGGAGATATTGATGGGGACGGTTTCGGGGAGATCGTGGTCACAACACATGCGCTGGGATCGTGGAGTGAAGGCATGGTATATGCTTTTGAAAGGAATGGTACCAATGTTTTTGGTTTTCCTGTAGAAACGGAAGGCGGAGCCGTCAGAACACCTGTTTTGGCAGACCTGGATGATGACGGCGCTGATGAAATCATCATTTCTGTAAGGGACTGGCCAGATGGATTTGTATACGTTTTTAATGGAGACGGCACATCATTTCCCGGATGGCCTGTCCGTATGAACAATGTTCCGGCCACTACTGCAGCGGTCGGAGATATCACCGGAGATGGTGTTCCCGAGATCATCGCAGAATCTTATACCAGCCTCCATGCATATAATACCTCCGGTGCAGTCATTGATGGTTTTCCTTTTACCCCCGGCAACAACAGGGTGTTCTCACATTCCTCACCCGTCCTGGCCGATCTTGACGGTGACGGCCTCAGAGAGATCATTTTCGGAGATCATAATTCCACTTCCGGAAATGGGAACCTGCATGTTCTGAAAAGCGATGGAACAATCTTTCCCGGATATCCTAAAGAGACAGACTTCTGGATCTACAGCCCGCCCAGCATAGGTGATGTTGACGGAAACCTAACCTTAGACATTATTGTGACCGATTATTTCCATGAAACATCCACCCCTGTCAACAAAGTCTACGGATGGGAAGCGGCATCAGCACTGGACCTGCCAGGGTATCCATTAGATTCCATCTATGGGGTTTTCAGCCAGGTTATCCTGGCCGACCTGAACGGGGATCAGAATATTGACCTGATGTTTGACAGTAACATTGGCCCTGAAGGTTTTTATTATGGGCTCAACAATGATGGAACACCCCTTGAAGGATGGCCTCTTGAAGTCAATGGCTCATCATTTACCATCAACCCGTTTACCGGTGACCTGAATATGGACGGCATCCTGGATATCTCAGGGGGAGGTTTTAATCTTCAGGATGAAAAAACATATCTCTACCTGTGGAATTCAAATACCACATATTATGCAGACAAAGCGGAGTTGCCCATGCTTCAATACAACACCAGGCACAGTGGGGTTTATGGAGACTATCTGATGGTTGACATTCCGGAGCCATCAAATAATAATCATCCTGGTGATATTCAAATCTATCCGAATCCTGCCAGAGACCAGGTTATGGTTGTCTGCCCACCGGCCAGGCGGGGCTGCTGGCAATCGGGAATCGTGGGATTTCTGGAAATATATGATATATTTGGCAGGAAGCTTGAGGAAGTGGCAATGGGCAGTGGGCAGCAGCAGGCTCAAATCAATGTGTCAGGTTATCCCAATGGAGTTTATGCGGTCATCCTGAGAAGCTCCGGGCAAATCATTGGCAGGAAGAAATTTGTTGTGGGAAGATAATGTCAGCTTTATTCAGGCAAGGTCAAATTACACATTGTAAATTGTACATTGTAAACTGTAAATCGTAAATCTTCACCCTTTCCTTGAAATCATCGACCGTTTACTGACTTCTTTCAAACAAAACAGGGTTTTAGTTGTAATTATCTTAAAAATCAGGTATTTTTGATAAACGAATGACAGTTTTATTATGATGCAATACAGGTTCACTGTTTTAATATTTTTATTTCTTGTAGTTGTGCTTCGGTTGCAGGCGCAAGAGTTAGATGATGTTCGGTACCGTCAATACATCGAAAAACACCCCATTGGGCAGGCCTTGAATTCATATGATGCGGTTTACCTGATGAGTATCCCCGAGCTTGTTGTTGAACCGGGAGCTTTACGTGATGATCTTCCTGCAGTTGTGGATAACTCCATACTTCCTTATTTGAGGCCCGTTTTTAACCAGGAGGGGCCGTCATGCGGGCAGGCTGCCGCGATCGGCTACAACTTCACTTATGAGATGGATCACCTCAGAAAGCTTGCTGCAGATACAAGCATCAACCAATATCCCACCCATTTCACCTGGAACTTCATGAATGGAAATGGCTGGCAAGGGGTGAGCTATTTTCATAGTTTTGAGATCCTGCGCACCTGTGGTTGTCCCAATGTAGAGGATTATGGCGGTTATTACTGGAATGATGGAAGGAAATGGATCACCGGCTATGAAAAATATTACAACGGTATGCACAACCGGATCAACCAGGTATACTCCATCAACACCTCCACTGAAGCCGGTATCCTGACACTTAAAAACTGGGTCTATGACCACCTGGGAGCATCTGATGAGGGCGGGGTAGCCAACTATTACGCCAATGTGCCCTGGAATGCGGTTCTGCTGAACGATACCACCCCCGAAGGAGGAAAACATGTGGTCATTACCTGGTACCCGACGGCCACTCATGCCATGACCATTGTTGGGTTTAACGATTCCATCCGCTGGGATTATAATGAAGACGGTCAGTATACCAACCACCTGGACATTAACGATGATGGTATTGTGGATCCCAAAGACTGGGAGATAGGCGGGGTGAGGTTCGTGAATAGCCATGGCCTCAATGCGCAGGACAGCGGGTTTTGCTATTTGATGTATAAAGTACTGGCCGAGGAATTTGAAGATGGAGGCTTATGGAACCAATCTGTTCATATCCTGGATATCAAGGATAACTATACTCCCAAACTAACCCTGAAAGTCACCCTGGAACACGACACACGAGAGATGATCCGTGTCAGGGCAGGGGTCTCAACGGATACAACAGATATTTACCCGGATCGTATCCTGGATTTTCCCATCTTTAACTTTCAGGGAGCAGATCATTATATGCAGGGGATTGATACGGCCGAATTCCTCAGGACCATTGAATTCGGGCTTGATATTACACCCCTGCTGAGTGATGTGGCCCCCGGGCAGGCAGCCAAATTCTTCCTGCTTGTTGATGAGCGGGATCCCTTGCACAGGGGTAGCGGAAATCTTTTGGGATGCGCTCTCATGGATTACAACGGGATCCCAATGGAAATTTCCCTAGATGGGCTGCCTATGACACTCAAAGAAAACAGCCTGACCATTGCCGCTGCCATTCATCATCCTGATTTTGATCATCCTACGATTATCACGGAAGAACTACCTGCATTCACGGCAGGTGAGAATTATATGGTTCAGCTTGACGTTTCAGGAGGATCCC
>DAOWEV010000158.1 GCA_030638325.1 Bacteroidales bacterium
AAGATACTGTCATAGTTGCCTGGATAGAACAGCCACTGGCTTCTATCGGTATGACTGTTGACACATCCGACTGTGGTACACTGTGCTATGATCTGACCGGACTGGGCGTTTCAAAATACGTATATGCTGCTCCGCCTAGTGTAAACTGGGACAATGCACACTGGGAGTTCATTTCAGGGCCCGGCATTGCCACTTTCACAACTCCATCTAATCCAAATACAAATCTATGTGTAGATACCTATGGTGTTTATAACATAAGGTGGATTGAAATGAACGGACCTGCCTGTGGTATGACGTGGTACTGTTCAGATACTGTAGAGGCTACAGTACACTTCTATGAAGACCCGACCGCTGACGCCGGACCGGATGATGCTGTATGCGGCTGGTGCTATACCTTGAATGCTACACCATGGACGTATCTGCCACCACCGAATCAACTCGCAGCCAATGAGGCAATGTACTGGACAGCAGATCCTAATAATACGTGTACAGTCAGCTTTGTCGATGCCTCACAGCCTGCAACGCAAGTCTGCTTCGACTTAGGAGATTGCCTGCAATGCTATGGCACCTATAACTTCATATTCCACCAGATAAATGGCAACTGCCATGAAACTGATACGGTGGCAATTGACTTCCACAACATGCCTGATCCTATTCCTATAGCAACAGATGATGATGGGACTAACGATTGTGGTATGATGAGAGCTACAACCACCTTGTGGCCGAACGGTATCATGGAAGTATGTGCCGATGCATGCATGGACTTTTATATTCCTGCCGGAACCTATCTCGATGACTGCGGGACAGTATTACCATACCTGAACCCGGATTGGGTCTATCAATGGTCAGTTATCGGACCTGCCGGTACAACCTTCGAGGCACAAGCCGGTTACAATAACGGTGGCGTATGGGTCTATCCGACACTGGATGTTTGCTGGGGAGAATGCTGTGATACAGCTATTATTTACCTGAACATTTCATCTCCGTATTGTGATACCACACTGGAATATAAATTCTATGTAAACCATCTGCCGGATGCTGAGATCCAAGGTCCTGAAGTAGCTGAAATAAGCACTATCTTCTACTATACAACATTGTTTGATTCATGCTACCTCTATAACTGGCAGGTAGAACACTGCGGTGTGATCACAAGCGGCCAGGGAACCAACACTATCGGAGTTCACTGGTTGGTACTCGAAAACAACGGTATCGGCGAAATCGTACTGAATGTAGAGGATACCTGTACAGGCTGCTGCAACATCGGACAACTCGATGTTACGGTACTGCCTCAGGGATCACTGGGAAGCGATGTGCTGAGTGGCCATGTAACCTATGACAACGCTGCCTCGACACCATTAAACGGTGTTGATGTGACCTTGTGGAATGCTGGTGTAGCTGTATTTACAACCACAACCTTTAACGATGTTGGCGGTAACGGTGCAGGATACTATGAATTCACAGGTATCAACGGAGCCACCACATTCGGTGTGACGGCTGCCTATGGTGCGGATTGGTTCGGCGCCAATGCTACGGATGCGCTGGCAGTTGAATTAAATGTTATCGGTCAATACCCGATCGTTTGGGATAACTTGAACACTGAAGCCGGTGATGTAAATGCTTCCGGAGGACTTTCAGCAACTGATGCTCTCTGGATCAAGCAACGTGCCATCGCCATGGTGAATATGTTCCCGGCCGGTGACTGGGCATTCGATCCTGCCATGAGTTCACTCGGAATAGGTGTATATGACTTCATGTCACTCAACTATGGTGATGTTAACAGGTCTAACGTTCCTACCGGCGTTAAGGAAGTTCCGGCTATCGACCTCGTAGTCGACGGAACCATCTACGTTGAAGCCGGTAAGGTATTCGAACTGCCGATCAGGGTAGCCGATGCCGTGGAACTGGGCGCTATAACCCTGAACCTCGGGTTCAACAGTGAACTGTTAGAAGTTGTGGATGTCAGCTCATTCGAAGGAATGATCAGAAGCATCAACGACAACAACATCATGGTTGCATGGGCAAATACCAACACTGTGAGCATGCTCGACAACGATGCAGTGATCACGGTTAAGGTCAAAGCTCTTGGTGAAATCACCACCAGCGATGAACTCTTCAGCATCGGACTCGGTTCTGAATTTGCCGATGGCAGCGCTAACGTCATCAATGAAATGACATTGAAGACCTTCGGCGTATCCACCGACATTGCACCTGCTGATTATGCACTGGGCAACAACAGGCCGAACCCGTTCACACAGAATACCGAAATAGAATATAGCCTGCCGGAAACAGGTAAGGTACGTCTGACTGTCATCAACATCCTCGGATCTGAAATAGCTACTCTCGTAGAAGCTACTCAGTCTGCAGGTACTTACACGGTGATGTTCAGCTCTGCCGGACTTACACCTGGCGTATATCTCTACAAACTGATTGTTGACGGCGAAAGCAAAGATTTCGTTGAAACAAGAAGAATGGTAATTTCTCACTAAATTATTCTAACCGAAGAGGGGCTCGTCCCCTCTTCGGTTTCTTTAATTTACCCGAAAAACCCGGCTGATATTAAATAAGGTATAAAAAGATTAATGGACAATCAAAAGTTATTGCTGCAAAAGCAGGCTTTTACATGCTTAAAGTTCAAATCATAATATTAATCTTATTGCTGCCCATCGTTATGAAGTCACAAAATGTTACAGCAACACTTGGAAACCGGACAGCCTGTCCACCCGACAGCGTGATGGTTCCAATGGATGTGACGGATTTTATCGATATCGCGGCCATGACCTTTAATATCGGCTATGATACAAACAGCCTCAGCTTCGCTTCCCTGGAAAATATCAACCCGGTGATCCCGGGCAGCATTTTAAATAATGCCGTCAATGGTGAAGTGATTCTCAGCTGGAGCAGCCTTGCTGCCTTTACACTTATAAACGGGACGCTCTTCGATCTGAAGTTTTATTACAACTATGATACCAGTGCGCTGACTTTCAATTTCATTGAAATAGCCAATTCGAACCTGCAGATCATCCCTGTTACTACTACACCGGGTGGGGTATTTCATGAAATCTCCATTACTGCACAACCCGACAGCGTTCAGGCTTATCCCGACAGTGATGTGACGTTTCTTGTGACCTCCGCCGGCAATGATTTTTTCCAATGGCAAGAGGACACCGGTAACGGATGGGCAGACATTTCCAATGCACCTCCTTATTCCGGAGCCACCAGTCAATTGCTGACTATTACGGCTGTGCCTCAAACATTTGATGAAAACCTTTACAGGTGCCGCCTGAGTACTTCGAACTGTGTTCGTTTCACAGAGACAGCCCTGCTTACAGTGGCTGAAGCTTTCCCTGAAGCAAGCATTGCTTCGGTTGCTTCATGCCCGGCACAGGAAATCTTTGTTCCTGTCGAAATAATTGATTTCATCGAAGTAAACGAATTCACTTTTAATATATCCTTTGATGAAGGTGTACTGGAATTTATGCAACTTGAAAATGTGCATCCTGATTTGCAATCGGGCACATTAAACACCAGTCTTTTGTCTAACCCTGTTGCCGTTTCCATACACTGGACCTCCACGGGATCCATCAGCCTCAGTAATACAACATTATTTGACCTGAAATTTGATTTTAATGAGGATGATTCATATCTGAACTTCATTGATGGAACCCAGACACTGAATATTTATTCAAACATAATCGATGTAACTTATAATAACGGAGAGGTAATCCAATCCGAAACACCGGAGATCACCTCTCAACCCGAAAATATAACAGTGGAAGTCGGGGATGAAGCCAACTTTATTGTCACGGCCTCCGGCGCCACAACCTATCAATGGCAACTTAGTGAAAATGCAGGGGCTACCTGGACAGATCTCGTAAACAATGCGACCTATTCAAACGTTAATGAGCCTGAATTGCTGATTCACAATGTTGCATACAGCCTGAATGAAAATCAATATGCATGTATGGTGGGGAACACCATATGCGTGATAAAATCCCAGGCTGCTGTCCTGTTTGTGGACACCCTGAATAGCGTAAGTGATTACAAACAACATTTTATCCCGGATTTTGAAATAAATCCAAACCCGTTCATGGATCATCTTTCTTTGAAATGCTCTTTGCCTTTCACTGGAAACCTGGAAGTGAAATTGATAAATGCACAGGGGATCACAGTAAAGAACGCTTATAATAATCATTTGAACAAAGGAAATTATTCACTTACGATCGAGACAACAGATCTTAAGCAAGGTATATATATTATCCACATTCTATTCACTACTGAAAAGAATGTTCATAGAAAGAGTTTTAAATTAATAAAACCAACTTATAAATGAAATTTATTCAATTTATTGATTAGCCTGATACTGACTACTAATTGATATAAATGAATCGCAATAAGGCAAATAATTAAAAATTAATGATATGAACAAAAAAATTTACCTCTTATTAATTGCACTATTAGCCTGGTCGATGAATTCAATGGCGCAAACGGCCGAAATTGAATCTGTAACAGCCGCTCCAGGCGATCCGGTAACATTTGATATTGATGTTGCCAGCTTCCCGTCCAATGTAGGAGCTATCTCCTTATTCATTGGATATGATCCGAATGTATTGACCTTTACAGGCACTACCAGCGGAACCATCAGCGGGTATTTTGTCAATAATATGACCGGCACCAGTCAGGTTGGGATCCAATGGACCAATCCAACAGGGCAGGGAATTGACGGTACACTTCTGACACTGGAATTTACTTATGGTGCACTTGGCGGAACATGTGACCTGACTTTCGATGCAGGATGTGAATTTACTGATATCACGTTGACCAACATCGCTACCGGATACACCAATGGAAACATTGGGCCCAACCCCGGTGTTGCAACCATCACTATTGGTGACTCACTGGCGGTTGTCGGGCCTGTATCCATGGACCTTTTGGGCGCCGGATTCAGCCCGGATGTTGCTGCCATTACATTATTTGTCGATTATGACAATACTGTTATGACCTATACTGGTTTCAGTTCTTCTGTCTTACCAGGTGTATATGTCAGTGATAATAGTGGAACTATCGGAATTGTATGGAGCTCAACTTCAGGTGTTAACCTTAACCAGGTGTTCCTGACCCTCGATTTCAATTATGGTGGAGTCGGGTCAAGTGCACTGGATTTTTCGGGTGCCTGTGAAATTACTTACCTCAATTTTATCACAGAGGTAGTGTCTTATGATAACGGAAGTGTTTCCCCATTAGGAACAAGCTATCTGCTCTCACTACCCGATCTTACGAGCCCGCCGGGAAATCCTGTGATATTTGCTATCACTGCTTCCGGTTATCCGGCTGATGTTGCCGCAGTTGAGCTGTTTATTAATTATGACGCCGGTTGCCTGACTTACCTGAATGCATCAAATGGTACCATCTCAGGATTCATGGTAAATACAATAGCACCGGGACAGCTTGGTATCATCTGGACAAACCCCAGTGGCCAGGCTATTGACGCTACACTGCTTTCCCTGAACTTCCAGTACCTTTCCGGGAACTGCGCTGTGGCCTTTGGAACAGGTTCTCATGTTGACGATATTACTTTAACCACCTTCCCTACAACCTATGTTGATGGTAGTATCACACAGGCTACGGGCGGTGCCACGGCAACAATGCCAAAAAAAGTCGCTCCTGCAGTTGGACAGATGGTAGAGTTCCCGATCTTAGTATCAAACTTTGCAGATGATGCAGGCGCTATATCGCTTTTCATTGGATTCGATGATGCTGTGTTGACTTTTACCGGCACAGTTGATGGAACTATTTCAGGATATTTCGCAAACTACATGCCAGCCAGTTCTCAGGTTGGAATTCAGTGGAGTGCTTATCCTGGTGTTGATATCGACCCTAGTGGCAACGATACGTTACTGATACTGCAGTTTACTTATATAGCAGCGGGCGGATACTGTGACCTGACATTCGATATGGGATGTGAATTTGCCAAAACAGACCTGACACTGATCGCTGTGGGTTATTACAACGGAGCCCTTATCCT
Organism: Bacteroidales bacterium; assembly: GCA_030638325.1. GTDB lineage: Bacteria > Bacteroidota > Bacteroidia > Bacteroidales > JAGOPY01 > DAOWEV01. The sequence continues at coordinate 6,023 of DAOWEV010000158.1, forward strand.
CGGAACAAAATTCGATTTGAAAGCCTTCCTGGAAGGCCCGTTCAGTGGTGGAACAATGTCCACAGCACTGACTCCATTCATGCCTTTGGCTCAGCCATACAGCGGAACACCATGGAATTATGCCGGGACAGAAACAGTTACAGCTATCCCTGCAGATGTAACCGACTGGGTATTGATTGAAGTAAGGGAAACTACCGGGGGAGCTGCAACTGCAACTGCCGCCACAATGGTCGGGCAAAGAGCCGGGTTCATGCTGGATGACGGGACTGTAACCGATCTGGACGGAGCCGATAAAATGCTTTATAACCTGGTAATAAGTGATGATGTTTATGCCGTGGTTTATCACAGGAACCACCTCGCCATAATGTCTGCCTCAGCATTGACATACTCCTTTGATAGCGGTTATGATGTTTACACTTATGACTTTACGGATGCCCTGGCCAAAGCATACCTGAACGGACAGAAAGACCTTGGCGGAGGATTCTTTGGTATGGTTGGTGGCGATGGTGATGGAAATGGCGATATAAACCTGTCAGATTTAACTCTTGTCTTTGTACCGCAATTCGGATCACCTGTAGGATACTGGGGTGGAGACTTTGATATGGACAGTGATGTGGATTTATCAGATCTTACCCTGGTTTTCATTGTTAACTTTGGCCAAATAACTAAAGTGCCTTAAAAATTTTGAATATTTTATATTACTTTTTCTATAAAAGTGTATTAATAATAAATGGCAAATAATCAGAAAATATTTATACTATGAAAAATTTTAAATTCCTCTTATTGAGTTTCTCGATAATTATTGGATTGGTATCTCATTCCCAAACGGATCCATTGACATACAGGTTCAATAATTATGCTGTTATTCCCGGGACCACTAATGATACCCTGGTGTTTGACTTAGAGATACAGTCATCAACTCCCGGTACATATCTGGTGGGATTCCAGGCAGATGTCATTTTCAACGAAAACGCTTTCGGAACTGACGCTCAGCCTGTTGAATGGAACCGGCTGGCCCTGGTTTCTAATGCAGTGGTGTATACGAATTTACCTTTTGGTAATCCGGCAACTAATAAATTCAGGCATGCGATCACTAATATTAGTTTTACGGGGTATGATCCGTCTGTTCTTAGTTTAGTGCCAACCGGCACGTGGGGACCCCTGGTTCAATATAAACTTTTAATAGTCGACAATTCTTATCCTGCCGGCATTCAACTTGATTTAGGTGCCATGACCGGACAATCGTTTTATGTTATGGTTTACACACCCTGGCCGAATCCGGCTTTACAGTACGATCCCATTTTGGCTGATAATGATCTTTTGGGACTCCCACTCTACCCTACGGTTTTCGACTTGTTCATTTCAGAGGTTGCAGATCCTGAAACGCCGGATGCCTATGCGAAATTTGTAGAGATCTACAACCCGAGTCCGTATCCTGTTGATTTCAACTGGTATAACTGGACCATTTCCCGTCAGGCTAATGGTGGTAGTTGGGCTGATGCTTCGCTCACTACAGGAGTTATAGGTGCAATGAGCACCTTTGTTGTAGCATATCAGCAAGCTGCCTTTTTTACAGCCTATGGGTTTGACGCTGATCTCTACAGTGGAAATATTTCAGGCAATGGAGATGATTCATACGCACTGATGAAAGGCGACGGATACACGGGTGGTGGTACTCTCATTGACATTTATGGCGTTATCGATGTGGACGGCACCGGTGAAATCTGGGAATATAAGGATACAAAAGCTGTCAGGCATTGGGATGTAACAGCACCAAACCCCACCTGGACATAT
>DAOWEV010000037.1 GCA_030638325.1 Bacteroidales bacterium
AAATAGTAAAGACGCAAAATATTGCGTCTCCATGCAAAATATTGCGTCTCCATGCAAAATATTGCGTCTCCACGCAAAATATTGCGTCTCCACACACGGTTAAATGAATATAATATCTTCAATTACTTTTAACCCGGCTGCGTCATTCAGCGATTTGAGAATCCTGCTTTTTTCATACATGAGCTCATTTTTGAGGGCTGGAGAATCGAGTTTTACATACAGTTTCTTTTTTCTGATATAAAGATTCTCGGTATGTTTATCGATCATTTCCCCCACCACATCTTTCCAGCAGCCGATCAATCTAACCTCGTTCAGCTTATTTTCCAGGTGGTAATCCGAGAGCATTTCGCGAATGGCATCGCCGAGTGACTTTTCATTGGTTCTTTTCATCATCCTGTCGAATTAGGGATCTCTTCCGGGTACCCGTCAACTACCTTAAAAATCTTATGATCTATTTGCACTGTTTCAAAGATCTTTTCAATCCGGTATCGCTGGGTATCTGTAATAAAAACCTGCCCAAAGCTGTTCTTGCTTACCAGTGCGATCAATTGACGTACACGATTATCATCAAGTTTATCAAAGATATCATCAAATAAGAGAATGGGTTTAAATCCTTTGAGGGTCCTGGTATAATCAAACTGAGCCAGTTTGACCGCAATCACAAAAGATTTTTGCTGACCCTGGGAACCGAATTTTTTCAGGGAATATTTCCGGATCTTAAAAATAAGATCGTCCTTGTGGATGCCCACCGTAGTGTATCTTACAGCCCTGTCTCGGTCAAGTGCAGCCACCAGTAGTTCCTCCAGGTTACGGTCATGTAACTGTGATACGTATTGAATGGAGACCTCTTCCTTGCCGCCGGTAATAAACTCAAAATAATGTTGAAATATGGGTGTAAAATCCTTCAGGAAGCTGCTCCTTTTTGTATAGATCCTTTGGCCCAGTTCACTTAGTTTTTTGTCCCATATCTCGATAGACTCAGCATTGAAATAATTTTTCTCGGCAAAATATTTCAATAATGCATTTCGGTGCGACAGGACTTTGTTATAATTCAACAAGTCATCGAGGTACAATCTGTCAAATTGTGCAATAACCCCGTCAATATATTTTCTCCGGACTTCACTTCCTTCATTTATCAGGTCTCTGTCGTAAGGTGAGATCATCACAAGCGGATACAATCCTATATGATCGGCCAGTCTGCTATATTCCTTTGAATTGAGCTTGAATTGCTTCTTGTGATTTATCTTTTGGATGCAGGAAAGCTTCTCGCTTCTGTCACCATTCTTAAAATATTTACCATGGATGGCAAAGAAATCTTCCTGGTGTTTGATATTCTGTGAATCTATTGCATTGAAATAGCTTTTGCAGAAGGAAAGATAGTAGATGGCATCCAGCAGATTGGTCTTCCCCACTCCGTTATCACCAATGAAGCAGTTGATCTTCTCTGAGAATTCCAGGATAGCCTCTGAACAATTTTTAAAATTCGATAAAGCAAGTTTCTTCAGGTACATATCATTTGTTTGTTATGGCTTCCGCCACCTCTTCAAGCATCCAAACGGGGGTAGATGTGGCTCCACTCACTCCCACTGTCTTGACATTTTCAAACCAACTTTCATTAATATCATCTTTTGCAGAAATAAAATACGATGCAGGGTTCACTTCTTTGCAGATCCCGTATAAGTATTTCCCATTAGAGCTTTTTTTTCCGCTTACAAAAATAATGACATCATGCTGTCCGGCAAAGTCGATCAATAATGGCACACGGCCTGAAATTTGTCCGCAGACGGTATTATATGCTTTAAAATCCGAATGCCCATCGAGTAAGGCGCTGATTTTTTCCTTAATCTCTTCGAACCCTTCCCGGCTCATGGTAGTCTGTGAATAAAGCCTGAGGGGTCTGGAGAAGTCAATATTCCCCAGGTCTTTTTCCTCTTTGATCACAACAGCCTCTCCATCGGTATATCCAAGCAGGCCGGTAACTTCGGGGTGCCCCTGTTTTCCATATATGAGCACCTGCCCGCCCCTTTCTTTCATCTCCACATGGCTCTCAGCAATCCTCTGCTGTAGCCTTGTGACGATCGGGCAGGTAGCATCGATCAATGTAACATTGTTTCTCTTTGCCGTTTTAAATGTTTCCGGGGGTTCCCCATGAGCCCTTATCAGGATCGTCTGGTTTTGAATATTCTCAAACTTTTCCGGAGTAACACTCCGTAATCCTATCTTATTCAGGCGTCTTACCTCCTGTTCATTATGGACAAGATCGCCCAGGCTGGATAGCTGACGCCCCTGGAGAATCTCATTTTCAGCAGTTTTTACAGCACGTACAACGCCAAAGCAAAACCCCGCAGATGGATCTATTGTAACTACCATGTGAAGGTTATGGATTCAGGAAACATAATTCTTTCAGATTGTAAAATTAACACTATTACTTAGAGTATTTCACAATAGCCTGCTATTTTTCACTCTTCTTTTTCGAAAAATCTGAAAGATTAAAGGTTAGTGTAACATAGTTTGGAGAACCGGCAAGATGATAGGTTGAGCGGGCATAGCTGAGGTGAAAAGTAGAAATTCTTATGCCGAACCCCCAGGAAAATCCAACCAGCGCTGTTTTCGTATTCACTTTTAGCTCCTGTCTGCGCATATAATTATATCCTCCCCTGAGGCTAAAGTGTTTTCCTAATAACAGCTCCCCTCCAATCACAATATGGCGCATCAGGTTATCTGCAAATTTTTCCAAACCACTAACCTGATTGGCCTCCCCCGTAAATGGGTCTGTACCACCTGAAGGATTGTCAGGGTCCTCATATCTGAGGTCCCATTTCTCGAGATGAGTCAGCAGTACGGAGTATCTGAATGGAAGGTGATTAAGTTTCTGTGAAATGCCGGCCTGAATCTCAAAAGGCAGTGGCTCGTGTTCACCGCCCCGGTATGGCACAATCTGGTATCCAATATTTTTTGCTATGAGTGATGCCGTAAATAATCGGTTATTACTTATATAGCTTCCTGCAACATCCACAGCCATACCAAATGAGTTATAAATATAAAGATGTGAATATATCAACTTCATATTTGCCCCTATGCTCCATCTCGGAGTAAGTCTTCGGCCCCAGCCAATGTTCAGCGCATAATCTCCGGCAGAAAATTCACCGTATTGCAATCCCGTTTCATCAGCTTCCGTGAACTTACCATAATTGATAAACTGCATGGTTGCCACGAAAGATCCGGCCTTGTCAAATGTCCTGCCATATTGTGCGTACCCGTAATTGATATCTGTGTAATAATCGACAAAACTGAGTCCCAGGCTGTTATTCATTTTATCAGTGATGAGTGAAGGGTTTGCCAGGGCTAACATAATATCATCATCGTCAATGGCCAGGAAATCACCTCCCATAGAAGCAATCCTCGCTGAATTTGGCATATTCAGGAATTGATAGACGGCATCACCACCCACCTGTGACTTCAAATCACTTAGAGAAAATAAAACAAATGTAATGAGTAGAATTAAGGAATACTTTTTCACTTAGTTTATTTTTATGGTACTACTATTTTTTTAGAGGAAGAGACTATTGAAGTTAGGAGTCCGAAGTCCGAAGTCCGAAGTTCTCTTACAGTTTCCTTCTTCGGTCTTCCGACTTCGGTCTTCCGACTTCGGTCTTCCGTCTTCCACCTTCCATTAAATTCGAAGTAGAACCATTTTTACCTTCACTAAAAATTATCTTTCAAACGAAACAGGCTGGTATATTATTATTATTTGGGAGAAATAAATAGTTATGTTAATGAATACATTCAGTTCTATTTATTCTTTTTCCGGATGAGGTTCAGCGCACTGCCGGCTTTAAACCACTCAATCTGGTTCTGATTATATGTATGGTTTGCCGGGAATTCGTCGGCGGTTCCGTCTGCATGATGTAATATGATTGTCAGCGGGCTGCCGGGTTTGAAGTCCTTCAATCCAATTACGTCGATCTCATCATCTTCATGTACTTTATCATAATCCTCAGGATTGGCAAATGTGAGGGCCAGCAAGCCTTGTTTTTTCAGGTTGGTTTCATGGATACGGGCAAATGAACGTACCAGCACCACCTTTATGCCAAGGTGACGCGGCTCCATTGCGGCATGTTCCCGTGAGGATCCTTCCCCATAATTCTCATCTCCAACTACCACTGTTCCAATATCCTGAGCTTTATAGAACCTTGCTGTAGCAGGCACTTCACTATATCCTCCCGCAATCAGGTTTTTTACCTTATTGGTACTGTCATTGAAGTAATTCACAGCCCCGATCAACATATTGTTGGAAATATTATCAAGATGTCCACGGAACCTGAGCCACGGGCCTGCCATACTGATGTGATCCGTAGTGCATTTGCCTTTGGCTTTAATGAGGAGGCGCAGGCCTTTATAATCATCTCCTTTCCAGGCCGGGAATGGTGTTAGCAGTTGCAGTCTTTCGGAGGCCGGATCCACTATCACTTCCACAAGTTCCCCCTTCTCAGCAGGCGCCAGGTAACCATTGTCTTCCACTGCAAAACCACCGGGAGGAAATTCAATACCCTGTGGCTCATCCAGCTTTACCTTTTCTCCGTCCTCATTCACAAGGTAGTCGGTAACAGGATTGAACTTCAGGGTACCGGCTATGGCATAAGCCGTGACGATCTCCGGGGAGGCCACGAAACCGTGAGTGTTCGGGTTACCGTCATTTCTTTTGGCAAAGTTCCTGTTGAAGGAGGTCATGATGGAGTTTTTCTCCTGTTTTTCGGCGCCATGCCTGGCCCACTGTCCGATACAAGGTCCGCAGGCATTGGCCAATACCACTCCCCCAATCTGCTTAAAAACACCGAGGTAACCATCGCGGTCAACTGTATATCTTACCAGTTCTGATCCTGGGGTGACCGTATATTCCGCTTTTACCTTTAACTTTTTATCGAGCGCCTGTTTTGCCACTGAGGCAGCCCTGCTTATATCTTCATATGAAGAGTTGGTACATGATCCTATCAGGCCGACCTCCATTTTCACCGGCCACCCATTCTTTTCAGCTTCTTCGGCAAGTCTCGATACAGGTGTTGCCAGGTCAGGTGTAAAAGGACCGTTCACATGAGGCTCAAGCTCCGAAAGGTTGATCTCAATAAGTTCGTCAAAGTAATCCTCCGGCCTTGCATACACTTCAGGATCTGCTGTAAGGTATCCGGCGACTTCGTTAGCAGCATCAGCCACTTCAGTCCGACTGGTACCCCTGAGATATTGTTCCATTTTCTCATCATATCCGAAGATAGATGTGGTAGCGCCGATCTCAGCCCCCATATTGCAAATAGTGCCTTTGCCGGTACATGAGATGGATCTGGCCCCGGGACCAAAATACTCCACAATACATCCTGTTCCCCCTTTGACCGTCAGAATGCCGGCCACTTTAAGTATGACATCCTTGGCGGAGGTCCAGCCACTCAGTTTGCCGGTCAGCTTTATCCCAACCAGCCTGGGCCATTTAACTTCCCAGGGCATGTCGGCCATGACATCTACTGCATCAGCGCCGCCGATGCCAGTGGCAACCATCCCCAGCCCACCGGCATTTACGGTGTGGGAGTCAGTTCCGATCATCATGCCCCCGGGGAAAGCATAGTTCTCCAACACTACCTGGTGAATGATACCGGCACCCGCCTTCCAGAAACCAATCCCATATTTATTGGAAACCGAAGCCAGAAAATCATATACTTCTTTGTTGACATCTCTTGCTGTTTCAAGATCTTTCCCGGCTCCAAGTTTGGCCTGTATCAGATGGTCACAATGTACTGTTGAAGGAACCGCAACCCTTTCACGGCCTGCCTGCATGAACTGCAGCAATGCCATTTGCGCTGTAGCATCCTGCATGGCAACACGATCGGGACGAAAGTCAACATAAGAGATACCTCTCTCATAAGCCCGGGAAGCCAGGCCTTCGTCCAGATGCGAATAAAGTACTTTTTCCGTAAGTGTCAGAGGACGTCCCACAATTTCTCTTGCTGCATCAATTTTTTCTGTCATACCAGCATAAACGCTCCTGATCATGTCAATGTCAAATACCATATAATTATTGTTAGGTGCTTAATTCGCTAAACTTACCAACATGTTGTCTGTTTATTGTTGCAGGTTACAAGTTGCATGTTGCAGGTTCTCAACTTGCAACCCGTAACTTGCAACCCGTAACATGCAACAGTTAATAAATCCCTTCCCAAGGTAGTTTTAGTTCTACACTTGCTTTGAAATAACATAGGCTCTTTAAAAGTCAAACTTACCATCCGCCTGGGCGGATCAAATTGGATGTTGTCGAAATTCAATTCCCGCATAGCGGTTTCAATTCCTAATTCGTAATTCCTAATTCCTAATTGATTTAGTACTTTGTTGAAAAGAATTGTGCAAAAGTACAAAAAATAAACAGGGCCAAATTTGGAGGGAATGTTAATTTTGCATGATTGTTGCTGGTTGAAGTTTTCTAATTCAAATTAAAAAAGCACAGGGTTATTGATGAGAAAGTTATTACTTCTTTTGTTTGCTGTTATACTGGTTAGCGGTCAGGTCAGGTCTGCTTATTTGTTCATCCCGATGGACGATACTCAGAAGAATCATCTGAAGGCATACGGTATAGCATACTGGATACTTACCCATGATGTGGAGGTTTATTGGTTGTTGAATTATCGCGGGGGCAGTTACATGTGTCAGTACAATCAGGCCTTTGAGAATGAATGTGTTATCAGGGATGTGTCATACCAGGTCATTGCCGATATACAATCCACAGCCATCCTTCAGGAGATCGCCAACCCTGAAGTGAACATGGATGCTGTTAAACTGCACAAGGCCCCAACGATTGCCATTTATTCTCCCAAGACCAAACAACCCTGGGACGATGCTGTTACGCTGGCCCTGACTTATGCAGAGATCCCGTACGATGTCGTTTTTGATACTGAAGTGATAGAAGGCTTGCTCCCTTTATACGACTGGCTTCATTTGCACCACGAAGATTTTACCGGGCAATACGGAAAGTTTTGGGCAGCTTACCGAAATTATCCCTGGTACCAGGAAAACCAGCTCGCTGCCGAAGAGATTGCTTACAACCTTGGCTTCAGCAAAGTATCTGAATGCAAACTGGCTGTAGTTAAGAAGATCAGGGATTTTGTAGCTGGAGGCGGATACCTTTTTGCCATGTGCTCAGCACCGGACAGCTATGATATTGCTTTGGCAGCCAATGGAGTAGATATCTGCGATGTGATGTTTGATGGGGACCCGATGGATCCTGATGCCCAGAAAAAACTCGATTTTTCCAATTGCTTTGCCTTCACAAATTTCAAGATCAGCACCAACCCCTTTGAATATGAGGTCTCATCCATCGATGTTACCAATAACAGGTCAAGGACTATCCGGGAAAGCAATGATTTATTCACCTTGTTTGATTTTTCTGCCAAATGGGACCCGGTACCAACCATGCTTTGCCAGAACCATATGAACGTCATCAAGGGTTTTATGGGCCAAACGACGGCCTTCAATAAGAAGTATATCAAATCTAATGTGCTGATCATGGGGGAAAACAAACCTGCCGGTGAAGCAAGGTATATTCATGGTGAATTTGGAAAAGGATTCTGGACTTTTTATGGTGGACATGATCCTGAGGATTACCGCCATCGTGTCGGGGACCCTCCGACAGAGCTTGACCTGCATCCCAACTCGCCGGGGTATCGACTGATCCTGAACAACATCCTTTTTCCCGCTGCGAGAAAGAAGAAACAGAAAACTTAAAATAATTATGAATTCTAAATTTTAAGTTAATCTACAACTATTTAGATGCTATTTATCATACGAATGTTTATCTTCATATTAAACTCTAAGCTCTAATTTCTAATCCCGATAGGTATCGGGATAAACAATCACAAAATTCAAATTTTCAAATGTTTAAAACTGTGTTGTGGTATTCATCTTTTCA
>DAOWEV010000249.1 GCA_030638325.1 Bacteroidales bacterium
AGGATAGATTTTGAATATGGTATAGGGGGAATAAGGGTATAAAGGTATAGGGGGAATAAGGGTATAAAGGTATAGGGGGAATAAGGGTATAAAGGTATAGGGGGAATAAGGGTACCATTACCAATATTTCCCCTATTTCCCCTATTTCCCTATTTCCCTATTTCCCCAATTTCCCTATTTCCCCAATTTCCCCTATTTCCCCTATTTCCCCAATTTCCCCTATTTCCCTATTTCCCCTATTACCCAATTCAATAATAACATTTGTTTAGAAATTTTCATTGTTAATTTAATACTGATTAGTTGCGCAATATTAAATTACCCTCCGGACTTTTTTGCCGGATACCCATCAGCAATCAGGATGTTTGTGATCTTATCTCTGAAATCGCCTTGTATCAGGATATCACCTTCTTTGATACTGCCTCCCACCCCACATTTGGATTTCAATCTCCTGCCAAGCTCTTTCAGATCCGCTGGCCGGCCGGTAAATCCTTTCACAAGTGTTACTACTTTTCCCTTTCTTTGTTTTCTGTCCACTATGACGATAAGTTTCTGTTGTTGAGGTGTCAGTGTTTCAGTGCCCTCTTCCTCATCGTATTGATAAATAAAATCGGGATTTGTTGAAAAGACGATCCCGTCTCTTTTTTTCTTTTTTGACATTGCTTATGAGTTAAGAGTTACGTGTTATTGGTTACGAGTTCTGTTCCCTGTTAACTGTCAACCGTCAACTGTCAACTGTTAACTGTCAACTGTCAACTGTTAACTGTTAACTGTTAACTGTCAACTGTCAACTGTCAACTGTCAACTGTTCAACCGGTTTCCCGGAACCAGCACCTTCAATGACCGGGGATGTACTTTGAAGTGAAGCATCCTGCCCATTTTCACTGACTCGCCGTCAATATTTATCCGTTTTCCTTTCTCACGCCATACTTTCAGTTCACTGGCCCGGAAAGATTCAGTATAGGAAGACTTATGTATCCTCCTGGTAAACAGCAGCCGTAAGATGTCGGGGATTTCCCAGAGTGGGAATTTCTTAACGATAACAACATCAAGCAGTCCATCACAAATATCTGCCTGTGGCGCGATGATGGTATTGTATCCAAACTGTCCTGAATTGGCAAAGCTTATTAAAAGGGCTTCCCTTTCGATCTTCTTTCCGTCAAATGATAATTTAAATGACCTGGTTTTATATTTGAGATAATGGGTGACAATGAGTTTAAAATATGTTTCAAATCCTCTCTTGCCTGATTTTTTAGAAGCATTGGCAATCTTCGAATCAAACCCGATGCCGGCAATACTGACAAAATGCCGGCCATTTACGCTGGCTGTATCTATATCAATAACATGGAGTTTGTTGATCGTCCTGATGGCTTCCGAAATGTTCAGCGGAATATGCAAATGCCTGGCCAGGCCGTTGCCTGAACCCGCCGGGAGTATGCCCAGTATAGTGCCTGACCCTATGAGGGGCTTTGAAATTTCATTGACAGTGCCATCCCCACCAACAGCTACGATGATATCATATTCATCTTTGGCGGCCTTTTCTGCGAATCTTCCGGCATCACCGGCTTTAGCGGTTTCAATTATATCAAAATCCAGGTCTTTATCCAGCTCCCTGATTAACAAATCCCTCAATTGGCCTGTATTGATGGGTGCAGTAATGGGATTCAGGATAAATATCAGCTTTTTCCGTGGCATGAAAATATATTTACCGGGTTAGCTGGTTTGTTAACGGCACCATATAACGATTACCTCTCTAATGGCTTCGGCTTTGTTGCCGGCAGCATCGGTTACATCATAATAGACATAGCCCGTACCTGGTTGTGATGTATCCACCTGAATGTCCGTATTGATCTTATCAGTCAGATCACCATCTTCATCATCAATAGCTGTGGCGCCCGGGTCAACATAGGGTATGCCAGCGCAAAAAGTATAAGGATTATATCCTTCCAGGGTTATTACAGGAGCTGTGGTGTCCTTGTCTTTCTTACAGGCTGCAAATCCAGTTATAATGACCATCATAATAATAAAAAGAGCAGTGCTTTTTGGTTTAATCATAGTTTTTGTTTTTTTAAGAGACTGTAAAATTAGTCAATTTGTAACTAATCAGTTTATTAATCAACTCCTATTCCCCCTATTCCCCTCATACCCTTATTCCCCTTATTCTCCTTATACTCTTATTCCCCTTATACCCTTATTCCCCTTATACCCTTATTCCCCTTATACCCTTATTCCCCTTATACCCTTATTTCCCTTATACCCTTATTTCCCTTATACCCTTATTCCCCTTATACCCTTATTCCCCTTATACCCTTATTCCCCTTATACCCTTATTTCCCTTATACCTCTATTTCCCCTATTTCCCAATTCAATAATGAAACTTCTTAAGTCAGCCTGGGCGGATCTTTGTTAATTTAATACCGATTAGTTACGTCAATTTTAATTCAAAAAATAGTTTTTCCGGAGCTTGATACTTGTTCATAAAATAGTAATTTTATCGCTTGTAAATTATCAAGGTTGGTTGTTAGCAATGTAATAAAAAACAATGATAATTTTTATGCCACCCTTTCAGGGTTCAAAATATTGTTAATGAATAAACGCTATAAAAATATCACCCCTTCGGGGTTATCACCAATTGGATATGCGAAGCCGACCAAACATATAAATGTGCAAGCATCCTTTTTATAATACACAGAAGAAACCGGCAGCCTACAGCAGCAGAGCCGAAAGTTAAACATCGAATAAGGAAAGTAAAGTAAATTAAAAATCAACTTAAGTTTACTTTTTCGCACAAAAGTAAATTTAAATAAAAATAAGTTTACCTTTGTACTATCGTGCCAAACACACTGGACATAGAAAAATTTAAGGCAGGCCACAGCGAGAGAGGTTCCGGCTACAGCTATTTTGTACCGGTATACATCAACCTCCAGTGGCTATGGAAGGATGCCTCATTAACCACCTTGCTGGAGAAAGCATCCATCAGCCTGGGGGAGTTGAATTCATTTGCCCGGCTTGTGCCTGATACCGCTCTTTTTATTCATCTGCACGTGATGAAAGAAGCTGTGGTTTCCAGCCGCATTGAAGGCACCCATACAGGCATGAATGAAGCCCTTTTGCCTGAAGAAGAAATCAGCGTAGAAAAGCGAGATGACTGGCTGGAAGTTCAAAACTATACCCGTGCTATGCAGGAAGCCATCAAGGAGTTGGACAAACTGCCCCTTTCATCACGCCTGTTAAAGAAAACACATCGCATCTTGCTTTCCGGAGCCAGAGGCAGGCACAAACAACCAGGCAGCTTCCGTACCAGCCAGAACTGGATTGGTGGAGCTACATTGAACGATGCTGTTTTCATTCCGCCTGCCCATACCTGTGTCAATGAACTCATGAGCGATCTGGAAATGTTCCTGCACAATGACCATATACAAGTACCAACCCTGATAAGGGCCGGTATTGCTCATTATCAGTTTGAAACCATTCATCCCTTCCTGGATGGCAACGGGCGTATCGGACGCTTGCTCATTACACTTTATCTGGTCAGTATGAAAATACTGGATCAGCCCTTGCTCTATCTATCGGTATTTTTTGAGCAAAACAAAGGACTTTATTATGATAACCTGATGCGGGCAAGGAAAAAAAACGATCTGCTGCAATGGCTTAAATATTTTCTGGTAGGAATTGATGAAACGGCAACCAGGGCATCTCAAACCCTCACTGAAATACTAAAACTGAAGGAAAGTACGGAAGCGCTGATCAAACAAAAGGCAGGCAGGCGTGCCGATTCGGCCATGATATTGCTCGCACATCTTTTTAAAAATCCTGTAGTTAAAGTAAAGGAAGTAAAAGAAATTTGTTCATTGAGTTCAAAGGCAGCCAACGATTTGGTCTCCATGTTCATTAACCTGAACATCCTGAAAGAAATCAGCGGACAAACGCGATACAGAATTTTCGTTTTTACAAAATACCTTGATTTGTTCAAATAAACCATGCCCCAACCCACCGAATATAAAAGCGTACAGGCACGCATTTTAAAATATGCAGAAGAAATTGACGGAACTATTGTTTCCGGAAATGAAGAAAAATAAAGCATAATAAAGAAAAAATCCCGAAGGGATGACATGATTATAGCAAGGTAGCAAAAAATAAAATGAACAAAACACAAACCCCGAAGGGGTGACATGATTATAGATAGAAAATAAAAATAATTATAAAATAAACCAATACAAATGAAATTAAACAAACCTGTGAGTGCAGGAAATAGTGGAGACAGGGTCCGGTCCGATTGCCATATCACATTGGAAATAAAAGATAAGGGTGGGGTTGACCTGAACCTGAAGAGTAAGGTGGGGGCCTTATACGGTGAAAAGATTACCGCTTTGATCATGGATATGCTGGAGCATTATGAGATCAGACATGCCAGGGTTGACATTCAGGATTCGGGTGCCCTGGATTTTGTTATTGCAGCACGGATGGAAGCCGTGATCAGGCTTTTATCAGATACTGATAATGAGTACTTATTGCCTGTGCTGGAAGAAAATAAAAATTCTACAGCCAAAGACAGGAACAGGTTTTCGAGGCTGTACCTGCCGGGAAACACCCCCCAGTTGATGATCAATGCAGGTATTCATAAGCCTGATGGTATCATCCTGGACCTGGAAGATGCGGTGGCGAAGGATAAAAAGTCTGAAGCGAGGTACGTTGTCAGGAATGCATTGAGGAATGTTGATTTTTATGGTGCCGAGCGCATGGTAAGGATAAACCAGTTACCGGATGGCCTGGAGGACCTGGAGTATGTCGTGCCCCACAATGTGAACCTGATCCTGTTGCCCAAATGTGAGTATGCAGATGATTTGCACCGGGTGAATGAAAAGATTGCTGAGATCTGTAAACATAAAAAAGTTGAAAATAACATCTGGCTGATGCCTATCATCGAAAGCGCCAGGGGGGTTGTGAATGTTTATGATATTGCAGATGCTGCCGATAACCTGGTTGCCATAGCCATCGGCCTGGAAGATTTTACGGCTGACCTCGGAACCCGCAGGACAGAAGAGGCTACCGAGTCGTTCTTTGCACGCAGCAAACTTGTTATAGCCTGTAGAGCAGCAGGCATTCAGGCCATTGATTCTGTTTATTCGGATGTGTCGGATATGGAAGGCCTGAAACAAACAGTGTTAAGATCAAAATCACTTGGATTCAACGGCATGGGATGTATTCATCCACGACAGATAGAAGTTATACATGAATATTATGCTCCTGATGAACAGGAAATTGAAAAGGCGAAGAAGATCTATAACGCATTTCTTGAGGCAAAGGAAAAAGGCCTTGGCGTGGTTTCATTGGGGACTAAAATGATAGATGCGCCTGTGGTTAAAAGGGCTGATAATACAATCAAGCTGGCTATTGCTACCGGAAAGCTAACTAAAAACTGGAGGGAAGAGATATGAAGAAATATGATAAACTTGTAAAAAATGCAGCGGGCAGGGTCGTTCCGACTATCATCAATGGCGAAGAACATATACCTTATAAAGGTGTTGGTAAGCATATTCCGGATGGAAGAAAGTTTGCACCCAGGCTATCCAGTTGCGCCAATTATCCGGCTGATGGAGATAAGCGTGTACCCGGCCTGAAAGAGGCTTTGATCAGGGCAGGACTGAAGGATGGCATGACTATCTCAACACATCATCATTTCAGGAATGGCGACCTGATAGCCAATCAGATCTTTGATATTGCACACGAACTGGGTGTGAAAAATCTCCGATGGTTCCCATCTGCATCTTTTCCCTGTCATGAGCATCTTATCAAATACCTTGAAGACGGAACCATCAATCGTATTGAAGGCAGCATGAACGGCCCGCTCGGTAAATTTGCATCCGAAGGCAATATGCAGGGGCTCGGAGTTTTGCGGTCACATGGCGGTCGTTACCAGGCAGTTCAGGATGGGGAGGTTCAGATCGATATAGCTATCATTGCAGCTCCGGCAGCCGACCCTTTTGGCAATGCCAACGGTGTGGACGGACCTGCAGCATGTGGATTACTGGGTTTTGCACTGGCTGATTCACAATATGCTGATAAGGTAATTGTGGCTACGGATAACATCGTTCCATTTCCATGCATACCATGGCAGATCCATGGCAATTATGTTGATTATGTGGTGGAAGTTGATAAAATAGGCATTCCTGAGAAAATCGTTTCCGGAACAACCCGGATTACGAAAAGCCCTGACAGGCTGCTCATAGCCGAGATGACTGCGAAGTTTTGTGATGCTGCCGGGATCATCCGGGATGGATTTTCTTACCAGGCCGGGGCCGGTGGTACATCGCTTTCAATTGGTAATTATTTCGGGGATATACTGAGGGAAAGGGGATGGAAAGCCAGGTTCATCAGGGCCGGCAGTAACCAGTATCCCGTCCGGATGCTGGAAGAAGGCCTCGTGGAATATATCCTTGACGGACAAACATTTGACCTGGAGGGGGTGAGATCTATGCGGGAAAATCCGGGCCATGTGAATACAAGCCCTTTTACCTCTTATAATTACCATGGTAAAGGAAATTTCGCTACTATGGTGGATGTTGTGGTTTTGGGCGCCACTGAAGTGGATGTCAACTTCAATGCCAACGTGGTTACACATTCCGACGGATACCTCCTGCACGGTATCGGGGGGTGGCAGAATTGCCTCTTTTCAAGATGTACTATTTTACCGATCCCTTTATTTCGCGACCGCACTCCTGTTGTCAAAGATGAAGTTACCACGATATGCGGACCAGGTGAACTCATTGATGTTATCGTTACCGAAAGGGGCCTTGCCATTAACCCTTTAAGGCAGGATCTTATTGATAAAGTCAAAGATTCCGGATTGCCCGTAAAGACCATTCATGAACTGAAAGAGGAAGCTGAGAAAATTTGCGGAGCCCCCGTCAAACCCAATCTCACCGATGAGCTCGTGGCCGTGATCAAGTGGGTGGACGGGACTGTTATTGATGCGGTGAAGAGGGTTGACGGTTGACGGTTGACG
This sequence comes from Bacteroidales bacterium, assembly GCA_030638325.1. Lineage (GTDB taxonomy): Bacteria > Bacteroidota > Bacteroidia > Bacteroidales > JAGOPY01 > DAOWEV01. Next base: position 7,004 of record DAOWEV010000249.1, read on the forward strand.
GTTGACGGTTGACGGTTGACGGTTGACGGTTGGCGGTTGACGGTTGACGGTTGACGGTTGACGGTTGACGGTTGACGGTTGACAGTTGACGGTTGACGGTTGACGGTTGAC
>DAOWEV010000254.1 GCA_030638325.1 Bacteroidales bacterium
ACCCCCAAATCAAGCATTCCATATAATACCCTTCTGTGTACCGGCTTTAGGCCATCTCTCACATCAGGTAAAGCCCTCGACACGATAACCGACATTGAATAATCAATATAGGCCGATTTCATCTGACTTTCAATGTTTACCCTGACGATCCTTTCTTCTTCGTTCTGCATAAATAATTATAGTTAATAAATTGTATTTCAGTATTTTAAAAGTAAATTACAAAGTGTACGAATGTACTAAAAATTTTATTACAAATGTGGCTTTTTTATTTCATTATTGTTAACACTTTTATGTTGAAAAATAAAGCTTGTTTGACACTTTTAATAATTTGTTCGGCTTTAGCTTTGACAAACGTTTAACAATTGCTTAACTTTGCAGTCGAATAACAGGGTTTATGTATGGAAGCTAAATTCTCTCAAAGGGTAAAAGATGTATTGACCTTCAGTCGCGAAGAGGCGTTGAGGCTTGGGAATGATTATATAGGGCTGGAACATTTACTGCTGGGAATATTACGTGAAGGCGAAGGCCTGGCCGTTCAGATCATGCTTGATTTCGGTATGGATTTGGATGATATGAGGAAGATCATTGAGCATTCGGTAGCAAACAATGGTGTTGAACCGATTGAAAACACCGGAAACATACCACTTATCCGTCAGGCCGAACGGGCATTAAAGATCACCTATCTTGAAGCCAAAGTCTTTAACAGCGGGCTTATCGGAACAGAGCATCTCCTGTTATCCATCCTGAAGGATGAAGATAATATTGTTACCAGATCTTTTGAAAAGCATGGGGTTAATTACGATTCCGTCAAGGATGAACTGAGATCTATCCTGCAAAGCAGAAAAACCGACGGGCATAGCACTCCTAAGGGTGATATCACCGGCGATCCTCCGGATGAACAACACGACGATGGCGGTAGAAGTTACGGGAGCAGTGGTACAAAAAAAATTGCCGAGTCAAAGTCAAAAACTCCGGTACTGGATAATTTCGGGAGAGACATTACACGTGCTGCTGAGGAAGGCCGTTTGGATCCTATCGTCGGACGTGATAAGGAACTTCAACGGATTGCACAGATACTGAGCCGTAGAAAAAAGAACAATCCAATACTCATCGGTGAACCGGGTGTTGGCAAGTCGGCTATAGCAGAAGGGCTTGCTGAGCGAATTGTGGAGAGAAAGGTGTCCAGGGCCTTGTTCGACAAAAGGATCGTGACCCTCGACCTGGCATCACTGGTAGCCGGCACCAAGTATCGTGGTCAGTTTGAGGAACGGATGAAAGCCGTTCTGAATGAGCTTGAAAAAAATCCGGACATCATTCTTTTTATCGATGAGATACATACCATAGTCGGCGCCGGAAATGCTTCAGGCTCGCTGGATGCTTCGAATATGTTCAAGCCTGCTCTTTCCAGGGGAGATCTCCAATGTATCGGGGCCACCACACTGGATGAGTACAGGCAATATATTGAAAAAGACGGCGCCCTTGAAAGAAGGTTCCAGAAGATACTTGTAGACCCTACTACCTCTCAAGAAACTGTTGAGATACTGAATAACATTAAGGCTAAGTACGAAGATCACCACCTCGTCAAATATACTGATCAGGCGATCAATGCCTGCGTGTCACTGACAAACAGGTACATTACCGACCGGAACCTGCCTGACAAGGCCATTGATGCTCTTGACGAAGCCGGTTCACGGGTGCATATCACCAATATCCGGGTCCCATCTCAGGTCATCAACCTGGAAGGCCGCATCGAGGAAGTCAGAAAGAAAAAGACAGAGGCCATCAACAGCCAGAAGTTTGAAGAAGCAGCCGAATTTCGTGATATGGAAAGAAAACTGCAGGATAATCTGGAGATGGAAAAGGAAAAATGGGAGGCAGAATCCAGCGTTAATCGCGAGATTGTTTCAGAAGAAAATGTGGCTGAAGTGGTTGCCATGATGACAGGTATTCCTATCAAGCGTATTGCCAAGAACGAAGGCGACCGGCTGATAAATATGGAAAAAGATCTTGCCGGCAGCGTTATCGGGCAGGAAGAGGCCATCAAGATGGTCGCCAGGGCAATCAGGAGAAACCGGGCAGGCCTTAAAGATCCTAAAAAACCTATTGGCTCATTTATTTTCCTGGGACCTACTGGTGTTGGTAAGACGCATCTTGCCAAGATACTGTCCCGTTACCTTTTCGACACGGAAGATGCACTTGTGAGGGTAGACATGAGCGAGTATATGGAAAAGTTTGCCGTTTCGAGGCTGGTGGGCGCACCTCCGGGCTATGTCGGGTATGAAGAAGGAGGTCAGCTTACGGAGAAAGTACGCAGAAAGCCTTATTCCATCGTCTTACTCGATGAAATTGAAAAGGCCCATCCGGATGTATTTCATTTGCTGCTTCAGGTGCTGGACGACGGTGTGCTGACTGACAGTCTTGGCAGAAAAGTCGACTTTAAGAATACCATTATCATCATGACCTCCAATATAGGCTCCAGGCAACTCAAGGATTTCGGCGCGGGAGTCGGATTTTCGACTGCCTCCAAAAAAGCTTCCAGAGCAAGCCATTCCCGTGGCGTTATAGAGAATGCACTGAAAAGAACTTTCGCACCTGAGTTCCTGAATCGTGTTGACGACGTGGTCATCTTCGAATCATTGGAAATTGAGCATATACATAAGATCATTGAGATTGAACTCCGGGAGCTTTACGAGAGGATTGAAGATATTGACTTTAAGATCAGGATCACAAAAAAAGCCAAGGATTATATTGTCGAAAAAGGCTGGGATGCACAGTTCGGCGCAAGGCCGCTAAAGAGGGCTATTCAAAAATACATAGAAGACCCCCTCGCAGAAGAGATCATTAAAGCCAAATTCAAAGAAGGCGATATGATAGTAGTGGATTTCGACGGCCGGAAGAAAGATATCGTCATTAAATCAGGGAAGCCATCTCCTGGTAATCAGAAATAACGATTTTCCAGTTTGATATGCCATTAAAATAATTTTGCAGGTTCTCCATTACTACAGGATCTTCCATGCTGATGTATTTAATGTTTATGGCAAACCCGTTGTCATGAAAATGTACGATCCGCTCCCTGGAGTTGTGGATGTAAAACTGATCCTGAATACCGGGCGCCATACTCATGTAATCTTCCAATATCTTCTCCCTTAGTTTGGAACTGCTGTGCTTAAATATATATTCTCCCATAAAGAATATATCATTCATAAAATAATACACAGCCGTTACTTTTTCTCCAAACTTTTCTTCCTGATATCCAAGGGCTTTAATAACAAATCCGGGGTCGGCATATTTGAAGGTGTTGACACAGTCAGGTCGTGACCTTTGACGCATAAAGGGTTTGATACCGGTTGAGTAAGGCATATCCTCAAAAAGAATGTCTTTTTCAGAGTGGTGAGTTGGATATACCTTATCTTTATTAAGGATGATCCTTAAGTGTTGAATAAATTCTTCCCGGAAACAATACTGGTAAGGACTTCTGATAAAATAATGTTTATAGCGGGCCAGGTATTCATAACTATACTTCCCTTTGAAAATCTTTAAATATTTCAGGATAAAGATTTTTCTGTACCGGATAGAGACGATCAGAATAATTAATAGAAAGATGGCTGCAACGATCAATGTAACAGGATTTGCCATAATAGAAATAAGTAAACTTTCTTCTTAATCGGAAAAACTGTCTATGGTAATATGGTTTTTTATAAAATATGTTAACAATGAAAAATGCAAAGTGGAAAAGACTGGTGAAGCCGGAAGTCCGGAGTCCGAAGTCCGAAGTTTTTGTACCAACTTCCGTCTTCCATCTTCGGACTTCGGACTCCGGACTTCGGTCTTCCCTTTAACATTAAACTCAAACATTGTTCTCATAACAAAGCATTTTTTTTATCTTTGCGCAAATTTTCAATACTCTAATAATTAAGGATATGGAACAAATGAAGAACCTCACTGGTGGAGATTTCCTGGTAACGGAACCTTTAGCAAACGATATTTTTATACCGGAAGAATTTGATGAAGAACAACATATGATGGCTAAAACCTGTGAAGATTTCCTGGATGCGGAAGTTTTCCCGATGTTAGAAAGGATTGACAACCAAGAGCTTGGCCTGATGCGGAAATTGCTCTCTAAAGCCGGAGAGCTGGGATTATTGGGCATTACAATCCCTGAAGAATACGAAGGCTTCGGGCAATCCTTCCTGACATCGATGCGGGTGAATGAATCAATCGGAGCCGGATATTCCTTTTCAGTTGCTTACTCAGCTCATGTGGGCATAGGAACAATGCCCATCGTATATTATGGCAATGATAAACAAAAAAGCAAATACCTGCCAAAGCTGGCTACAGGTGCATGGACGGCAGCCTACTGCCTTACAGAACCGAATGCCGGAACGGATGCCAACTCGGGAAAGACCAGGGCAATACTTTCTGAAGATGGAAAACATTATATCATCAACGGACAGAAGATGTGGATCACCAATGGTGGTTTTGCCGATGTTCTGACGGTTTTTGCGAAGATCGACAAAGACCGTGTGTTGAGCGCTTTCATCATTAAAGCTAATTCTCGCGGGATCACTCTCAACCCGGAAGAAAAAAAGATGGGCATCAAAGGCTCTTCTACGAGGCAAATCTTTTTCAATGATGTAAAAGTGCCTGTGGGAAACCTGCTTGGAAAACGGGGTGAAGGGTTCCGCATAGCCCTGAACATCTTGCATATGGGACGTATGAAACTGGGCGTCATGGCGCTTGGCGCTTCCAAACGTACCATAAACCAGTCGGTCACTTATGCCAATGAAAGAAAACAATTCGGATCACTAATATCCAGTTTCGGAGCCATTAAGTATAAACTGGCAGAACAAGTGATCCGTACATTCACCAGCGAATCTGCAGTGTACAGAGCCTGTAAAAACATTGAGAACCTCGTAAGTGTGAACCTGGAGAAAGGTATGGACAGAGGCAAAGCGGAGATTGAGAGCATCGCAAAATTTTCCGTGGAATGCGCCATGCTGAAAGTGAATGGTTCGGAAGCGCTGGATTATGTTGTTGACGAAGCATTGCAAATCTGGGGCGGCATGGGATACTCTTCAGAAGGACCTGTTGACAGGGCATACCGTGATTCCAGGATCAACAGGATCTTTGAAGGTACCAATGAGATAAACCGCCTGTTGGCAACAGATACGACGATTAAAAAAGCCCAGAAGGGAGAGTTTGACCTCTTCGGACATGCAAAAGCTGTCCTTGATGGTATAAATGATCTCACCCAGCCGGAAATCCCCACGGATAATTATTACGAAGAGATCAGATATTATATCCGCAACTTTAAGAATGCTGTGTTGATGGTTATCCAGGCCTTCTCAGACAGGTTTCAGAAAAACCTGATTAGCGAACAGGAGATCATGATGAACATCGCCGATATGATGATGCCTCTGTATATCGTAGAATCCACTATGCTGAGGGTTGAAAAACTTGAGCAGAAAAACGGAGGTCATTATGTGGAAATCCACAAGGATATTCTGAATGTATATGTTTACGATACAGCCTCAAATATTCTGAAATCCGGCCGTGATGCCATAAGTTCTTTCGAACCTGAGGTTGACAAGCTGATGAAAATGTGTGAAGCCTTATTTATCTACACTAAGGTGATGCCACTGGATGTCAAGGAAGCCAGAAGAAGGATAGCCGACAGGCTGATATACGATAACAAGTATACCTTTTGATCCAACTTGTCCTTTTGTATCTTAATTTTGATATTCGTGTGTTTTTTTGACAGAAAATTGAAATTCGAAATTCAAAAACCTAAATCCTAAACAAATTCAAATGAAAGAAAACCTAATGATATAAACTGTTTTAAACAATTGAAAATTTGAATATTTGAAATTGTTTCGGATTTAGATATTAGTATCTTAATTTTGATATTCGTGTTTTTTTTGGCAGAAATTCTAAATCCGAAACCCTAAGCACTAAACAAATTCAAGTGAATTAAACCCAAATGATATAAACTGTTTTAAGCAATTGAAAATTTGAATATTTGATAT
>DAOWEV010000066.1 GCA_030638325.1 Bacteroidales bacterium
AGAGAAAATTTTGAACAAAAAATGGATGCGTTTTTTGGGTTAAGTTAACGCGTATGCCTGAAAGGGCGGCACCAAATTACACAAAGATTTGTAAGTCCCACAAATATCGTTCGTCAAAATCAGTGCTATTATTATTGAAAAAGTGTAACAGATCCCCATTTTCGTGGGGATGACGTTTAATGTCCTGGTTTTTTTTACCCAGCACATTAAAATAATATTTAGCCATAAGATTGTTTAGTTCGATATTATCAGTGATCATTTGTCTATTGTTTCCGACTTCCGACTTCGGACTTCCGCCATTTTTCCCTACTTTTGCGTCATGTTCAAACTATGGATATCATTATTGCGGCAGTTTATTTTCTGGATGCTTTTCTTTGCCTTCATCAGGATTGTCTTTCTGATGTATAACCAGCGATACATCTACCTCGATAATATCAGTTTCGGGGAGGTCATGGGCGCTTTTTGGCACGGTCTTACAGTGGATATTGCGAGCGCCTGCTATATTCTTATTCTTCCCGCACTTTTCCTTTTTTTCTTTGGATTTTCAGGCCGGATGTGGCTGAACAAGCTAAATAAGGCATATACCGGTATCGTGATCGCCTTGTACGCAGTGATCACGGCTACCGAATTGGGTATTTATCCGGAATGGAAGACCAAGCTCTCAGCCAAGGCATTGCTATATCTCCGCAATCCCGATGAGGTCTTTCTTTCCATCCCAGGCTTTCGGTTTTTTACGCTGCTGGGCACTGCCGTTATCATCTTTTACATCAGTTTCTATTTGTATAAGAAATACTTCCATAAGAGCTTTCAGAAGTTTCATCTGAATGTGGTCAAGTCATTGATTTTTCTCGTAATAACGCTCTTACTGTTGTTTACAGGGCTTAGAGGAGGTTTTAGCCCCATTCCGATAAGTCCCAGCGCTGCTTATTATTCCAACCATAACATCCTGAACCTGGCTTCTGTCAACTCAGGCTTCAACCTGGCGATAAGCATCCTCGAGAACCAGAAATTCAATTATCGAAATCCTTTTGAGTTTTTAGACCCTGAGGAGGCTATGGAAACTTTTGCCAGGATTAACAGGGTACCGGCCGACACCACAATATCTATCTTAAATACACAAAGGGCCAATGTCATTATTTTGTTGCTTGAGAGCTGGTCGGCAGACCTGATCGAATCCCTCGGCGGGAAACCCGGGATCACACCTGAATTTGCAAAGCTGGAAGAAGGTGGGTTGTTGTTTACCCGGCATTATGCTACCGGGAGCCGCTCACAGCAGGCCATCGCAAGCATCCTCGGAGGATTCCCGGCAACCCCTTTCACCACGATCACCGAAAATATTGATAAATACTCCAAGCTGCCCAGCCTGACCAGGGTTTTCAATATGGAAGGATATCATACCTCATTTTATTTCGGGGGACAACTTACCTATGGCAATATCAAAGCTTTTTTATACTTCAATGAATTCGATGTGATCATTGAGGGAGATGACCTGCCTGATGAATTCCCTGAAGGCCGTCTAGGTGTCCACGACGAGTTTCTGTTTCAGCATCATATTGAAGAGGTGTCAAAGCTTAAAGAGCCTTTTTTCAGCATGGTATTTACCATGAGTTCGCATTCCCCTTATGATCAGCCAATGGAGAAAGTGCTTGACTGGGGCGGGAGTGAGAATGAATTCATCAATTCGGCTTATTATACAGACCATCATCTCGGAAGATATTTTGAGATGGCCGGAAAGCAGGACTGGTATTCCAACACCCTATTTATCATTGTAGCAGACCACAGCCATAATACCTACCGGAACTGGCCCCTGGGAAGTTTCGAATTCCATAAAATACCATTGCTGTTCTATGGGGATGTATTGAAAGAAGAATTCCGCAACACCCGGGATGACCGGATCGTGAACAACGTGTTTATTCCCAAATCAATATTGAACCAGCTTAACTTCAACAGCCGCGACTTTGTCTGGAGCCATGATCTTTTCAATCCTTACTGTCCGCAATATGCTTATTTTGAATTGCAAAATGCTTTCGGCTGGAAGGAACCCAACGGTGAGTTTGTTTATTCATGGGACTGGGATAATTATTACCGGAAGAATTTCGCCCCGGAACTCAGTAAAACGGCGCAGGATAGCGTTATCATGGACGGAAAGTCTTTTCTGCAAGTGCTGTTTCAGGAGTTCATCGACCTGTGAGAATTAGGAATTGGGAAAGAATTAGGAATTAGGAATTACGAATTAGGAATTTTTTTGTGCAGGCTGAAAGCCTAAAATATCATAGCATGGGGCAACGCCCTATGAAAATAATTGCCCAAATACAGCCTTCGCCATAGTTATATTGCCCTTTCAGGGCGCATTTAATGTGTATGGTTCATTTCACAGGGCGTTGCCCTGTACTAAGTTATGTTAGCCTTTCAGGCTGTATTAATAGATAATTTTAGTCTTTTCAGGGCGTATTTAATTTGCATGATTCATTTCACAGGGCATTGCCCTATGCTAAGTTATGTTGGCCCTTCGGGCTGTATTGCTAAATAATTGCTGCCTTTCAGAGCGTTTTTAATTTGTGAGCTTCATTTCACGTTATTCGCTATCATCCCCAAACTTCCACGTAGTGTTCATGTCACTGCCCATAACACGTATATTGTGCCATGGCTTTCCGTATGGATAATCTTCAGGATGCCAGCGGTAGTTGGTGATGAAATAATCAGCTTTATCGACGGTGTTCACATATTCAATCCTGTAACGGCCTGCTTCTATGGAAATAATATTGCGGTTGATCCTGCCGGGCTTATTGGCTGCTGTCACCCTGATTGTATCTGAATCATCATGCATCAGGATATGCTCCAGTGCTTGTTTATATGATGTTCCCCAGTAATCCATCTCAAAGCGCTGCCTTATATGATCATCCTTATGTGATACCAGTATATTGAAGTACACCTGCTGAAATGGATGGATCCTGATCATGATATCCAGCGCCCAGGCGAGCTGTATTAAAATAATCCCTGCAAGGGCATATTTTAATAAAGGAAAACGGTTGATTTTTATGAGGATCCGGTCCAACCCATAGATAGCCATGTAAAGCAGTGAAGGATAGATGAAAAACATCTGCCGCCAGCCGTCATATAAAACAGATTTAAGAATTACAACTGCCAGGACAGGTCCCAGGAAAGCCAGCAGAAACAACAGATGCCCACTTTGCTGGTCAGTCTTGATGAATGACACAGGATTTCTGATGACTACCCCGACCAACATGATAAAACCGATCACAGCAAGCAACAGATAGAGTAGGGGAGTGGTGATTCCGATCCAGCCGGGGATGTAATGCCAGGGCACTTCCTTAGCAGGGATCATCTGCCCGAAATACAATACCGGGTCATCCCAGTTAAACTGTCTCATCACGGTGAATGCTTCCCGAAAATGGCCGGCCGGATCTGTCCACAGGTAAGGCCAGGTGACAAAGAGGATGATAACCGCAGAAAAGAGAAATATCAGAGAGCTCACAAACATTCTTTTTAAGTCCTTATCCTGAAGATATTTCAGGAGAATAAATAACAATGTCAATGCGACCATTATAACGCCCATGATCCGGATGTTCATAAGCAGTCCTGTGATCACGCCGTGCACGATGAAAACCACTGGCCTGGAGCGCACTGCCTGTAACAAGGTGAACTGGCTGATGACAAACATCACCATAAAAGGGATATCCTTGCTGTTGAAAAAGGAATGTGCAAAGATCACCGGGCTTAATAACAGAAACAGGGCGCCTGCCAGGGCAAGCCGGTAGTTTCCGAATTGTTTTAGCAGGATCAGAAAAAAGAAAATGACCCCAATGATAAAAAACAGATGCGATACCAG
>DAOWEV010000202.1 GCA_030638325.1 Bacteroidales bacterium
GAGTAACGATATTAAGTTTAACCGGGGAGTTTTCAAAATATTCGGCTGCGTAACGCCGTATGTATGCTACCATGTTTTCAAGGAAGTCGTTGTTTGAGTTCAGTGCCCAGATGATCTCGCTTATGGTGGAGGAGAGCTCCAGGGCCGTCTCCGATATCTTTTCTGCCTCCTTCCTGTTCTCAGGCGTTTTGGCCTGCGTTTTTAATAATTCACTCAGAAGCGTGATCTTTGAAAGCCCGGACCCGACATCGTCGTGCAGGTCAGCGCTGATGCGATGGCGCTCCTGCACTATGGCCTGTTGCTTTTCCAGTTTTTTCCTGAGCCTGAAGCTTCGAAAAAGGAGCAATCCTACCAGGACAATAAGGAAGACGCCTGCGATCATTCCGTTTCTCAGGAGTCTTTGCTTTTCCAGTTTCTGCTCCTGCAATGTTTTGTCTTTATTTAGAAGCTCGATCTCCCGGTCTTTCTTCTCGGTTTCGTACTGGATTAACATCTGTTCTGTCTGTTTTTTATTTTTCTCATTGCGCAAACTGTCTTTATAAAGGGTATACATCTTGTAATGCTCCAGGGCCTGTGCGAAATTGCCTTCAGCACTGTCTAATATTGACAAATGATTGTAAATCGTCCTAATTTGTTGTTTAATTCCAATTTTTTTAAATAAGGCAAGGCCGTCATTTAAATATTTTCTTGCATCCTGAAAATTGCCCTGTTTATAATAAAGATCCCCAAAATCTATGTAGTAATTGACAATTCCTTTCTTATTACCGATTTCTTTTGAAAATGCAAGGCGGTCATCTAAATATTTTCTTGCCTCCTGAAAATTGTTTGAAGCAATATTTACGTCAACAAGGCAATTATAATTATAAGCAGTAAGAGCATTATACCCGATTTCTTCAGTGATCTTTAAAGAAGCCTGGAAATATTTATTGGCTGCATGATAATTGCCTTGACCCCAATAAATCCAACCAATATTGTTGTTACACTCGGCAGCGCCAACCCTAGACCCGATTTCTTCGTGGATCTTAAGGGAAGTCAAAAAATTTTCCAAAGCTTTCGCATAATTGCCCTGATTAAGATAAATATTCCCAATATTGATGTAAGAACCAGCAATACCGCTCTTATCCCCAATTTCTTCACTGATCTTTAAACGAGCGGAATAATTCTTCATAGCTTCAGGATAATTACCCATACTCGAATAGACAGACGCGATACTGTTGTAAGAATAAGTCATACCTTCCTTATCCCCGATTTCTTCGAAGATTTTAAGGGCAGTCATAGTATTTTCCAAAGCTTCAGGAAGATTGCCCATATGCCAATAGACAATCCCAATATTGGTGTAAATAAAACCAATATCTCGCTTATCCCCGATTTCTTCAAAGATCTTTAAGGAAGCCAAAAAATGTTCCAAAGCCTTCGGACCATTGCCTTGAATATCGTAACAATTACCGATAAATTTGTAAGACTTGGCAATCCCTTTTTTATAATCCAGTGTTTTAGCCAAATCAAGCGCGGATTCAGCATATTGCATGGCCATCTTATATTCGCTGATTTTCCCGTATTGATTGCTTAATGCGTTCATGCAATTCACTTTTGCGGTATCCGCTTTGGCGGTCTTTAAAATATTTTCCAGGGAGTCGATCGCTGAATTGTTCTGGCCAAAGGCCCCAAACAAAAATGTAAAAGCAATGAATGAGAGAATGATTCTTATTTTCATAAGGCCTTTTACTTTACGTAAGTGAATAATAATTTTCAAATTATACTGGCTCATATAAGCATTTAAATATATAATTTAAAATATGCATTGGCGAATTAAACCGCACAACGGGCTAATAATTGGCTTTTGATTAATAATGCATCAAAAGGCTATATGCAGCAATACTAAGCCAAAGGTGAGATTTAATATTGTGGATTATAGACTTGCCCTACAAATATACTACATTAATGCATGTTTGTCAAGTAAAATAGGTGATCTCTTTGTTAACGTTGGTAAGACACCCATCCTGGGGCACAATTACAGACTTCCCAGGATTTATTACATTTGCTAAAATTGATGCATTTACTTTGGAGAATTGTAGTACTGATATAAAACGAAATCATATTATTGTAGCCGGGCTTATCTTTATCATCCTGGTAACTTTTTTTTCTTACGTAAAATACCATCGGTATACCCAGGGATTATCCATGGTGATATCATCGGATGCTGCGGGATACCACCAATACCTGACTGCCCTTTTTATCAAGAAGGATATCATGAACCAGCCCTATGGTTTCCCGCTTGAGAGCGGTGGTCTTTTTAATAAATACACTTACGGGGTTGCCCTGCTTGAGTTGCCCTTTTTCCTTGTTGCCCATGCTGTTGCCCTTGTTTTTAATTTGCCGGCAACCGGGAAATTTACCCCGTATGTATTTGGGGTAAATGTTGCAGGTGCTTTTTACACTTTTACCGGGTTGTTATTGTTGTTTAAGCTATTCAGGAGAAAATACGGCAACAGGGTTGCATGGATTTCAACAGGCACCCTTTTTTTGGGGACCAATTTGCTTTTTTATGCATACCTCGAGCCGGGCGCTTCCCATGTATATGCTTTCTTCCTGGTGAGTTGTGTAGTTTACCTGGTGCCGTCGTTTTATCGAAACCCGGGTTGGAAGACGGCCATGCTTATGGCCCTGGCAATCGGAATATTATGCCTTATCAGGATTCCCCATATCATTGTTTTGCTCTATCTTATTTTGTACCATGCTAATTCCCTGGCCAAAGCGAGAGACAACATCCGGTTTTTGTGGGGTCAGATCAGGTACCTGTGGGTTATCCCGGTTTTCGTGGTCTTGTTATATTCACCTCAAATCCTGTACTGGTATTCCCTTACGGATAAATTTGTGATAAACCCCTATCAGTACAGTTATGTAGAGGAAGGATTTTTCAACTTGTTTCATCCTAAGATCGGGCTGGTTCTTTTTGGCAGTACAGGAGGGTGGCTGGTATTAACCCCCCTGATGTTATTCGCCCTGGCCGGTATCATTTTTCAAATAAAAACCAAAACAGGATCACCCTGGCCTGTTTTAGCCATTACAATTATAGTCACCTATCTGTATGGAAGCTGGTGGCATCCATCTATTGCCGGATCATACGGCCATCGCGGTTTTGTAGATATTTATGCCTTGCTTGCGTTGCCTTTTGCTTATGTGGTAAACCTGGCAATAACTTCGGGGAATAAGAAAATGTACACTGTCTTTGCAGGGATACTCACCTTGCTTGTCTATATCAATATGCGAATGAGTTTTATGTATAATTACTGGTGGTGGGATGTGGAGTGGGGATGGTCTTCCTATTTTAAAACCCTCCTGAGAGTATTTTTTATTGATATTGGCGGGGGGTGAATCCCGGACAAACGGATCATTGTCTTTCCAATGTAAAAGCCCTGTCTGAAAACCCTTAACACCGTTTACCTCACCTTCACCCCTTTAAATACTGTAACTTCACCAGCATGATCGAACACCCTTATTAGGTATATCCCTTCAGGAAAATGCCTGGTATCGATCTCGATCCGGTTCTTGTCGGAATGTGCATTAAAAACCACCAGACCGGATTCGTCATAGATGCAAATATGGCCGATGTGACGGTCTCTCGAAGCCACAACCAGCCTGTCACGGAAGGGTGACGGGAAAACCATCACATGGCTTACAGCTTTATCCGGCTCAATATTGACCAAAAGACCTGTCGTGAATACAGTTGTTTCAGGATGGCCGATCACATCTCCATCGTCGTCTTCAATGGTCAATGGGAGCAACTTCACAAAATATTGCTGTTCTTCAGCCAGGGTTTCAACAGGGATCAGTGTGATCTGCTGGCGGTCGTCGGAAATGATCCCTGTAAAAAGTATATCATCACCCCATTGGTTGGAGATCTGGAATGAGAAAAGATCAGGAATGTCATCGTTTTGGATCGGTTCTCCACCAAACTTTCTAATGGGTTCGGAAAACAGTACGGCGACATTGGATTCCGGATCTACGCCAAGGGTTCCGAATTCAGGTAAAAAGCTGACTACGGGCAGGGAATTATCCCAGATGCCACACAATTTGACCTGCCGGGCGATCCGCTCGGCAGCCGACAGGTTGAATATATCATAATTCAATGTAAGCCGGTCATTGAAATATCCATATGAGGGCGGCAGAAAACTGATGGTCAATTCTACCGTCTCAGCTGCCGGGATGATCAGCGGCAGGTTATCCATCACCTCGAAAAGTTCGGTGTGATTAAAGGTACTGGTGATGCGGATCTGTTGGTCAGAATTGTTATGGACAGGGAGGATCGTGTATATGGGCCCGGTAGAACCTTCATAGTTTCCAAAATGTATTTGTGGTGGTGCCGTAAAAAGATTGGTATTCCATACGGCTTTGATCACCCGGTAAGAAACGACCATATCGGGCAGATACACCTCAAAAGTTTTGGTTTGGTCGGGCATCACCTCCGTAGCCGTAAGTGGCCATGTAGCGCCCCATCCAATCAGGCTCTTTCCGTCCACTGCCCTGCGATAACTTCCTGTGGCAGGACCATAGACTTCCGGACTGTGCCGGTAAAACCACACCCTGGTAGCCGTCATGGTGGATTCATCGATCGAATATTCGATGGCTTGTGAAAATGGATTGGGATGCAGGTTCCCATTATCATAGATCGTAATATTTCCGTTTGGCAGCACCCGCACATCATGCTGATGGGAAAAACCATAGGGATCATTGATAATCACAAACTGGTTGTTCTCCGAAAGCAAACCGAAACGATAGATGACATCCCCGGTTTGATAGTTGATCTTAGTGATCTCATCCAGGTGCCGTGAAGAAAGAAGAATGTTCCCGTCCTGATCAAATTCGAAGGCATTGCCATGGACATAGTCAATATTGGATCCCAGCAGATTGATGTCGTCTGTGGCATCGGTGATCTCGAAATGATCCCAGCTGCGCCACTGAAAATATACCGTCCCATTCAGGTCAACTTCCTGTATGATCAGACCGATCACAGTTGCATTGGGGTTACCTCCAGGAACGACCTGGCTCATATCCACCGGTTGCGGATCATACGACATCAACAGGTAATGCCCGTTTTCCATCAGCAATATGTCATGCCCGTCCATATTATAACCATTGCCGGTCTTTACTGAATCAACGACAACACAGGAGCTGTCCAGGAAAAAATACTTTTCGTTTTCAGGATTGCCATAATCGTTCCTGGCATAAGTAAGACGGCCATCCGGCATCAGGTGAAAATTCAAGCTATTGTTTTGTGTTTTTCTGAAAAACAGAGGAACCCCAAATTTGTCATTGATCGATAGATAATACGTATAATCCTGGGCCCCTGCCCTGGGATTAAGGTTAAAAAACAGGTAGCTGTCATCGGTTTCTTCATAGTGGATCATTTCCGGGGCAGGGTAATCATAGGGCAGGTTGTTGTCCAACTGGAGTATGCCCGATGGTTTCGTCCCCGGTCGATTGTTCATGTTTGAAGATTCATTCATGAATTCCCTTCTGTAAAACTCTTTTAGCAAAGGCAGGTTGTCCTGCGTCTTAATCCTGAAGGAAAAGCAGGTGCCGGAAACCTCTGAACCGTCAAGGGCTTTAAGCCCATCTGTAACATTAACAGTTACAGTTTCCCCGTAAAAAAAATAAA
>DAOWEV010000148.1 GCA_030638325.1 Bacteroidales bacterium
AACTTTCAACTTCCTGTCTCTTCCTCGGCGATTTACTAAAAACATTACCCCCTGCCTGCACAGATATATGGTAGATCCCTGCGGGAAGACCGGAAATATCAATGATGATGTTGCGGGTGTTGTTTGACAGCCTGATCTCTTTAATCATTTTCCCTGTTGAACTGATCAGGATCATTTTTTGCTTTGACGCATCCGGAGGGTTCTCAAAAACTACCCTTACAAAGTTGTTTGCGGGATTGGGAGAGATCGTAAAATCAATATCATTTGATAATTCTGCCATTCCTACACCTCCAACATGGATAAGATCTTCTTTTATTATGGTACTTTCACCAAGGTCGTTGGTCACGGTAAGTGAAACATCATAATCTCCATACAGCCAGTAAAAGATTTCCGGAGGTATCCGGTCTGTTGCAGAAGCCGGGTCCCCGCCTTCAAATTCCCAGTACCAGGAGGTTGGGATGCCCAGGGATTCATCGGTGAAAGAAACACTTTCTCCTGTGCCGATAAGTGTATCGCTGGCGGCGAATTCGGCAGTGGGTGGTATCATCGTATAATCGCCTGCTGTAACTCCCACACCGCTGATGATCTCATCGTTTGAATAGTCCACCACAAAAGCCGTCAGGTTGCAATTATCCATGATATATTGAGCCGTTGTGTTATCAAATGAATATTCCATCACCACAAGGGTTCCCTGGTTTGTGGGGCCCGGGATAATATCTCCCCATTGTGCTGTAAAAGTTTCCCGGAATACGTGCTTATGGACGTATGATGTGCCGCCTCCTGATTGCTGTGCGATCAGTTCACTCTCGCACAGCACAATATTCAGGGTAGACTGTTGCGTAAGGCTTGAGGTGAAGTATATCTCAACAGTGACTTCCAGCATATTCGTCTGATCATCGTATGTTGAGCCCATCCCGACATTCACCGGGGATGCTTCTGCCAGTATCTGGTCGGTGTAAGATGCCCATACACCCCTGCTTTGGAGTCGGTCTCCATTCCATATCCGCCTGTTTATGAAAGCGCTCGGCATGAAACGGGAAGAACCGCACCACGGCGTCATGTATAACGAATCAGGATGGTGCCTCCTGAAATCCGGGTCTCCGGTATAGGGTGTCGTATAGCTTGAATTGAAAGGATGATAGCCAGCCATAAAAGCTCTTCCCGGGTTATTTTGTAAGATGCCGGCAGCCACCTGGTGTCCGGCAGGGCAATTGGGGCATCTGACGCCTGTAAACTCCTCCAGGATAGCATTCTTATTCGCCGGTTCGGTGCTCACATAATTTTGTGAGACAGCGGTCATGCTAAATAGTATGAAACTCAATATAAAAATATTCACTAATTTTTTCATAATGCAAAAGATTTAGGTTAACGGGACGAAATTAGTAATAAATTTTAAACAGGTACTTAGGGTGCAACCTTTACCAACATGTTGTCTATTTTTTTGTTGCAACAGTTAATTAATTCCCACCAAAGGTGGTTTTAGTTCGATACTTGCAATAATTTTCGAAATTACTTGCATTTCACATTTAAAATATATATATTTATCGCATTTATTAACCATTAAAAACCAACTGTCATGAAAAGGATTACTTTTATGCTTTTTGCCCTTTCTTTTTGCATTACTTCCAATGCATGGGCACAAGGAGTAGCCATTAACACAACAGGTTTGCCAGCAGACAATTCTGCTATGTTAGACGTAGAATCCACCACAAAGGGGGCGCTCATCCCTAGGATGACCGAGGCTCAACGCAATAATAACATTCCCAGCCCTGCCACCGGGCTGATGATTTACCAGACTGACAATACCTCTGGGTTTTATTATTATGATGGAACCTCTTGGGGGCTAATCGGAACAGAAGCTTTTTCCATTGATGACCTTTCGGATGGAAAAACAATAGGCAACAGCATTTTTCTTGGTTCTGGTGCAGGAGCTAATGATGATGGAACAGATAAACAAAATGTTGCAGTTGGGATTGATGCGCTTAACGCAAACACTTCAAGTATTGGTCACACAGCAACAGGATACCGGGCTTTATATTCAAATACGACAGGATATAGAAACACAGCAAATGGATCCAAGGCTTTATATTTCAATACGACAGGATATGATAACACAGCAAATGGAAACGAGGCTTTATATTACAATACGACAGGATATAGAAACACAGCAAATGGATCCGGGGCTTTATATTACAATACGACAGGATCTAACAACACAGCAAATGGATATTGCGCTTTAATATACAATACGACAGGAAATTATAACACAGCAAATGGATATGAGGCTTTACTTCACAATACGACAGGAGATGGAAACACAGCAAATGGATCCGGGGCTTTAAAATACAATACGACAGGAGAATATAACACAGCAAATGGTTCCTGGGCTTTAACACGCAATACGACAGGAAAATATAACACAGCAAATGGATACGTGGCTTTAGCAACCAATACGACAGGATTTATGAACACAGCTAATGGATACCTGGCTTTATGGCTCAATACGACAGGATCTTATAACACAGCAAATGGATGCGGGGCTTTACTTGGAAATACGACAGGATTTTATAACACAGCAAATGGATACGGCGCTTTAGGTAGTAATGGGACGGGAAATAATAACACAGCAAATGGATGCCGCGCTTTACGTAATAATGGGACAGGAAATAATAACACAGCAAATGGATATTGGGCAAATTACTATAACCAGGAAGGTTCAAATAATACGATCATAGGATTTGAAGCCGGCAGGGGAACAACACTACACAATAAATCCGGAAATGTATTCCTGGGATATCAGGCAGGATATTATGATACCACCGATAATAAACTCTATATTGAAAACTCAGATACTATATTGCCTCTAATTTATGGTGAGTTTGATAATGATATTCTTGCAGTGAACGGTAGTCTTGGTGTGGGAACCAGCAGCCCGTCTGAAAAATTAGAAGTTAACGGCAACGCAAAAGCTGACACTGTGTTTGCTGAGGCCTTCTCAAGCAATTCGCCTTTGCACTTACAAACTAATGGCACAACACGTATTTATGTGGATGATGCAACAGGAGATGTAGGCATTGGTAATTCATCACCAACAGCAAAATTAGATGTAAATGGTACTAATGGATATGATCAATTAAGATTACGAACCCCCTATACACCCACAGGTACCAGTGATAGTAATGGTAATACCGGTGATATTTCCTGGGATGAAGACTACATCTACGTTAAGACAAGTTCAGGATGGAAAAGGACTGCTTTGAGCACATTTTGGTAAATATTTTTGGAAAAACTATGTCAAACTTCGGACTTCCGACTTCAAACCCTTCTCCAATAAACTCATCTGAACATTAATGGATTTTTCTATCACCCATTCAATGTTTTCTCATCCGGTTTTACTAATTTTGTTTTTCATAGGTCCTTATGATTAATTGATTTTTTTGATAATTCTATTTTATCAATTTTCTGTAAGAACCTTTTTATTTTCAACTAACTTTTATACAACACCACCCATGAAAAAAACCTTCGTAGAAAAGATCTTCGGTGCCGAACAGGGCAGCATCGTTTTTAAGAAACCCGATATTATTTTATCGCACGACAACACGGCCAGCATTGCCGGTACTTTTAACAAAATGAATGGTGAGAAGATTGCTGACCCGGACCAGCTATTGATCGTGCTGGACCACAATGCTCCCCCTACCAGCGCAAAACTTGCCAATCAATACCAGAAGATACGTGATATTGTGAAGGAGCAGGGCATCAAAAAGTTCCATGATGCCGGATCCGGTATTTGTCACCAGATCATGTCGGAATATGCGAAGCCTGGAATGGTGATTGTCGGTAGCGATAGCCATACCTGTACTGCCGGTGCATTCAATGCTTTTGCCGCCGGTATTGACCGGACTGAGACAGCCGGTCTCTGGAAACAGGGAGAGACCTGGTTCAGGGTCCCCGAGTCGCTTAAGATAACACTTCATGGAAAATTACCGGAAGGCGTTTACGCCAAGGATATTTCACTTTGGATCATTGGCATGTTAGGCTCCAGCGGTGCCGATTACCTGTCCATTGAATTTCATGGCGACGGCGTTCATGGCCTCTCTATTTCAGAGCGTATGACCCTGGCTAACCTGGCTTCCGAGATGGGGGCCAAAAATGCTGTTTTCCCACCTGATGATGTCCTTATGCAATTCCTCGGCGAAAATGTGAAAGGCGTCTGGGCAGATGCCGGCGCTGTTTATGTAAAAGAGATCGAGATCGACCTGGATCAGCTATTCCCGTTGGTGGCAGCGCCCCATCATGTTGACAATGTGAAGGCAGTATCGGAAGTAAAAGGGACAAAACTCCACCAGGCCATGGTTGGTACCTGTACCAACGGACGCTTTGATGATCTGAAAGAAGCAGCCATGGTATTAGAGGGAAAGAAGCTTCCACAGGGCATGCAGATGCTGATCATTCCGGCATCGAGGGAGATTTACATGCAGGCATTGAGGGAAGGCCTTACAGAGATATTTATTGAAGCCGGGGCACATGTGCTGGCCTCTTCCTGCGGCCCTTGCCTCGGCACTGGACAGGGAATACCTGCCGATGGCTATAATGTGATTTCCACAGCCAACCGGAACTTCAAGGGACGAATGGGAAACAAAGAATCCAGTATTTACCTGGCATCTCCTGCTACGGTGGCAAAATCGGCACTGGCAGGTGAGATCGTGGACCCACGTGCAAAACCTTCTGATGACAAATATCCCTATGTCACAGAACAAAGTGAAACCCTGACCATTGAAGATGACGATGACAGGTATATTCAGGGGGTATGGAATTATTCGGATGCCGACAACCTTAATACCGACCAGATGTTCGCCGGTAACCTGACATACAGTGTCCTTAGCTCTGAAGCGGAAAAGATACTGCCTCATTTGTTTGTGGGTTTTGATGAAAGTTTCAACAAGCGGGTAGGGGATGGTGATATCATCATGGCCGGCGCTAACTTTGGCTGTGGAAGCTCCCGCGAGCATCCTGCAGTAGGACTATCGTTTGCCGGTGTGAAGGCAGTGATCTGTAAATCGGTGAACAGAATATTTTTCCGCTCCTCGGTGAACCAGGGGCTCCCGATTATTATCCTGCCGGAGGCTGTGGATGCATACCGGCATGGCGACGAAGTTGAAATATTATTCGATGAAGGCCTCGTAAGGGTAGGAGGGAAGGATTTTAAATTCAGTCCCCTACCGGATAAGTTGATGGGGATCTTTGAGGCCAGGGGGCTGGTGAATTATATTAAGGGGTTGGATTGAGAGTTGAGATTTGAGAGTTGAGAGTTGAGAGTTGAGAGTTGAGAGGGGGCGAGGGGGTGAAGGGGCGATGGGGAGATCCAATCAAATGAGCGAAAACCTATGAGCGTCTGTTAGACTTCGTAGCGTTGAGGCGTGAATGGTGAATGGTGAATGGTGAATGGTGAGTAGGGGGGGTGGAAGCGTGCAGAGTTGAGACGCATAATCATGCGTCTCTTCCAAATGTTAAAAAACCTTAATAACCTATTTAAATCAATTCTAAGTTATTACCTTTGCCGCGATTTTTTCAGGGCGTATGTTGAGAAGATTTATTTATTTACTTGTAGTAATTGTATTTTTAATTGCTGCTTACCTGATCACTGCTGAGGCTTTTCCCAAAGATACCGGCAGGTTTCCTTTTTTTATCATACTGCTATTACTGGATGCTTACCTGTGGTTTTCCATTAAGAAGAGAGTGTTCAGTCTTAAGCCGCTTACGAAATATTTTATTACTGTAGTCTATTGGATCCCGCTGGCAGCGTTTATAATCGTTGGCCTTATGTCATGGTTGCTTCCGGTAAAAGATTGGGATACCGTTTTCATAAGCTATCTTTTCGGAACGGCAATTGCATTTTATCTGTCCAAGCTGTTTGCGATTATATTCTTCCTGCTCGCTGATTTCATGAAGATCATTCATTTTTTCTTCAAATTCATTCATGCCAAGAAAAAGAAAAAGCCTTTTCGCCAGGAAGCCGTCAAAATGAACCGTGCAAAGTTTTTGCAGACAATTGGTTTGGCAGGTGGTGGATTGCTGTTCAGTGGGTTGATGATCGGCATTGTAAAGTGGGCATATGATTTTAGGATCAGGAGGGAATATATACGCTTACCCGACCTTCCCAAAGCATTCGACGGCCTCAGGATTGTACAGATATCAGACCTTCATCTTGGCAGCTGGGCCTCTGTGGATCTATTGGATGAAGCAGTGGGCCTTATCAACAGCCTGAAACCGGACCTTGTCCTTTTTACCGGCGACCTGGTTAATTCAACCACCGACGAAGCCTTCCGCTTTAAAGATTCCCTTGCCCGGATCAAAGCCCGTGATGGCATATTTGCAGTATTGGGGAACCATGATTATGGGGATTATGTTACCTGGCCCAGCGAGGAGGCAAAAAAACAAAACATGCTGAGGCTTTATCATTTTTACAAGAGTATGGGATGGCGTTTATTGAGGAATGAAAACTATCTGCTGAAGAAGGGACAAAATGAGCTGGCTATTGTAGGTATAGAAAACTGGGGGTTTCATAAGCGATTCCCGAAACTGGGCGATCTGAATAAGGCCCTTCAAGGCGCCGAAACAGCCCCGGTCAGGATCCTCATGTCACACGACCCGACCCACTGGGAATATATAGTCAGCAAAGACCATCCGGAGATCGACCTGACCCTCTCAGGGCATACCCATGGCTTTCAGTTTGGGGTGGAGTATAAGAGGATCAAATGGAGCCTCGCACAGTATATGTTCAAATACTGGGCCGGGATGTACTCCGTCTTAAACGGCTCGAAAAAACAATATCTATACGTGAACCGTGGACTTGGCATGATCGGCTATCCCGGACGTATCGGCATCCTGCCGGAGATTACGCTGATTACCCTCGAAGTATAGCTTACTCGTGAGACGTGAAGTGTGAGATGTGAAGAGTGAGTGGTGAGTGGGTGATAGGGTGAATCAATCATATGAGCGAAAACCTGCGAGCGTCTGTAAGACCTCGCAGCGTTGATAGTGAGCAATCAATTTTCAATCAACTAACAAAACCCAAATCTACAGGCATAATAAAAATTAACACAATAGTGGTGTGGATAGACACTAGTTGGCGTTCATTGTAGAAGAAGGAAGAAATTGCTAACTTTGTATTTTATTAAACTTTGATCATGTCAGTGTCGCAGGGATTCAAGCAAAAGTGTATTGAAAAAGGATATGAGCATTTTGCTTTCTATGGCCCTAAGAACCTTAGCATTAATAAGCTTTGTAAAGAAATGGGGTCACCACGGGCTTCTTTCTATCATCACTTTGGGGATATTGAAGTTTTTATTGAAGAGTTGCTTGACATGCACTGGCAGATTCATCAACAGTTTTGTTCCGTTGGAGCTTTGGAATGTAAAAAGTTTTTCCCTGACCTTTATTTACTATTAGAACAACATCCTATTCCATTGAAATTCAGCAGGCAGTTATTCCTCAATCGAAATAATCTGGCTTTCAATTCTTTTTCAAAACCCGTAAGGGCGTTGTCAGTTTATCAATTAAATATTTATCTTTGTTGCATATATTAATTTTAAAATCAGGAACACCTGCATGAAATCAAAACAAAAATGGTTGGAAGAGGCATACGATCTTTTTGGTGAGTATGGACCTGATAGATTGAGTATTAAATTGCTGGCTGAAAAAGCGGGATTGCCGAGAACTAATTTTTACTACCATTTTGCAGACAGAGAAGATTTAATCGAGCAACTACTTCACCTGCACAACGAGGTTGCAGAAAAATATTGCGTACTTTTGAAAGACCAGATGCAGGTATTCCTTCCGGATATGCATAAAATTTCCGTGCAATATCCACAAGGGTTTAAATTTCAAAGGCAGCTTTTTTTAAATAGAAATGATTACCACTTTAACCTTGTTTATATCAATTGCCATATTTCCGGCAACCCAATCATCATCCCAAAGCTTATCGAGTATTATAAATTGAATGTACCTTATTCGGTTATCGAATCCCTCTGGACTACAGTTACAGATACCTGGTATTCCAGGCTGGATGTAAATAACTTTAATGTTTCATGTTTATGTGGATTAACCGAAGAAATAATGAAGACTGTCCTTGATTTCGCAAAAACCAAACTGTTTGTTAATTCGATTAAATCAGTGAGACTTTAATTTTGAGAAGCAAAATTGATTAGTCGAACTGATCCCGAGCGGTAGTCGAGGGATCT
>DAOWEV010000090.1 GCA_030638325.1 Bacteroidales bacterium
ATTTGAAATTCAACTTTATTCTGGATAGATCAAAAATTGACGGCACGCTTAAGCCATGGTCGGGTACCGGCGAATTGTATGTGAATGGAGAAAAAGTTGATGAGGATTATTTCGAAATGATGCATATTTCTACTTACTCACTCGCTGAAACTTTTGATGTAGGCATGGATTCCGGCACACAGGTCGATAAAGATTATGAAGGCAGTCCGTTTGCATTTACAGGAAATCTGGATAAAGTTGTTGTGACCTTGACCGATTAATCACTGCTTACAATAAAACCTATACCCAATAAGGGTTTCAGTACAAAGCCAAAAGTAAAAATGCTTTGGACTTCCCCCGAAAGCTTTCGGGTTCGGTCTTCGGACTTCCGACTTTCCCTTTAGGGCGTTAAGTATATTTAAAGAGACTGCTTAATATTTCTCTCAAAGATTGATCAAGGTAATCCCAACTCCCCAGGGATACAGCACCGGGCCGCGGTCGTCCCTGAACAGGGTATTGACAGAATAAGTGGCCCAGAGGTTGATCCATCCCCATCCGATCCTCAGGGTGGCGTCGAATTTGAAGGGGCGCAGGAACCAGTCATCGTAATCATGGACTTTTGGAATGCCGGGAGATGTGGCCAGGAATTCCACTTCGTAATTCCCGGTATTAGGATTGTAACGGGTCAACTCGAAATCTTTATATTGTTCGTTGTAATAGATTTTCGTCCATGACCAAAGCCTTACATTCATGATCATGCCTCCACCCACATGGAAACTGTTTTTCCTGCACCAGCGGTTGGTCTGCCACTCAAACAATACCGGCAGGGTAAGATGCCAGGTAGAAAGCTTGCTCTTCCTCACACTGATTCCCTCCGACAGGTAACCAATAATATTGGATGAGTCAGAGTTGAGGTGAGTGGTTTTCATAAAGCGGTAGTTGAGAGAAGTCATACCCAGGCCGGTAGTAAAACCGACCCGCTGATTTTTAGATAACGCTATATTTTGTTCGAAAAAGTTGATGTTAACCACCACCGACTTCTCCATTCTTAACTCCATATATTCAATTTCCTTCGGGAAGTTCATCCGGCCGTGCTGGTCGGCGTAACCATTCAGCCCAATGTCAAACCCGGCCCAGTGCCCGTTATATTTGTGCTTGTATTTACGTCTGTATTTGACATTGCCGTCCTCATCCACGATCAACACCCTGTCACCTACATGAACTTCTACAGTATCTTTCTTTTCAATTACATAAACATCAACACCTACCACTTTTACCGAGGTAGTATCCTCCCCGGCATCCGGTATTGATCGTGAAATTACCGAGCTCTTAAAAACATTTCTTGACACGGGTTCCTCTCTGTATACCAGGTCTCCTGCGCCAGACACTTCACCGATCAGCTCTTTTTCTGCATGCACATAGGCCGTTCCTGCCCCGCTGATACCAGCATCGGTCTTTTGGGTAACGAGATCGAATGCCTTAAGTTTGCCTGCACCCGAGACTTCTGTACTATGATTGACCGCATCTCCCGACAATGCCACGGTAGCGGCACCGGAAATTTCGGAGCGCAGGGTTTGAACATCAACTTCCAACTGCATATCAGAAGCCCCGCTGGCAATGATCTCAAACATTTCCGATCTGATCGTGTCTTCAAAAGTAATATGACTGCCTCCATGTGCATTTATACCTTGCAAGCGAGATGCCGTCACATGGATATTCAGCCT
This sequence comes from Bacteroidales bacterium, assembly GCA_030638325.1. Lineage (GTDB taxonomy): Bacteria > Bacteroidota > Bacteroidia > Bacteroidales > JAGOPY01 > DAOWEV01. The sequence goes on from DAOWEV010000090.1 coordinate 1,704, forward strand.
GGTATAACTTTTAACCGACCTTGATGAAATGAACAGGGTATTCTCCCTGACCTCCGTCATCACCAGTTCCTGCAAGTTTTCATCGGTTTCTACCTTTACGGACTGACTTTCACCGGATTTGATCAACACATTCAGTGTGCTCCCGGCATCTATTTTATTGAATGGCGAAACTTCACGAACTTCTGTGACCACGTTCTTATTACCCCGGGTTTGCGCACTAACAGTAATGATCACCCCTGGTAAGATGAGCATTATTGACAACAACACATAACGCACTGAATAAGTCGGAAGTCGGAAGTCCGAAGTCCGACCCCGAAAGCTTTCGGGGGAAGCCCGAAGCAATTTTACTTTTGGCTTTGCTAAAAAAATAAGTTTTCTCAGGGCAATGTCATAATAGTAACTGATTCTTTTCATCTTTTTACTTTTTAATAGAACACGGATACCGATAGCTATCAGTACGGATCAGACGAATTTTCACGGATCTCTTTGTACCATTGTACCTTTATCCCTTTGTGCTTCCAATTTCAACTTTCAACTTTCAACTTTCAACTTCATTGCTATGACGGAAAGAAGCAGCCATTTGTTACAATAAAAAGTCTTATTTGTCCGGATTCACAGGAACGGAAAGCAATACATGATCCTGATCGGAGAGTTTCCAGGCAGTGACCCTGCCATCTTCATCAGTGGCAGGCTTCAGGTCGACCTCTTTATCTGTAAGTGCATTGTAGCCTTTTACCCCGAGGTCGGCAAAATTCCAAAAGCCGGTACCTGATTTTTCCTGAATGGGATCTTTACTCATCAGGTAACTTTTAACGCCTTTAAAAAGGCTCGAAAAAATCTTTTTTATTACAGGTCCCCTGCGATTATCCTGCTCCGGGCTCGCCAAATCTTCACCCTGAAAGGGTTTTGAATAATGCTTCAATAGTTTTAAATGGTTGCTGTTTTTCAGGGATGCTGCTGACTTGTATTGAATGCCGGGCTCCGGAGTTTTTTGGATCGCCTTCATCTTACTGATGCTCGTCCTGTGAACCGGTACGGAAGACTGAACCGGGCCTGAAATAACAACAGGGAGCGAAGCTACAGTCAGCTCTTCCGGACTTATTGAATGGCTTAAAGCTTGTATCCTGAGCGGGTCTTCTGACACATACCTGAGGGGGTCGTTACTTGTACTATCCCATTGGAAAGGCCAAAAAACCATCAGCAAAAGAATGACCGCGGCAACAGAGGCAGCAGCATATATCCATTTCCGGTATATGATAAAAGCAGATTTCCTGAGTTGATCCTTTTCCGGGTATTGAACAGATGCATCGGGTGTTAACCTGGTCTTTTGATAAAGATCCCTGATCTTTTTTAAGGAAGGGTTCAGTTTATAGAATTCGTTCAGGTCTCTTTGTTCATCCTGGGAAAGATCATTCTCAAAAAAAGCGATGGTCCTGTTCTCAAAATTCCCACCATCGATATCTTTTACAGGCAACAGCTCCTTTTTTAATTTGTTTTTATGATAAAACACAGGAGGGGCTTCTAATGGCATCCGGAGATCTTCAAACCCAATGAATTCTTCTTTCAGGCGGGGATTGTTTTCAAGGAAAGCAAACAGTTCTTCCGTCAGGGCAGGAGACAGGTTTCCTTCCTGGTAATCAATGATGAACATGCCATAATTATCTCTGTCGATCTTGTTCATAACACGTTTTCAAGCTTTCCTATATAGTTTTTCAGGAACATCCTTGCTCTGTAGATGTATACCTTAACCTGGGATTCGTTCAGCCTGGTTATATCCCCTATTTCCCGGTACGAATATCCCTCATAATCCCTCAGCATCACAACCGACCGCTGGATTTCAGGTAATTTCCCGAGGGCCTCATTGAGGATTTCCCCAAGATCGGAATAACTGTTTTCATGAAAGTCCGGATCAGGGGTATCTTCAATTTCCAGTCCTACCATATGACTGTCTTGCCGAATGAAATCGATCATCGTATGATAAGCGGTCGTAAACAAATATGATTTTGCCTTTTGGTACTCCACATGCCCGGCCCTTCGCCACATTTTCTCAAATGCATCCTGTACAATATCCCTGGCTTTATCCTCATCCCTGATGTTTTTGAGAATAAACCTGAATACTCCATCAGCACACTGATCTATACTTTTGTTGTACTCCTCGACCGTCATTTCATGAAATTAAACCGACGCTGTATTGATAGGACGGATGGATACTGGAAATGTTACAAGGCTGAAGTAAGAAGGAAAAACTTAATCCAGCTTCAAGACCGCCATGAAAGCTTTCTGCGGGATCTCCACATTACCTACCTGCCGCATCCGTTTTTTGCCTTTCTTCTGTTTTTCAAGCAGTTTTCTCTTCCTCGTGATATCACCGCCATAGCACTTTGCAGTAACATCCTTACGAAGTGCCTTCACGGTTTCACGGGCAATGATCTTGGTTCCTATGGCGGCCTGGATGGCCACCTCAAATTGTTGCCTCGGGATCAGTTCCTTCAGTTTCACACACATCTTTCTGCCAAATTCATAGGCATTGTCACGGTGGATCAGGGTCGACAAGGCATCCACAGGCTCCTTGTTGATCAGTATGTCGAGCTTGACAAGGCTGGCCGTTTTGTAGTCTGTCTGATAGTAATCAAAAGAGGCATAGCCCCTGGAGATGCTCTTCAGTTTGTCATAAAAATCGAATACAATTTCAGCCAGTGGCATTTCAAAAGTTACCTCCACGCGGTCGCTGGTAAGGTACACCTGGTTTTTAAGGGTGCCGCGCTTCTCGATGCACAGGTTCATCACCGATCCGATGAACTCTGACCTGGAAATGACCTGGGCATTGATATATGGTTCCTTGATATGATCAATAAATTTCTGTTCAGGCAACCCGGATGGGTTATGCACTTCAATGATCTCCCCTTTATTGGTTATTACCTTGTAGGAGACATTTGGTACCGTAGTGATCACGTCCATATCGAATTCCCTGTCGAGACGCTCCTGGATGATCTCCATATGCAGCAACCCCAGGAAACCACAGCGAAAACCAAAACCCAGGGCGGCAGATGACTCCGGCTCCCAGGTTAGCGAAGCATCATTTAACTGCAGCTTCTCGATAGAAGCCCTCAATTCTTCATAGTCGTCTGCATCTACCGGATAGATACCGGCAAACACCATAGGTTTTACTTCCTGAAAACCCTTCAAACTATCACCACAGGGGTTTTCCACATGTGTAATCGTATCACCCACCTTGACTTCACTGGAAGTTTTGATCCCGGAAATGATGTAACCCACATCTCCTGATTTCAGGATTTCACGGGGTTTCCGTTCCAGTTTCAAGATACCCACTTCATCGGCATGATATTCTTTTCCTGTAGAAACAAATTTCACATGATCGCCTTTGCGGATCTCTCCATTGAAGATACGGAAATAGGCAATGATCCCCCGGAATGAATTGAAGACCGAATCGAAGATAAGGGCCTGCAGTGGTGCGTCCGAAGCACCCTTTGGTGGAGGTATTCTTTCCAGTATGGCTTCCAGGATTTGATGCACACCATATCCGGTCTTGCCACTGGCTTCAATGATCTCTTCTTCACCGCATCCGATCAGGTCGATGATCTGTTCTTTTACATCATCCGGCATGGCGTTGTCGAGGTCCATCTTGTTCAATACAGGGATGATCTCAAGATCGCTCTCAATGGCCATATAAAGGTTGGAGATTGTTTGTGCCTGTATACCCTGGGTGGCATCGATGACCAGTAAAGCTCCTTCACAAGCGGCGATAGACCGGGATACTTCATAGGAAAAATCAACATGGCCCGGGGTGTCGATCAGGTTCAGGATATAATTTTCTCCCACATGCTCGTATTCCATCTGAATGGCATGGCTTTTAATGGTAATGCCACGTTCTCTTTCGAGTTCCATATCGTCCAGCACCTGCTCCTGGAGATCCCTGGCTGTCACAGTACCGGTGTATTCCAGGAGGCGGTCGGCCAGGGTACTCTTCCCATGATCAATATGGGCAATGATGCAAAAATTCCGGATGTTTTTCATCTTATTGCAAAAATAGTAGAATAAGCTAACATGCAGAGTTAAAAGTTGAAAGTTTATAAAGTACATTGATTAACGATTAACGATATTGTGAAAAAAAATCTGAAATCGTTAATCGTTAATCTACAATCGTTAATCAATCTGTTTGCAGCCTTGTGCTGAGTTAGAAAGTAATGAGGTTAAGGGTCCGGCTAATATTTCTAATTAAAACCGTTCTAAATAAGTAAATGTTTCTAATTTTGCATTGGTGAATTAATAATTAAAATACGATGATCTATGAGAAAGATAAGATTAGGGATTATGGGGTTTGGGGAGATCGGACGGCATATCTACCGTAAATGCACGAAAGATGATGGCTTCGAGGTGGTTGCCATCAGCGATCTGGGCAAGCCCGAAATACTCCGGTATTTGCTTGAGGCAGAAACCAAAGGGCAATTCAAGGCCTGGCTGGAAGGAGAGAATTTTATCGTGTCTGATGCCGGAAAGGCTCGGGTAGTCGCAGGGGGCGCGCCGGGTGATGTTCCGTGGGATGTGTTTAATGTGGACTTTGTGATAGAGTCCACCGGGATGTTCCGTTTCAGGTCAGATCTGGAAAAACATCTGCATGCAGGAGCCCCGCGTGTCATTCTTTCCACAGTTCCGTACGATAATATCGACAGGATAGTGGTCCGGGGTGTTAATGAGGATACGATAGAGGAGAAAGACCGTATTATATCTGCCGGATCGGCCACAACCAATGCTTCGGCCATCACCCTGAAGCTGTTCAATGAGAATTTTGGGGTTGATTATGCCATGCTGACTACGGTTCACGCATACACATCCGATCAGCCACTCCGGGATAAAGCCGGAAAATCATTCAGAAGAAGCCGTTCGGCTGCTGAAAATATCATCCCGAACGTAACCCCTTCACCACGCTGGATACAACATATATTGCCAGAACTGAAAGGCCGGATAGAAGGGACTGCATTGAATGTGCCGATCCCAAACGGTTCGTTGCTGGACCTTACGACAGTGTTTAAGAACCCGGGTGTAAGCGTAAAAGATGTGAATATGGTCATGGAAAAAGCAGCCAAAGAGATGCCTGAACTGATAGAGGTTGTTGAAGATCCCATTGTTTCGTCCGATGTCATTGGGAATACGCACTCCATCGTGTTTGACAAGCTGGCGACAATGCACTCGCCGGAAAGGATGGTCAAAACCCTGATCTGGTACCATACCACCATGGCCCAGGCCAGCCGCATCCTGGAAGTTATAAAAGAATATCATGATTTAGAAGAGAAAGGAGACACCCAATGAGAGTAGCTATTAATGGATTTGGCAGGATAGGAAGGTCTGTGTTCAGGATACTGAACGACCGTGAAGATATCGATGTGGTTGCCATCAACGACCTGTTCGATAATGACGTACTGGTATATTTACTGAAATATGATACTGTGATGCCCACTTTTGCTGAAGGGGTCTATGTGAAAGATGATTACCTGATCACTCCGAATGAAAATGTAAAGATGTTGGAGCAACGGGACGTTTCCAAACTCCCCTGGAAGGAGATGGATATTGACGTGGTGGTGGAAGCTACCGGAATATTCAGGACAAGAGAAACATTGGAGCCCCACTTGCAGGCCGGGGCTAAAAGGGTGATCCTGACCGTTCCTGCAAAAGATGAAATCGATTTTACCCTTGTCATCGGTGTGAATGAAGACGGCCTGAAACCCGAACATAAGATCGTTTCAAATGCCAGTTGTACAACCAACTGCCTGGCGCCAATGGCCAAGATATTGCATGATAACTTCGGCATTGTGGAAGGTCTTATGACCACCACGCATGCCTATACCAATGACCAGCGGTTAGCCGATGTGCCGCATAAGGACTGGAGAAGGGGACGTGCCGCCGCCGAAAATATTATTCCAACTACCACGGGAGCGGCAAAAGCAGTCGGAGAGGTGATCCCTGCACTGAAAGGGAAACTCGACGGAATGGCATGCCGGGTGCCGGTGCCTGACGGATCGGTTGTGGACCTCGTTGTGGAACTTGAAAAGGACGTTACCGTTAATGAGGTAAATAAGGTGATCCTGGAAGCATCCCGGACCGAAAGAATGAAAAACGTTCTGCTATATTCTGAAAATAAGTTTGTCTCCTCCGATATTGTCGGAAACCCTTATTCTTCCATCTATGATGTTGAATATACACGGCTAGTCGGAAAACGTATCCTGAAGACACTCAACTGGTACGATAATGAATGGGGCTACTCTAACCGGGTAGTGGATCTTATCTCGTTGTTTATGAAATTTGAGAGTTGAGAGTTGGATCTGAGAGTTGAGAGCTGAGAGTTGAGATGGACAGCAAGCAATTACCATCTCTTCACGCTACACGTCTCACGGCACTGATTAGGCTCTTATAAAGTCAAGCTTACTAACATGTTGTTCAAATTCAATTCCCGCATAGCGGTTTCAATTCCTAATTCCTAATTCCTAATTCCTAATTCCTAATTCCTAATTGATTTAGTTACTATTGAAATATTGAGGCATTATTAACAGGTCAGGTCATCTAAGCAGTGTGATCGATCCCTGCAGTGTTCTTTTGCGCGGGCCGTGGAGGGTGATCTCGTAAACATCGCAGATATAAAAATAGGTTCCGGGGCTGCAAAATGAATTATTGTTCATGTTCCTGCCGTCCCAGTTGATTTCCGGATCTTCCGTTTCAAAAACTATCTTGCCCCAGCGGTTGAAGATATTGATATAGATTCGTTCTACTGATGTATATGGTTTTGGCCGGAAGAAATCGTTATAGCCGTCATCATTAGGCGTGAACACGTTCGGGAGCTCATATTGTGAGCAAACCGTATCACTGACACAATACATATTTGAAAACGCACTTTGATTGCCTGTCGAATCAATAGCGGTCACTGCATAACAACCTACAATATTGCCATGGTTAAAGTGATCATATGTAGTATCGTTGGGATTGTTAACGGAATCTAACAAAGTCAGGTCAAGTGATTCCTGGGGTGAAAAATAGATATAATATCCTGCCACATCGTCTGCACAATAGTGGTTCGGGTTGGTCCAGTTCAACATGTTCAAGACCGTGGAACAATTGGTGTAAACATACAACTCCGGCGCACAGGGAGGTTTATTATCATGAGGGGTACCGCAGGCAAATTGGGAATAATTGATAATAGGATCCACGAAACCGGGCGCGCTATAACCGCCAACACTTTTGATATAGTAACAATATTGCTTCTTATTCTCCAACAAGGTATCATCATACATCGTTTCCGGAGTAAATCCAACGGAGTCATAGGTGTTATTATCCGGCAACTTCCTGTAGACAACATAATAGTCATTTTTCCAGGGCACATTTAGATCCCATGCCAGTTGAAGGGTTTCATCAGTTGAGGAAATATGTAAAAATATGGAAGATCCGATCTGACTGGGGCCTACCGGGCCGAAAGTCAGGCTCTCAAGCCATACTTTGTAACTGTATGGGAACGCGCTATTGTTAAGGTCAACGCCGTTGTCTATAAATAAGGTATCGTTCAACCCGTCTTTGGTGGCAATCAGGTCGAAACTACCGCTTCCCAGTCCCTCGTTTCTGTAAAGCTTATACTGGTAAGGCCCTGGTACCTGGATAGTGTCAAGCTCCGTGGGCTTACCCCAGGCCACATAAACCCTGCCTGCAAACAGATCGGTGCTGTCATTGCTAACATTGGTAATGACAGGGACATCTCTTTTTAACGCTGCACAAGCTTCCAGACTGGCATAACTTTCAGCGCCATCCTGAAAAAATGCTGTCACCATATAACAGTAATCAATGCCCGGGACAAGCCCATTGCCATTGTTGTCGTCCATTAAAGTTGTATTGGAAATGCCATCATTTTCAGCTATCTGAACATATCCCGTATAAGCAGGCACGCCCGTTTCACAATGTCCGTGAACAAAGCCATAGTAGCCATTCCGGCGGTATATCTTGTATCCCACGGCCTTGTCACAGGCCACTTCATCCCAGCTCAGGTGGATTGCATTGCCTATGGCTTCAGCCTGCAGGTTTTCAGGGGCAGGGCTGATCACTTTAATAAATACCGTTTTGAAACTAACGAGGTGGACCGGGAACCCATTGTCTTCAGCCTTGAAAAATACAGTGTATGGCTGTTGCTGAACATGGCTGCATAAAGTTGACCAGCAGAAAGTTGTTTGCACTGTATCCGGGCCAACCGCAGGGTCGGGGTCGAGATATGCCGGGCTTTCCAAAACTTCAAATGGCCCGCCGGTGGCAGTAATCTCAACACTGGTACCATCCGGATCCCACGCCAGGACATCGAACTCCAGGGTAGTGCCCACTTCTACACAGGTATCACTAATGGTTTGAATAACAGGAGGAACGCTGCTGCAGGCGATGATCTCGATCTGCATATCCCTGGTCATGGTTCCGACTTTCATCCCGTAACGCCACTCTTCTATCAGGATCGCAATGTTGTATTCACCTTGTATGATGGGTGTATCCCAAATGACATCTCCCGTCACCGGATTGATGGTGAAGCTATTACTGGTCAGCGGATAAACATAGCCCGGAATATCGATCCCACCGGCAGTTTTGCAATGGACGAGCTTATAAGACAGACTGTCGCCATCAACATCGTAAGCACCCGGGTTGTGAATATAGAGAGCCCCAACACACCCGACATCAACCGGTGGATTCAGCAACACGGGGGAATTGTTGAACCCCAGGAAAGGGTTTATGATCAACTCCGTCTGAACATACATAGGGACATTTACTGAGTTGGGAATGTTTACAACCCCGTAATTCCTGTTGGGGTCTTCCATGTACAACATATAGCTTCCCTGTGAGCTGTATGTATGACGGTTAGTATTGGCGCCCATGGAAGGCTTGTATTCATATTTATTCAGGCTGATATTATCAGGCAAATTTATTTTTGTGGTACGCAACAGAACGCTCGATGAGCCGTCGCCCCAGTGAATAGTAAGCTCAGGCCTGTCTGCCGGACTGGGAGTATAAACATAGGTGATAATGCTGACTTCATAAGTAAGCCCTTCAATATGCTTATACATGATCTCGGCAGCCCGTTGGTGAGTGCCCAAAACAACACCGGTGATTAATAAAAACCCGGTGATCAGCGGTATGATCCTTTTCACAGTGAGTATCGATACAAAAGTTAAGCCAAAATTAGTAAATAAATGATTACAGATAGTGCAAGACTTATGCTATTACCCCGTAAAACTTTGTTTTTCTAACAAGTTTTTATTTCGAAACCTGTTTTGTTGGGCAATGGTGCTGGCATTGATTAACCACGCCTTTGTCGTGGCAGGCTGATTTGAGATTAACGATTAACGATTTCAGAATTTTTTTCCTGCTATCGTTACCTTCAATCTATCCCGAAGCATCGGGATTAATCATTTTCTTTTCTAAGCTAAAGTCAATCAACCAGTCTTCAAGTTCATTTTTTTCATAATGTTAATTAAACCATCAATCTAAAATCGTTAATCTCAAATCGTTAATCGTTAATCGTTAATCGATTTACATTCTTCAAGCTAAATCGTAGAGCGTATCATCTGATTTTGTAACTTTGTTTCGGAAAATTCCCAATCGGCATTTTAATGTATACCATAGATCAGGAAACGGAAAAAAAAGAGATCTTAAAAAGGTACCGGAACCTTTTGCGGGTATGGTATACACGGAAAGAGCCTAAGGATAAAAAGCTGGTCCGTAAAGCCTTTAACCTCGCTGTGGATGCCCATAAAGACATGCGGCGCCTTTCAGGTGAGCCGTACATATTTCATCCTCTTGAAGTTGCCACCATTGCCGCAGGAGAGATCGGGCTTGGCACTACATCTATAGTAAGCGCCCTGTTGCATGATGTTGTAGAAGACACTGATTATACACTTGATGATATCAGGGTCAGGTTTGGCGATAAGGTTGCAATAATTATAGACGGGCTTACCAAGATTCAGGAATTATTCGATCTCTCTACAACTTCTCCCCAGGCGGAAAATTTCAGAAAAATACTGCTGACTTTGTCAGATGACTTGCGGGTGATACTCATAAAACTCGCCGACCGCCTGCACAATATGCGGACATTGGATGCAATGCGTGGAGACAAACAATTGAAAATTGCTTCCGAAACCCTTTACCTCTATGCTCCTTTAGCTCATCGGCTTGGATTATACAGCATTAAAAGCGAGCTGGAAGACCTGGCCCTGAAATATACTGAGCCGGATATCTTTAATTCCATTCTCAACAAGCTTGCTGAAAGCAAGCCTGCCCGCATACGCTTCATCAATAAATTCATTTCCCCTATTAAGAAGGAGATGAACTCTAAAGAGATGAACTTCAATATCCTGGCCAGGGAAAAAAACATTTATTCCATCTGGCAGAAAATGAAGAGCAAAGATATCCCCCTTGAGGAGGTATATGACCTTTTTGCCATCAGGGTTATCGTTGACGTGCCATTGGAACAGGAAAAAGCCGAATGCTGGCGAGCCTATTCCATCATTACTGATTTTTACCGTCCTAACCAGGACCGGTTGCGCGACTGGATATCTATTCCAAAATCCAATGGTTACGAAGCCTTGCATACCACCGTCATGAGCAATGCCGGAAGATGGGTTGAAGTCCAGATCAGGTCCAGGCGTATGGATGAAATCGCTGAGAAAGGCTATGCCGCACACTGGAAGTATAAAATTAATGATGATCCGGAATCCGGCCTGGAAGAATGGCTGGATAAAATACGGGAAATGCTCAAAACCAATGAAGAAAACGCACTCGATTTCCTGTCTGACTTTGAGCTGAACCTTTTCACCAAAGAAATATTTGTTTTTACCCCAAAAGGAAACCTGAAAACCCTGCCAAAAGGTTCCACAACACTGGATTTTGCATATAGTATCCATTCCGATGTCGGCAATACCAGTATTGGTGCCAAAGTTAACCATGCATTGGTACCGCTGGAATATAAATTAAAAAGCGGTGATCAGGTGGATATCCTTACATCCAATGTACAAAACCCACAGGAGGAATGGCTGAAGTTTGTTGTTACCGCAAAAGCCAAATCAAATATTAAAATAGCAGTTAACAACCGGAAAAAGCAACTTTTTGAGGAAGGCAAGGATGTGCTGGAAAAGTATTTTGCCCAATTCAACCTTGAGATCAACCAGACAACCATCAACAAATTCCTCGAATTTCATAAGATAAATTCCCTGATTGACCTGTATTACCTGGTTGCCAACCATGAAATAGGCCTGAATGAAGTAAAAGAATTCAGTCAGAACGTGGGAAGTAAAAGTATTCTAAGGTATATCAGCAGGCCATTTTCAAAGTCTAAACAGGAAGAAGAGAATAAAAGCCTCTCCAAAACTATAGTGGAGAAGTTGAAAGACAAACCGGAATCATTGCTCCTCGGAGATGACATCAGTGATATTAATTATACGCTTGCCCAATGCTGTCAACCCATTCCAGGGGATGATGTATTAGGTTTTATTTCAAAGTATGATGATATTGAGATTCACCGGACCAATTGTCCGAATGCCATAAAACTTATGTCTCGGTACGGTAACCGGATCGTTAAAGTGAAATGGAAGTATAAGGAGGCAGTGGGTTTTCTCACAGGGATCAGAATCAAAGGCATCGATAAAAAAGGTGTGATCAGTAAGATCACAGAAATTATTTCTGATAAACATAATATCAGTATAAGATCTTTTCACATGGATACCCACGAGGGCATCACTGAAGGAACTGTAATGATCTATGTCCATGATACCATAAGCTTGAATAAGCTAATCTTACACCTTAAAAGGATCAAAGAGGTGATAAAAGTGAATCGCATTGACAGAATGGATTGATCTGATTATCTGACTGTTATAATCATATTTCTTCGATTGTTTGAAAAATATTCAATTTATTTTTATTTAAACCAAATAATAATAATAATTTTTCACTAATTTTATTGCGAAATTTAAAACAGCTTTCGATGAAAGAGAAAGATGCAAACCAGAGTTTTGAAACTGTTAAAAGAATTTTTACTGAATATCTTGAGGAAAAAGGGAATCGCAAGACACCGGAACGATATACCATCCTCAAGGAAATATATGCTACGGAAGGGCATTTTGATATTGAGACCCTTTATATTCGTATGAAGAATAATAAGTACCGGGTAAGCCGGGCTACTTTATACAATACCATTGAGCTGCTTCTTAACTGCAGTTTGGTAACCAAGCATCAGTTTGGTAATAATTGTGCACAGTTTGAAAGATCTCATAAATTCAAGGAACACGATCATTTCATTTGCGTGGATTCCGGAACCGTGATGGAATTTGCTGATCCACGTCTTACTGAGATCCAAAAGTTTGTTGAGAAAACCTTTAATGTCAAAGTCACCCATCATTCATTGACTTTTTACGGCCATTGTAAGGATGATGAGAAATCAGATGTTTCTAATAATTAGACCAAACCGAAATGAAAGTAGATGTTTTACTTGGCCTTCAGTGGGGAGATGAAGGAAAAGGGAAAATTGTTGATGTCCTCACCCCTGATTACGATATTATTGCCAGGTTCCAGGGAGGTCCGAATGCCGGGCATACCATTGAATTCGAAGGTAAGAAATTCGTCTTACATACCATCCCATCCGGGATTTTTAATACCCGGAAACTGAACCTTATCGGGAATGGGGTGATCATTGATCCGCAGATTCTGATCAAAGAAATCCAAAACCTTGAAGAAAACGGGATTCATGCCAGGGAAAGGCTGCTTATCTCAAAAAAGGCACATCTTATTCTGCCCACTCACCGGTTGCTGGATGCTGCCAACGAAGCTGCCAGGGGCAAGGCAAAGATCGGATCCACCCTGAAAGGCATCGGGCCCTCCTATTCTGATAAGATCAGCAGGAACGGCATCAGGATCGGAGATATTTCAGGTTCTTCTTTTAAAAACAAATATGAACGGTTAAAGAGCCAGCATTTACGTATCATTGACTTTTACAAGTTTGATTATCATGATTATGCTTTTGACGGGTTATTATTCAACGATTATGAGAAAGCCTGGTTAAGCGCTATTGAAGAAATCAAAGATCTTTCGATAGTTGACAGTGAATATTTCATTAACCAGCGCCTGGATGAAGGACAGAAGGTATTGGCCGAAGGGGCCCAAGGTACCATGCTGGACATTGATTTTGGATCTTACCCATTTGTAACCTCGTCAAATACGATCATCAGCGGTGTTTGTTCCGGTCTGGGTGTCCCACCTAAAAAGATTGGTGAGGTGATGGGCGTTTTCAAAGCATATTGTACAAGGGTTGGAAGCGGGCCTTTCCCAACGGAACTAATGGATGCTTATGGGGACAGGTTGCGGGAGCAGGGCCATGAATTCGGATCTACAACAGGCCGGCCCCGGAGATGTGGATGGCTGGATCTGACAGCCTTGAAATATGCCATCATGCTTAACGGCGTTTCCCGGCTTTTCATGATGAAAACCGATGTGCTATGCTCTTTTGAAAATTTGAAAGTCGGAACCGCGTATCGAAAAGGAGATGATATCATTAAACATCTTCCTTTTGACCTGTCAAGCTTTGGATATGATCCGGATTACGTTGAACTGAAAGGCTGGAACCAGCCTCTTGGTGATCTTAAAAAACATACCGG
>DAOWEV010000191.1 GCA_030638325.1 Bacteroidales bacterium
AAGGGTGGTGAACCCTGCCAGGATCTGGATCGCCCCTCCTGGTATTCCCCCACCTGATGACTCGGCTGATGTCGTTATACCTGTGGATGAAAGCTGGTTTTTCAATATTAAGCGTGGCGACACCATGCATTTTACCGATACCAGGGGAAAGAAATGCAAGATACTGATTGATCGCAAGAAAGGATTGGGCCGTTGGGGATACTGCAAAACATCGGTATACATAGCAACGGGAACTGAACTGAAGCTCGTCAATCCCGATGGATCGGAAAAAAATGTAAACCAGGTGGGAGAGCTATTGCCGGTTGAGCAGGTCATTATCCTTAAGCCCGGTGATCAGTTGATATTACATAAAAGCCCGGTAGCGGGAGAGCTTGCACAGTATGATGAACATGGCGGCCTTCTTAAACCGGCCCATATCTCCTGCACGCTTCCGGAAATATTCAATGATGTCAAAAACGGAGAGCCCATATTTTTTGATGACGGTAAGATCGAGGGTACCATGGAACAGGTCACGGATGATAACATTGAAGTAAGGATCACATACGCCAAAGACACCGGAGGGAAGCTGAGGGCCGGCAAAGGGATCAACTTGCCGGAAAGTGACCTGAAAGTGAGTGGCTTAACCTCAAAAGACAAGGAAGACCTGGGGTTTGTGGTCAGGCATGCCGATGTGGTGAACTTTTCATTTGTGAATGATGAAAATGATGTCATTCAACTGCAGGATGAACTGAAAAAGTATGACTCCAAGCTGGGAATTATCTTGAAAATTGAAACGCAAAAAGGGTTTAAAAACCTTCCCAGGATCTTGCTGAGGGCCATGCACAACTTCCCCATGGGCGTTATGATCGCCCGGGGAGACCTGGCCATTGAAACCGGCTGGAATAACTTTGCCAGTATCCAGGAAGAGATATTGCGTATTTGTGAAGCTGCCCACATCCCGGATGTGTGGGCTACGCAGGTATTGGAAAGCCTGGCCAAAAAAGGGGTGCCATCCAGGGCTGAAATTACAGATGCTGCCATGGCTCAGCGTGCGGAGTGTGTGATGCTGAACAAAGGATATTATATTGAAAAGGCGGTTAAAATGTTAGACAAAATACTCAGGCGTATGCAACGATTTCAGAAAAAGAAAGAAAATGTATTGCCCAGGATAGATAATGCAGAGAGCTTACAGCTGTCTCATGACCGGTTTAATATCTGACATGGGTATAATATTATTCACAAAATAACGTTATTCATTGGCTTGCAATTCAATATATTGTTCCATCAATAAATGGTTTAACTACTCGTTGTGATTAGGTATTATTTACTTAGTGTAATATTGCTCTGCCATCTTCCAGGTATCGGGCAGAATAATACATTACCCCGGGAGAAGGTTTACCATTTGAATTATAAGATAGATATCCCGCTTACCGCCGGATTGTATATCGGCAACTATTTTGGTTTCGACCAGTTAGGGAAGAAGCCTGAACTGAACCAGGAACAGATCTCTTTTCTTGATATGAAAGATGTTTCGGCCTTCGACCGGATAGCCTTGAAGCAATCTTCCTCGAACAGGTACCAGGCACAGAAGCTTTCAGACTGGGGAAGGAATATCTCACTTTTGCTGCCGGCTTTGTTGCTTATTGACAGGCAGATTCGAAGGGATTGGCTGGACGTAGCCCTTTTATATATGGAAACACAGGCTGTTAATTTTAGTGTGTATATCCTTGCCGGGCCTTCATTTACAGAAAGGGCACGGCCATTTGTTTACTATCCCGAAATTCCCCTGGAAGACAAAATGGTGAATGGGTCAACAGATTCATGGTTCAGCGGACATACTTCATCAACGGCTGCAGCCTCGTTTTTTATGGCAAAAGTGTACAGTGATTACCATCCTGAACTGGGCAACAAGAAGGTTCTGGCTGTACGCGGCCGCTTTGATCCCGACAGCTTTTGTAGGGTTCAACAGGTATAGGGCATTGAAGCACTTTCCCAGGGATGTGGTAGTCGGGGCAGCTGTGGGTGCCGCCGTCGGTATCCTGATCCCCCATTTGCATAAAGTCAAAAAGCAAAAAGCCCGGAACCTTACCATCGTCCCTTTTACAGGAAAGCAAACCGGTGTGGCCTTATCTTTGAAATTATAATGTAAAATTGGTTTCCGAATCCGTCTTCTGCCAGGTCTTTGTAAGAAAAAGTCATCTACATAGCCCTTTTCAACACAGCCTGGAACTGCCTGGCCTCAAATACAGTGCCCGATATACCATTCGGCAGAAAACAGATCGAATTTGGCGAATATGATTTTGGTGGCATGTTGAGAATCAGGATATATTTTTAACAATGATCATTTATTATTTTCATTTTTTAACCAGGAAAGAATATATATGTTCGAATTTTAAATATATTTGTATGCAAAACCAATTAAACACTTATCGTATAAAAAAAGCCTTAGTACTTATTGGACTACTAATCTTTAGCAATCTATCCCTAAATGCCCAGGTAGAGCGCAGTAAATAGGAAATTGGTGGCGGAGTCCGTCTGAATTATTTAGGTCTTGATGGTGGATTCTCAGGATTCAGAGCGTTAGATGGATATGAGCAATGATATGGGCTGGGCACGTGAGAAGGATACTTATAGCGGTTCATATGCAAGTTTACGAGTGAAGTTTTCAAGTTCTGAAAAATGGACACATGTTAGTGGAAAGGAAAGAGTTTCTCATTGACTCATCGGCTATATATACCTAAAGATGATGCTCTTTCATATCAGTATTATGTGCCTGAAATTCAAAAAATTAAATAAATAAACCTACTAAAATGAAACAGTTAAAATTAACAATGAAAATGATTGCTCTTGTAGTAATCTTGTTATCAACGTTTGCATCATGCAAGCAAGAAACAAAAACAAGCTCCGAAGAGGGAAAACAAACGGCCAATGAAACTTTGACACCAAAATACTCTGCCGATGTACCGGAATTCCTGCTCACCCCGGACAAGGTAAAGACCGAATTCCTCGGTGACCTCGAATTTTTCGATGGTATGCCCAGCGAATCTACCGTCAAGAAAGCCTACGACTTTCTCGATTTGTCGCGCGGAGTAGAGACGTTTCTTAACGGAATGC
>DAOWEV010000014.1 GCA_030638325.1 Bacteroidales bacterium
CGGTTGGCGGTTGACGGTTGACGGTTGGCGGTTGACGGTTGACGGTTGGCGGTTGACAGTTGGCGGTTCATTGTTCCCGACTTCGGTCTTCGGACTTCCGACTTCTCTCAAATCTCAACTCTCAACTCTCAAATCTCAACTCTCACAACCTACCGCTTTCCTGCCACCTTCCGAACTTGAGGTAAAAGAATGAAAGTGTGAACAGCAGGCCGGCATATACCCATTCGGATGTCCAGACGCCTGAGATGTTTCCCTTGATAATATTTATTATAAAGAAGGTGTAGACGAGGTATAGCGTAATGACAGCTATTTCAATCAGAAAAGATATCTGGGTTTTTCCTGTTCCTGATACAGCACTGAATACTATAAAAGCAGCAGCCAGCATCAGGGCCGCAATGTTAATGACATACAGGGCTGGTAAGGAGGCCTGAATGATCTCAGGATCATTGGTATAGATCCTCAAAACAGCATCCGGAAACAGGAATCCCATAAGTACAACAATGGCTACACCCGTTAAGCTTATTCTTACTATTTTGAAAACAAGCGACACTACTTCATCGCCCCTGCCCTGTCCGATGATATTACTGACAAGGGTGTTTGTAGCTGCAGAAAAGCCCCACAAAGGGATCATCAGCACCACATAAAAACTACGTATGATATTGGAAACTGCAAGGTCTCTTTCACCCATTTTCTCCACGAGAAGAAAAAATGTGAGCCAGGCTGCTATTGAAAAAAAGTTCTGCATCATCACCGGGAAAGATATCCTGATTATCCTGAGATATAATTTCATGTTGAATTTCCCAAACCGGAATAGTTGATATTTTTTAGCCGGTATCACAATAACGGAGTATAATATGAAATACACTGTGGCCGTAGCTTCAGCAATCACCGATGCCAGAGCAGCGCCTTCAATGCCCATTTCCGGGAATCCCAGGTTGCCGAATATCAGGCAATAATCCAGAAATATATTTACCCCGGCCAAAAGGGCCGTACTCCAGATAATCACCCTGGTTTTGGCAATACCTACATAAAATGAACGAAAAATAAAGTTGGTGAATACAAAGAAGAGGCCGTACGACCTGTAATCGATATACCCGGCCGTAGCCTCATAAACCCCTTCCGACTCCAGGATCATACCCAGAAGATCTGTTGAAAAGAATTTCATGACTGAAAACATGATCACTGCGAGTGGAAATAAAAAGTAAAATCCATGTTCGACGGTAAGGCCGATCTCCGCGTACCTGCCCTCCCCGTTACGCCTCGCAACGATGATCTGCAGGCCGATCCCAAAACCCAGGGCAAGCATTACCACCACGAGGTAATAGATACCTCCAATAGCGCCTGCACCGAGAGCAAGTTCCCCTACCCTGCCCAGGAAGGCCGTATCCGTGATATTCAACAGGTTCTGAGCTATGCTGCCCAGGATGATCGGATATGCGATCTTCCAGATCTCCGAATATGTGACGGTGGTTCTCAAATCTTTCTTAATGCCTGGTCAAAAATAACATTTTACGGTAGAATGATGATAATTAATAACTTTGATGTTTCAAACAGCTATGCTCTTTAATTTTTAGACCATAACCTAAAAAAACAAACCCCGAAGGGGTGACATGATTATAGAAAACAAAAAGAACGAAAAGCAAATCCCGAAGGGATGACATGATTATAGCAAGGTTGATTTTTTACAAAAATTTGAAATTGAATACAATGACAAATATCTGTTTGAATGGATCAAATAATTTCACCCCTTCGGGGTTTAAAATGAATAATCAAATATAATCTATAATCCTGACACCCCTTCGGGGTTTAATTGATAAATGATAAAATGTAACGATTAATAAAAATAATCCCGAATGGATGAACTGATTGCAAAAAAATCTATAATCAATGTGTAAAACAAGCATCCGCGAAGGAATATCTGATTTTTTTGACAAGCAGGACGAGCTTTTCATGGCACATCTGCAACTTGCCAGGGAATCCTTTGACCAGGAAGCTATCCACCAGTTCCGGTTGAACCTGAAACGCATCAAAGCCCTCTTTCAGCTAACCGCATTTTGTACCGGTGATAAATTAGACCCTGAAGCGCTTTTTCAACCATTAAAAAAGATATTCAAACCTTCCGGCAGGGTCCGTGATGCCCAGGTCCTGACAGATCTTGTGAACTCGTATGAAGCTTCATGCCGGGAAGATTTTACAAAGATCAGTGAGCAGTTCCTGATAATACAGTTAAAATTTACTCCCAAACTGAAAAAGAGGATGCAGCTCTTTGACCATGAAACGCTGCATGACATGAAAGCAAACCTTCAAAGCAGCATTTCACACATACCGGATGAAAAACTCACCATCAGGGCCACCGGCTGGATAAGTTCCCGGTTGGCATATTTGAGTGATCTCAGGAAGCTTATCAATGACCCGGATATTTTTCACCGGTTCCGTGCGCATCTGAAGGATGTTTTTTATATGATCGATATGCTGAATGAATATACTCCGATAAATATTCAAATAAAAGCAGATATTGCCTGTCTGAAAGAGATCGCCCGGGGCATCGGCACCTGGCATGACCATTATATTCTTTTAAATAATCTGCATCGTTTTCTATCTGATCACAAAGACAAAAGATTAAAGATAAACCGTCAAAGCCAGGTTCTGA
The DNA here is from genome assembly GCA_030638325.1 of Bacteroidales bacterium. Classification (GTDB taxonomy): domain Bacteria; phylum Bacteroidota; class Bacteroidia; order Bacteroidales; family JAGOPY01; genus DAOWEV01. Next base: position 2,651 of record DAOWEV010000014.1, read on the forward strand.
TTCGACATATCGAGGCAGGACAAGATGAAATATTCCGCGATCTCAAAGTTTCTCTGGGAAATGATGATCTCTTTGAAATAGCAAGCGCCTAAGCCGGAAAGCAATTTTAAATTATTAATTTTAAATTTTAAATTGCTTCGCGTCACGTGTATCGCGCCTCACACCTCACCACTCACCCTTCACCACCCACACCTCGCCCTTTCGCCCCCTCGCTCCTTCGCTCCCTCGCCCCTCCGCCCCAACGCTACGAGGTCTTACAGACGCTCGTAGGTTTTTGTTCATCTGGTTTGAGATAGTATTCCTGGCAGGGTTTTTTAGAGTTTATCGTCTCAGTAACCATTTCCATGCTGGCAAGATATTCACTGAACGAAAATGTAAATAAATTAATGGGCAGGTGTCGTCCGGTAAGATGCGTTGCTAATTCGCTACTGAACAGGAATATACTTTTCCTTTAGTTTTTGCTTCAGCTCATCCTTTTGTTTAAAGATAATATCCCGTATCATTCTGTGAAGTTTAATAAATATACTGCAAAAATATACGTAATTTTGTGCAGTATATGCAATTTAATGCATAAATTTCACTATTAAGAAAAATTAAAATTTATTTCCCACTCACCTTTCACCACCCACACCTCGCCCCCTCACCCCTCCGTCCCTCAGTCTCTCAGTCCCTCAGTCCTTCCACCCCTTCGCTCTCCCTCCGTCTCACGCTTCACCTCTCACCTCTCACGAATAATAAGTTAAGATTCTTTAACAAAGCATTTAACATCTTTTAACACAAATCAAACCCTTTAATAAACCCGCTAGGGTTATTTTTGTGCGTCTAAAATTGAATTATTATGATGGAAACTAATATCAAGGAACTGAATGAACGTATAAAGCAGGAAAGTGAATTCACCGACATGATCAATCTTGAGATGAATAAGGTGATCGTCGGACAGAAGCACATGGTGGAAAGGCTGCTGATTGGCTTGCTCGCGAACGGACACATTTTGCTTGAAGGAGTCCCGGGGCTGGCAAAGACATTGGCCATCAGCTCTCTCTCCCAAATTATTGACGCTAAGTACAGCCGCATCCAGTTTACACCTGACCTGCTCCCGGCGGATCTCCTTGGAACGATGATCTACAGTCAGAAGAAAGAGGAATTTGTAATCCGGAAAGGGCCCCTGTTTGCCAATTTCATCCTCGCTGATGAGATCAACCGTTCACCGGCCAAAGTACAGAGCGCCTTGCTTGAGGCCATGCAGGAACGGCAGGTGACCATCGGGGATCATACTTTTCCGCTTGAAGAACCCTTCCTCGTGATGGCCACGCAAAATCCCATCGAACAGGAAGGCACATACCCACTGCCGGAAGCTCAGGTGGACCGCTTCATGTTAAAGGTCGTAATCAGTTATCCGGACAAGGAAGAAGAAAAAAAGATCATGAGGCTGAATATCAGCAAGTCTTATCCGGTCGCCAACAAAGTGATCAAACCCAAAGATATCCTCAAGGCAAGGGATGTGGTCAGAGATGTTTACTTAGATGAAAAGATCGAGAATTATATCACTGATATTGTCTTCTCTTCTAGGTATCCGGCCGATTATAAATTAAAAAAGTTCGAAACGCTTATCCAGTACGGCGCATCTCCGAGGGCCAGTATCAACCTGGCACTTGCGGCAAAAGCATTTGCATTCATCAGACGAAGAGGTTATGTGATCCCGGAAGACATACGCGCTGTTGCCAATGATGTTATGCGTCACCGCATCGGCCTGACCTACGAAGCAGAAGCCGAAAACGTCACCACAGAAGATATTATTAATGAGATACTGAATACTGTTGAAGTACCCTAGTCCGGGAAAACCGGAATTATAAATTTTAAATTATAAATTTTAAATTTTGAGTTTTGAACCTTACCTCTTAACTGCGTGGAAACATCTGATATCATAAAAAAAGTCAGGAAGATTGAGATCAAGACAAAAAGCTTGTCCAATCAGATATTTTCGGGCCGCTATCACAGTGCGTTTAAAGGACGTGGTATGGCTTTCAGTGAGGTCAGGGAATACCAGTACGGGGATGATATCAGGAATATCGACTGGAATGTTACAGCCCGCTTCAACCGTCCTTTTATCAAAATTTATGAAGAAGAACGGGAACTTACGGTGATGTTGCTGATCGATGTTAGTGGCTCCAATGAGTTCGGCACCAAAGTCCAGCTCAAGGAGGAGATGATGACTGAAATAGCGGCAGTGCTGGCATTTTCAGCCATACAAAACAACGATAAGGTAGGGGTTATTTTTTTCAGTGATATCATCGAGAAATTTATTCCTCCAAAAAAAGGCACCACCCATATCCTGCGGATCATCCGCGAGCTGATCGACTTCCGGCCGAAAAGCCAGCGGACCGGAATATCGGAAGGCCTCAGATTCCTTACCAACGCCATAAAAAAAAGGTGTACTGCTTTCATTATCTCCGATTTTTTTGATGACGGATTCGAAGAAGCATTGAAGATAGCTAATAATAAACATGATCTTGTTGCCATCAGCGTATTTGACGAAAGAGAAACAGAATTACCCGGAATGGGACTTGTGAAACTTTATAACAAGGAAACCGATAAAAGCGTCTGGGTGAATTCCTCAAATAAAGAGGTGAGAAAAAATTACCACAACTGGTGGCTGCAACACCAGCATCAGCTTTCTTCTATCTTTAAGAGAAGTGGTGTTGATTCAGCCGTCATCAGAACCGATGAGGATTTTGTGAGGCCTTTGATGAAATTGTTCAAGATCAGAGAGTCGAGGTTTTAGATGAAAGATGTTATAAAAATACTGACAACCTTAATACTGCATGCCTGGGCTATTCATGCCGGTGGACAGATGGTAACAGCAACCACTACACTGGACACTAACTCCATCATGATCGGGGATCAGATCGGGATGCATCTTGAGCTGAGCGTACCTCAAAATAGCACCGTCTACTGGCCTGATTTTATCGGAGATACTGTTGCGAGTAAAGTTGAGATACTGGAGCGTTCTGTTGTGGACACTGTATTGTCAAAAGATGATTTTATAAGCTATCACCAGCGGCTCCTGATCACATGCTTTGATTCGGGCCTGTATGTCATCCGGCCTATACCTTTCAAGTTCATGAGAGAACATGATACCACCGAATATTATTTGCAGACAGAACCCCTGTTTCTAAAAGTGGTTTCACCGGAAACAGATCCGGAAGCAGGCCTTCAACCTATCAAACCTCCGATACATGCACCTGTCACCCTCGCTGAGATCTTGCCCTGGGCTATCGGCATCCTAATTTTGCTGGGCCTGACTGCACTCATCCTTTACATCATCAGAAAAAAAAAGAGGCAGGAGCCGGTATTTCAATTCAAGCCAAAGCCCCAGCTTCCACCATATACGTTGGCCTTGCAGGATCTTGAGACGCTCCGGAAAAAGAAATTATGGCAATCCGGAAAAGTCAAAATGTATTATACAGAGTTAACTGATATCATTCGTCTTTATATTGAAAAAAGATATCAAATCAATGCCCTGGAAATGACGACAGATGAGATAATCAGGGGATTGAAAAATGCCGGCATCAGTAACGGCTACTTTCGGAAACTGGGAGATTCCCTGCTGCTTGCCGACCTTGTTAAGTTTGCCAAAGCACAGCCATTGCCTGTTGAAAATGATGCAAGCATTAATAACTGCATTGGTTTTGTTAATGAAACAAAGCCGAAGGCATTGGACGATGTAGCGATGTAGCGATTTAACGATTTAACGATTTGAGATTTGTGGGTTTATTAATATTATGAATAAAAGAGAAGACCGAAGTCGGAAGTCGGAAGTCCGAAGATGGGAACAGTTAACAGAAAACTTAAGACAGGGTTGAAATATTAAGAGAGTTGAGATTTGAGAGTTGAGATATGGAAGTCGGAAGTCCGAAGCAATTTTACTTTTGGCTTTGAAAAATAATTGCTAAAAAAACAAAGATTTACGGGGTAATAGCATAAACGAATAAACGAATAAACAAATAAACAACAAACAAACAAGTGTTCAACAATCTAACTTTCGCAAATCCGCACTTACTGTACTTGCTGCTGGTAGTCCCGCTGATGGCCGGATGGTACTGGTATAAATACAGGAAAGGGCACCCGGAGATACAGGTATCTTCAACGAAAGTATTTGAGAACAGGGCCGGGAGCATCAGGATATACCTGTATCACGGGCTGTTTGGGTTGCGCTTGCTAACCGTGGTATTACTGATCATTGCACTGGCCAGGCCACAGTCTACAACGAGGAGACAGGACATTTCCATCGAGGGTATTGATATTGTGCTGGCTCTCGATGTCTCTTCAAGCATGCTGGCCCAGGATCTGAAACCGGATCGTTTAAGAGCAGCAAAAAATGTGGCCCTGGATTTTTTCAGTAACAGGCCTAACGATCGCATCGGCCTGGTTATCTTTTCAGGCGAGACATTTACCCAGTGCCCGTTGACAACGGACCATTCTGTTCTTGAAGATCTTTTTGAAGAGATCGAAAGCGGCATGATCGAGGATGGGACGGCTATTGGAGACGGTCTCGCCACGGCCGTGAACAGGTTGCGCGAGAGTAAAGCCATCAGCAAAGTGATCATTCTGCTAACTGACGGGGTAAATAATGCCGGCTCACTGGATCCTGTGTCGGCTGCTGAAATTGCTAAAATATATGGAATCAGAATTTATACCATTGGTGTAGGAACAATGGGTATGGCACCCTATCCGGTGCAAACACCCTATGGTATCCGATATCAGAATATGGAAGTACAGATAGATGAAGAACTGCTTGAACAGGTGGCGGAGATGACAAACGGAGAATATTTCAGGGCCATTAGCAATAAGAAACTGAAAGAGATATATAAGGAGATAGACAAATTGGAACGGTCGAAAATCGATGTGACTGAATTTCGGAAGATGACAGAAGAATTTCACCCGCTGGTATTACTGGCGATGGTATTATTCGCCCTGGAAATAATTTTAAAGTTTACGGCGTTTCGATCCACTCCTTAAAATAACAGATAAGTAAAAAGAATAGAATGCTCAGGTTTGAGAACATAGAATATTTGTATGCCTTATTGATGCTGCCGGTCTTTATGGTCATGTACCTGCTCTTCGTCCTGTGGAAAAACAAGGCTTTGAAGCGATATGGTGACTTGAAAGTAACCAGGCAATTGATGCCGTATATGTCGAAGGACAGGAAAATTATCAAGTTCATATTATTGATGGCCTCCTGGGTGTTACTTGTGATTGGGCTGGCAAATCCACAGATCGGTTCCAGGCTGGAGAAGGTTGAGCGCAAGGGAGCCGATCTGATGATCGCCCTGGATGTCTCCAACAGCATGCTTGCACAAGACATCCGGCCCGATAGGCTGACACGGGCCAAACAGGCCATTTCCAGACTGGTTGATAAACTCAGCGGCGACCGGATAGGCATCATAGTGTTCGCCGGCAGAGCTTATACCCAGCTGCCCATCACCTCAGACTACGCCGCAGCAAAAATGTTCCTTTCTTCAATATCGACTGAAATTGTACCGGTGCAGGGAACGGCTATCGGGGATGCGATTGAACTGGCTTCAGGATCATTTAAAGACGATACACATAGTAAAGTCATCATCATCATTACGGATGGTGAAAACAATGAAGGCGATGCCCTTCAGGCAGCAACCGAAACAGCATCAGAAGGGATCAGGATTTACACTATTGGGATGGGCCTTGCAGATGGCGCTCCTATTCCCATGTATAATCAACACAAACAAATAACAGGCTATAAAAAGGATAAAAAAGGCACTACTGTGATATCCAAACTGGACGAGACCATGTTACAGCAAATTGCTTCAGCAGGGAACGGGGTGTTTGTGATGGCTAACAACCAGCGAGACGGTCTCGACAAAGTGCTTCAGGAAATCGATATGCTGGACAAAACGGAATTTGAAACCCAAATGTTTTCGGATTATGAAGATCGTTTCCAGTATTTTATAGGATTCGCAATATTCTTACTGATCCTGGAGTTTTTAATTTTTGAAAGAAAAAGTAAATTAGCTGCTAAAATCAAATTGTTTTCAAGATAATTCAGACATGTACAGACTTCCATTCATATTATCCATATTGTTCGTAAGCTCATTGCTATACGGGCAGCAGGAAAACAAACTGATCAGAAGAGGCAATAATCAGTACGAAGAAGGTAATTACAAAGAAGCCGGGGTGTTATACCTGAAGTCGATGGATACAAAAGACCCCACATTTAAAGGGGCTTTCAACCTGGGTGATGCCTGGTACAAACAGGAAATCTATGACCAGGCAGCAATTGCTTTTGATTCCCTGAAAGATCTTGACCTGGATAAAGAAACGCGGGCTCAGACTTATTATAACCTGGGAAATTCACTGCTGAAGCTCTCACAGGATACCACCCAACAGGTTCAGCAAAGCCTGCCGGCAAGCATCGAAGCTTTTAAGAGTTCGTTGAGGCTTGACCCCAGGGATGAGGAAGCCAAATATAACCTGGCCTACGCACAAAACCTGCTTCGTGAGCAACAGCAGCAACAACAAAACCAGGATCAGGATCAAAACCAGGACCAAAACAAAGATCAAAAACAGGACCAGGAGCAGGAACAGGAACAAAACGAACAGGAAAAGCAGGATCAACAGGAGCAGCAGGAGCAGCAGAAAAAAGACCAGCAGCAACAGCCACAGCCCCAGGAAATATCAAAGGAAGATGCCGAACGCATACTGGAAGCCCTGAAAAATGATGAAAAAGAAACGATGGAAAATCTCAAAAAAGCAAAAGTGAAAGCTGCTTCTACCGGAAAAAGGGAGATCGACTGGTAAAATGAAGCCATTATAATTATTAATTTTGAATCCTCTTTTAGATAAAGATGTTAACTAAATACATAAGCTGCTTCCTGGTTCTGCTGCTTTTACCGGCAGTTTTTCACAGCCTGAATGCCCAGGACGTAGTATTTACTGCATCCGCAAAAAACAACGTCCGGGAGGGGGAACAATTTCGATTGGTATATACTGTGAACGGGCAGGGGTCCGGATTTTCTGCTCCGAAATTCGATGGGTTCAGGGTACTCAGCGGGCCCAATTCATCTACCAATCAAAGCTATTCTATCGTGAACGGGAGGGTGACACAATCATATGAGGTCTCCTATACCTATTATCTTCAAGCCACAAAGCCTGGTGAGTATAAAATTCCTTCGGCCGGTATAATTGTCAATGGCAAAAAAATCCAGTCAAATACGCTCACCATCAATGTCATTAAATCTTCCCAAAAAGCTACCGGGGGGAGCGCGTCTCAATCCGGGAATCAGCAGGGAATTAATAATGATGATGTCTTCATAAAAGCCATTATCGACAAAAAAAATCCATTCCAGGGAGAACAGGTGATCATTACCTATAAGATCTATACCCGGCTGCCGATCTCCCAGATAAGCGTTGAAAAGCTATCCTCTTTCCCGGGATTCTGGTACAAAGACCTGCTTGAGAACAATGATCGTATGCAGCAACATAATGAAGTGATCAACGGCGAACAATATGTGGTAGCCGACATGCGAAAGATCGCCCTTTTTCCGCAGCGGAGCGGAAAGATCGAGATTGAGCCCATGCAACTTAATTGCCTTGCCCAGGTAAAAACTCAAGCCACCCAACAACGGGATCCATTTTTCGATAGTTTCTTCAATGACCCTTTCTTCAGCAGAAACATGAGGAATGTCCAGTTGAAATTAAGCTCAAATTCAGTTAAGATCAATGTTAAACCTCTTCCCTTGAATAACAAACCTGCTGATTTCAATGGAGCAGTCGGATCATACAAGCTGAAAACGGAAGTCGACCGGACAAGCCTGAAAGCGAATGAGGCCATCAACCTGCAGGTGACCATCTCGGGCAGTGGAAATATTGAACTGATTGATGAATTAGCATTTGATTTTCCTCCTGATTTTGAAGTTTATGATCCGAAAATATCAAACCGGATCAATAAGAGGTCATCCGGCATTTCAGGGACAAGAACTTTTGAATATCTGATCATTCCCAGAAATGCAGGAGATTTCAGGATAAAACCCTCCAGGTTCATATATTTCGATCCCAAAAAGCGTGATTATGTGAGGCTTACTACCCCGGAATTTAACTTTCACGTTGAGAAAAGTGATAAGTCTGCCACTACCATTACTTATAGTGGTATCAGTCAGAAAGATATTCAGTTCATCGGGAGTGATATCAGGCATATAAAAAGTTATCCCTTTGCCCTGACGGGTATCAATGTTTTCTTTTTCAGATCCACCTTGTTTTATCTGCTGCTACTTATTCCACTAACAGTTTTTATAAGCACTCTCGTAATATGGCGTTATATGGCAAGAAGAAAAAGCAACGTCAGACTGATGAAAAACAAAAAGGCTACCAGGGTTGCAAGAAAGAGTCTCAAAAAGGCAAATAAATACCTGAAAAACAATCAATCCGGTGAATTTTACATCGAAATTTCAAGAGCATTATGGGGATATCTCAGCGATAAATTCAATATTCCGCTTTCAGCATTATCCATGGAATCTGTGAGCAGTCACCTCAAAAAAACGAATGTACCGGAAGGTACTATAATGGCTTTTCAGGAAGTTCTGAATAATTGTGAGTATGCAAGGTTTGCGCCGGGTGACAGTAGCCTGAAAATGAATGAAATCTATTTGCAGGCCTTGAGTATCATCAGTAAAATTGAAAATGAATTAAAATAGTAGTGCCTTTTAATATTATGATGAAACGAGAATTATTTATATTGATCCTTTTCCTGCAGACTGTTGTTCTGTTTGGGTCCAATGATTCGCTGATCATAAAAGGAAACCTGGCATACAATGAAGGACTTTACAATGATGCTGTGGAAAGTTATGAAAAAGTCATTGGATCAGGATATGAATCAGCGGAATTGTATTATAATCTTGGAAATTCATTGTTCAAGTTGAATGATATGCCAGCGGCTATCCTCTATTATGAAAAAGCCAGAAAAATAGCTCCGAAAAACGAGGACATCAATTATAATCTGAGCCTGGCAAACAGCAGGATCATCGACAAGATTGAGGCCGTTCCGGAATTCTTCCTGAAGCAGTGGTGGAACCAGTTAAAAGAACTATTTTCTGTGGATACGTGGGCTGTATCCGGCATTACAGCATTTGTAATTTCCCTTTTAATGGCCCTGGTATTCTTTTTGTCGGGATCCATCTTCCTTCGGAAGGGGACCTTCTGGACAGGCATATTTATGTTACTGATTACCGTGATCTCATTTACGATTGCCATCCAGAAATACAATCAATATACACAACATAATGAAGCCATTGTTTTTACCCCAACCGTAACTGTTAAGAGTTCTCCGAGTGAAGGAAGTGTGGATCTTTTTGTAATCCATGAAGGAACAAAAGTTAAAATATCCGACCATGTGGAAGGCTGGAGTGAGATCAGGATTGCAGACGGCAGCGTCGGCTGGGTCAGGAACACTGCTTTTAAAACCATCTGAACCCATCATTTCAACTCTCATTTCTCATCTCTCTCTCAGTCCCTTAGTCCCTCATTCTCTTAATCTCTCAGTCCCTTAGTCTCTTAGTCCCTTAGTCCCTTAGTCCCTTAGTCCCTTAGTCCCTTAGTCCCTTAGTCTCTTAGTCCCTTAGTCCCTTAGTCCCTTAGTCTCTCCCGTCTTCAGTCTTCGGTCTTCGGACTTCCGTATTCGGTCTTCCAACTCTCATCTCTCATCTCTCAACTCTCACCGTTTACTTACTATTAATTACCGAAAACTGATTGCAACTTGGATTTTTTTTATTAAGCTTATCTTTGTGTTACTTAATGAATTAGCTATTTTGTTGAAAATTTAATTGCACTTTCTTGCACATATATAAAAAAGATGTAACTTGTGCCTCTTAATCAAATTTTGAATTTTTCTAAAAATCAAATCATACTGATATGAAGAACAGACTTTTACACTTTGTCCTTTTCATTTTAACAATTGGATTTGCTGTCATCTTTATCTCTGCAGCTCTCATTGATGAAGGGAAAAAACCAACTTCAACAAAAACCCCCCTTCAATATCTAAGCATGTTAAAAGCAAATCAGGGTACTGGCCAGATCAATCTGTCAGATGTGCTGTTGGCCAGACAGCAAGTTGCCGGTAACGCCATGAACAATCCTGGCAGGTCTTTTGAATTTAATTGGAAAGAGAGAGGCCCGAATAACCTGGGCGGAAGAACAAGGGCTCTGTTATTTGACAATCAGGATGAAACAGGCAATACGGTTTTTGCCGGCAGTGTCATGGGAGGCCTTTTTAAATCTGATGATATGAGCGACAATTGGTATAAAATCAATGAAAATAACGCTAACCTTCATGTAAGCTGCCTGACCCAGACTGCCAGCGGGGTCATTTATGCAGGTACAGGAGAAGGATTTACTGTTGAGGAATATATCCTTCTTGGCGATTGGGGATATAGTGGTGGATTCATAGGCTCCGGGATCTGGAAATCTACAGATGGACAAACATTTACGCAACTGGCATCTACCCAACCGGGAGAAGAAGACTGGGTCTTCGTAAATGAACTGGCGGCCGATATTGAGAGGGTTTTCACTTCCACAAATACAGGATTGAAATATTCCACCGACGGGGGAAACACATGGCAACTAACTATGACCAACCTCGGAGAAGAGTTGTCTGCCAATTCACAGGATGTTAAAATCGGCCCTGACGGATCCATCGTTACAGTAGTCGACAACCTTTGTTATGTTTCACCTGACGGAAACGCATCTAACTTTGTGCTGCATTCCACTGATTCTACCTACGACCTTCCCAACGATGGTGTCGGCAGGATAGAATTTGCCATAGCGCCTACCGATCCGAATATAATTTATGCTGTTGTCGTATCACGCCAGGGCGCGTTGTTCAATGTATACCGTTCCAACGACAAAGGATTTACCTGGTATATTATCGGGCCCGGGGGAAGCTCAAATTTCAATATTTTTAATACCGGATCAAACACCAGTGACGGGGTCGGCCTCTATAGCTGCGCCATACAGGTGTTCCCGAATGACCCTGACCGTATCCTGCTGGGAGGGATTGATACCTGGGAAGGCACAAAGGTTGATGAGGAGGGATTGTTCAACTGGGCACTCAGGTCCAGAAGCACCAACATTAACTGGCTCCAAACCCAGTTTCTTTTTGAAGGGCAGCATGCTTACTTATTCAAACCTGATAACAATAACACTTTCCTGGTTGGAACAAATGGGGGAATTTCCGCCGGAACAATGAGTGGAACCGATATTGAATTCAATCTCAAAAATAAGAATTATTTAGGGTCGCAGTTCTATACCGTTACTTATACTGCTACTGATGATATAATTGGAGGCGGAGCCCAGGATGTTGGCTCCATTGTTAATGGCTTTAGTTTTACCAGTGACCCTGACAGAGGCTGGGACATATGGGTTACGCCATTTCTTTTTACTGACGGTAAAACAGGAGGTTATATTAATTACTCTATCATCTACCCTTCTGCTGTCATGTATTCAAGAACCCCGCACCCGGCAAAAGACGGAAATATTGAAACCTTTGTAAGAAGAAATGAATATGGCGGCTTTCCCGACTGGTCACCCAATATGTTTGATGATCAATACAGCAGTAATCTGTTTCTTTCTCCTTTTGCCCTGTGGGAATCCTTTGACGATCCCGTGAGCGGTGACTCTGCTGAATTTATACCTCCAACGGATATTGCGGTTGGGGAAACCTGGTGGGTCGCAAGCAGCACTATGGGGCGGCCTTTCCAACATACTTTCACCGAGCCAGCAACGGAACTTGATACCGTTTTAGTCTATGATCCGATATCGTCAAAATTCTTTATTGGCGGTGAAGACCAGGTGCTGATGACAAAAGACGTGCTGCGTTTTAATGTTGATCCCGAATGGTTTGTGATCTCTGATAAAGATCATAGCGGTATTGAAGGGAAACCTCAAAGTATGGCTTATTCTTCTGATGCAAACTTCCTGTTTGTGGGAACCCAGGAAGGAAAACTGTACCGCATGTCAAATATTGCGTCTGCCTATGATTACGACCGGGCTGATGTAAAAAGTCCATATTGCATTATCTCCACCTATCGTATTCCTGTTTATCTTCCGGGAACCAGCGATGAGATCACACAGGTCATCACTTCGGTGGCAGTTGATCCAAATAACGCTGACAGGGTGGTCATCACGCTGGCAAATTACGGAAATGAACACTATGTTTATATGACTGATAACGCTTTAAGCGATAATCCTGAGTTTCATTCTATTATGGGAGACCCGGAGAATGGTGGATTACCCCGGATGCCGGCTTACGCTTCGCTGATTGAAATGGACCCAAATAATAACCTCGTTATCATTGGTACTGAATACGGTATTTATGTTTCTGAGAATGCCGGTTCCGGCAGTCCTGTATGGACTTCTCAAAACGGTGGCTTTGGCAAAGTTCCTGTAATGATGCTGAAACAACAAACCCTGCGGAAAGCAAACGATACTATTTTTATCAGCGGTGGGGATGATGAAATATGGTACGGAGTGGATAATTATGGAGTCATCTATGGAGCCACTTATGGCAGAGGCCTGATGTCGCTGAATGAATTCCAGAAACCTGTCGGCATAAATGAACTTTTCCCCGGCTTAGCCAACCAGGCAGACTTTGAGCTTTATCCAAACCCGGCCGGTGATCAGGTAGTCGTATCCCTGGAAAACGAATCTACTGTGAGTGTCACATTCAATATTTACAACCTGAACGGGCAGCTAATTAAACAAGCAGATCAGGGCAGCATGCCGAAAGGAAAACATGAAATCCGGGTTAATTGCAGCGATCTGACTACAGGCACATATATATTTCAGGTTATCAGGGGCAAATCCGGCTCTTCATCCAAGTTGATCATTTTTTAAACATCATATTTTGAAAACTAATTAAACATTTCTAAGATGAAAAAGATATTTACCAGTATTTCTTTCTTTCTGTTCATTGCATTATTCAGTGTTTCTGCACAGATCCGTGTTCATACTCCGGAGCTGGTATCGCCCGAAAATATGGGAGCAGGCCTGATGCCTGATGTGGTGTTGAGCTGGAATGCAGTATCAGGAGGATCACTCATAGTAAATTATGATATCCAGGTTGATATAACACCTGATTTTACAAATCCAATGGTGTTTGAAACCGAATTGCTTTCCGGGATACAGATGAATGAGCTCATATTTGGACAGACCTATTACTGGAAGGTCATGGCCAGGATAGGTAACGAAACATCAGACTGGTCAGAAATATGGTCATTTAAGGTTATGTACTCCTTTACGCTTAAAAAACCGACTGATGTTTCCAATCAAAACACTTCTGTGACACTGGAATGGAATGAGGTTACCGGGATCACATACTATGATTATCAATTCGACAGTGTTTATTACTGGAATGATATTTCAGGTTTTACAACAGATGACCTGTTTGATGTTTTCATTGTTGATGACACCTCTTTATGGGCTGTTGGTAAAGGCGGGCTGATCCTGTTTCACAATGGAACAGAATGGACAGAGCAGGAAAGTGGCACTACCAAGGACCTGCTGTCGGTATTCTTCCTTGATGTCAATAACGGGTGGGCCGCCGGAAAAAGCGGAACCATCCTTTATTATGACGGAAGTACCTGGGCTGCACAGGAAAGTGGCACAACCAAAGATATCAATGGATTGAATTTTGTCAGCAACACTGCCGGTTGGGCGGTGGCCAAAGGTGGGGTTATCATCCATTATGATGGCACCGCCTGGGCAAGCCAGACAAGTGGTACAACTAAAGATATGAACGCAGTCTGGTTCAATGATGAGAACAATGGCTGGGCTGTTGGAAAAACAGGAACTGTTGTGTATTATGACGGATCGGCATGGACCGACCAGGAAACGGGAACGCCAAAAGATATGTTTGCCGTGGCATTTTACGATAATAATAATGGATGGGCGGCCGGCAAAGGTGGTACCATCATACAATATAAAGATGGCTCATGGTCTGTTTATGAACCTGCCGTAACAACGAAAGACATCTTTGACCTGTCAATTCCGAATGAGTCATTTGGCTGGGGAGTTGGAAAAGCCGGAATCATGGTCTTTTTTGATGGCAACGGCTGGTATAATCCGACCAGTGGAACCATGCAGGTATTGAAGGGTATCTCTTTCTTTAATAATACCGGAATGGCAGTTGGTGAAGATGGAGTCATGTTACAATATTCGGATGACGCTTTTAACAGCCCCATGGCTGTGATCCGCAGTGTTGAGGGAACAGAAACGTCACTGGATGTAGAAAACCTGCTGTTCGGCGTTCATTACTATTGGCGCATGAGGGCACGGCACTCACAGGATACTTCACTCTGGTCAGCCCCAAAATCTTTCATTACGGTCGCTGCACCTGAGCTAACCGATCCGGATAACGGAAGTAGTGACAATAATCTGGACGTAATTTTTAAATGGAAGAAATTATCTGATAATATCATCTATGAAATATATATTGATTCTGATCCTGCATTTTCCAATCCTGTTCACCTGGAAACAGAAGAAAAAGAAGTTGAAGCAGAATTACTTATGTTCGATAAGCTTTATTACTGGAAGGCGCTGGCCAGGAACAGTAGTGATACCTCAGCATGGTCTGAAGTCTGGACATTGGAAACAATCGGAACTGTATACCTGAGTAGTCCTGAGAATGGCGCCGTGGATCTGCCACTGACTCCAAAACTTGTCTGGGAAGAGATTACAGGAATATCAGAATATTCTTTACAAATAGATACAGATAATGGTTTTTCAAACCCGTTGGTAGACCAGTCAGTACCATACGATGAATCGGATATCATTGTTCCGGTTATACTTGCCAAAGGAACCGAATACTTCTGGAGGGTCAGGGCTATAAACGGCCTTGATTCAACAAGCTGGAGCGCCACATGGTCATTTACCACTGTGCCCCCGGTTGGCATTGAAGACCTGAATGATAAAAGTCTGTACCTGAGCATTTACCCAAACCCGGCAACTGATGTTATCTATGTTAATATGGAGGCCCGGGAAGCTTTGAACATCACACTTTCTATAACTGATCTTCTCGGCAAAGAGTTGGTTTCTGAAGAGATAGCATTTGATTCCAGCATAAAAAAACAGGAGATCAATGTAAAAAACCTTCCAAAAGGTGTTTACTTCCTGAAACTTGACAACAAGGTTTCAAGCGTTGTCAGAAAACTGGTTATCCGGTAAGCAGAGTTGAAAGTTATAAAGCTGAAAGTTATAAAGTTATAAAGTTGAAAGTTATAAAGTTGAAAAGTGTTTGCATTTTGCAAAATATGCATAGTGTTTAAATACCTTACATCATAATTTTTTTTTCGACTTATTCTTAATTATAACCTAACTTTCAACCTTCAACTTTCAACTTTCAACTCTTACATCTTCAGTCTTCCGTCTTCCGACTTCCGACTTCGGACTTCCGACTTCCGACTTCTCTCAACTCTCAACTCTCAACTCTAAGCTCTCAATTATATCTTTTCCCAAATTGAAAACTGATATAAAAGGTAAAAAAGAAATTATGGGCTGGATTATAGGCCATCATAGGAATGGCTGAAGGGTAAAATTCTGCTGTGGCGCCAGCTTCCAGCGCCCGGATCTTGGTGTTGTATGGCCCATACTCAAAGTTCAGCCCGGCTTTTAAATAAAGCCCGGGATAAACGCTTGTTTCACTGAAACCCTCGAGGTATGGCGCCCTGCCATAAATATACTCAGGGGTATGATAAGGATTATCCGGGTCGTATCTTTCATCTTTGAGGGTGATATAATTGTCATCCCAGAAATACAGGTATACAGGCTTGGCAAAGGCCAGTGCAACACCTCCGAGATAAATAACCCGCAGTTCAACTCCACCCCAGTAAGGCTTTCTGTTCAGCAGCCTTTTCCTTCCATACCCGGCTCTTAGCATATAAACATGGTTAAGCTTGCCATAAACGTAACTTCTGGCATTAAAATAGTATGGATTTACTACCTTGATCTGCTTCGGATGTTTCATACTGACTAACTCAATTTCCAGTATCCTCGATACAAAAAAACTTTTGTTCTTAGCTTTTCTGAATCGTACACCCATACCAAGATTATGCAGGAGTATCCCGCCGCTATATTCTTTTTTTAAGAGAATCCTTTCACTGATAGAGTCAACTTCATAATCTTTCTGAGCATAACCAGAAAAACTAAAAGCAATCCCTGAAAAAATGATAAGCAATATGAAAGTGACCAAACGCATAAAATTACACTTAGGCCTTATTGAATGAAAAGAAAAATATATCCCGGAAATGTCCGGGAGTAACAAGATCGATCTTGCCTAATATTTTTGTTCAATCTGGTACCTGTGTACTTCCCCGTATGCAGGGCAATCCTGCGTTGATGTACAGGAAGTTGCTGCAAGTACAATCAGAACTACTGCTGCCAAAACAATCAATACCCGTTTCATAATTATTCTGTAATTGATTTTATCTCTCAAACACGTTAAAGTACAAAAGTAAATTTATTTTACCTAAGATAACAGTAAAATTGAAAATATATTGCCTGTGTGTGCAAATTTGGCTCTGTGTGGTTGATTGATTGCTTTTGCATTATTTTGTTTACTTTTATCATTTCACTTATATTTTTAACAAATGGCTCACATAAGACCACAGATGGAAGGCAGGTGGCTGGAAGTGCTCCGGGATGAATTCACCTCGGATTCCTTTACCAGCCTCAAGGAGTTTCTTGTTGAAGAAAAGAAAGCTTATACAATTTATCCGCCCGGCCCTGAAATGTTCGCGGCATTTAATGCAACCCCGTTCAACAAGGTCAAGATCGTTATTCTTGGACAGGATCCATATCATGGGCCAGGGCAGGCACATGGCTTGTGTTTTTCTGTTCCGCCGGGGGTGCCTAAACCACCTTCCCTGCTTAATATTTTTAAAGAGATCAATGACGACCTGGGCATTCCTGTTCCGGACAATGGAAATTTGACGAAATGGGCAAGGCAAGGTGTGTTCCTGCTCAATGCCACCCTCACGGTAAGGGCAAACCAGGCCGGTTCACATCAAACGAAAGGATGGGAAACATTCACCGATGCTGTTATCAGGGAACTTTCAGATAAACGTGAGAACATCATCTTCATACTTTGGGGGAATTATGCGGGTGCAAAGAAATCCCTTATCGATACGGACAAGCATCATGTCCTGATGGCTGCACACCCCTCCCCCCTATCTGCCAGCAAAGGCTTTTTCGGATGCAAGCATTTTTCCGGAGCAAATGGGATATTACAGGACCTGGGACTCCGGCAGATAGACTGGAGCATAGAATAATCCGAAGCCATTTTCGTTCATGTAAGAGGTTCTGATTACCTAAAAAGAGGCCTGACTTTGCATCATATCAAAAAAATACTTCTAATATTACTGTTTTTTTCTCACCAGCTTCTACCTGCACAGAAAAGCTATGAGCTAAAGCTTATACCCGTTGCGGACACCTCTCAAATCTATGATATTAAACATCAGAGCAAATTTAAAGACCTGAAATCCCTCAATGATGAACTGAACCGTATACTTCGGGATCTTATCGGCAATGGATATATCGCTGCAAGTTTTGACTCGATCCATTATGATTCTCTTCAGGCAAACGCTTACCTCTGCCGGGGGCTAAAATATACCCTGGCATACCTGGAACCTGGAAATGTTGAGCCTTTTATACTGGATGCATCCGGGTTTAAAGACAAATTATTCAGAAATAGTCCGTTTTCACTCGAGGAGATCAGCAACCTCAATGAACGACTCCTTAAATATAGCGAAAACCATGGGTATCCGTTTGCCTTTGTAAAACTGGATAGTATAAGGATCAAAAACGACACCATATTCGCTGCACTTAGGCTCGAAAAGAATAATTTTATAGTCATTGACAGTATCCGGATCAAAGGAAGCTCTAAAATAAAACCTGTTTATCTATATAATTACCTGGAAATAAAACCCGGACAGGTATATAATGAGTCCAGGATCATGAAGATCAGACAAAAGATCAAAAATATTTCTTTCGTACAGGAGATTAAGCCTTTCGAGATCGGGTTCACAAAAGATAAAGCAGTCATTATTCTTTACCTTGACAAAAAGAAAGCCAGTCAGTTTGATGGTATCATCGGCATTGCACCCAATGATCAAAATACAGGGAAGTTGCTGATTACCGGTGATGTAAAGCTTAAACTGATAAATATGCTAAACCGGGGCGAGCTATTGGATTTCAACTGGCGTAAGACCCAGCCACTCTCCCAGGACCTGCGCCTGAACTTTGTTTTCCCATTTCTTTTCTCAACCCCCTTCGGCATTGATTATAAGTTCTGGCTTTTAAAACAAGACACTTCCTACCTTACCCTGAACAACAAAATAGGAGTCCAATATCACTTAAACTCAGATAATTACATCAAAGTATATTACGATGCTATCAACTCTTCTCTCCTCAGCACTTCAGGCATGGATAATATCACTACACTTCCTCCTTATGCTGATATTGTTTCCTCTAATTACGGCCTTGAGTACTATATGTCAGCGCTTGACTATCGTTTTAATCCCACAAGAGGATTTCATATTCTGGCTTCCGGGTCATTTGGCAATAAGAAAATCGAAAAAAATCCCAATATAAATCCGGAGTTATATGACAGTCTTGAATTGAATAATAACATATACAAAGCCGGGCTTGATATTAGTTTTTATTTACCCATGTTCAAACGCATGACTTTATTATTGAGTACACGAAACGCTTTTATTGAAAACGAAGACCTGTTTGAAAATGAGTTATACCGGATAGGTGGATTAAAAACATTACGAGGCTTTGACGAAGAGTCTATTTATGCCTCCCTGTATTCTATACTGAATATTGAATTACGCTATGTATTTGAGCAGAACTCTTACTTTTCAATATTCTGGAATGGCGCTTATTACGAGAAGCATACAGTTAATGAGGATTTTTCTGACCTGCCCTGGGGTTTTGGTGCAGGATTAAGTTTTCAGACAGGGGCCGGAATATTTTCAGTCTATTATGCCATGGGGAAACAATTTGATAATCCCATAGAACTAAAATCAGCGAAGATACATTTCGGGTATACCAGCTTGTTCTAAGATCAGAACTCCTGACTCTTTGTTTTATTTTCAGTTAATTAAAGATGTTTGTTGGTTAAATGAAATTATTGCATTTTGAATAATGAATAATGAACACCGAAAATCGAATAATGAACTATTTGTCTTGTCCTGAAATATACTTTTTTTTACCACAAAGGCGCACTAAGGATGTCACAAAGTCACACTAAGGATTAAAAAACTACCCGTTAATACCATCTTTCAAATTCCTGGGTATAGTTTGCCAATAAGCCAAATTTACGCCCAGAAAGTTCCAAATAAGTGAGTATTTGTGCCATTTGAAATATTTTCTATAGTCATAAGAATCAAATTTTTTCTTTGATACTTTGTGATACCGATAGTAATCGGTATTGTGACATCCTTAGTGCGACTTTGTGGTTAAATAAAATCTCAACCCTTGTTTTGCATTGTAAATTAAAGTTGAAAATTCATAATTTATTGAAGAATAATTCAAAAATCACTGGATGGAATTTTACTTTCAGGCAACGGCAGCCTCAGCCATAGCGGCATATGGTCGCTTACCTTGTGTTCGTAGTGGGCTATGAAATCGTCCTGCTCCTCTTTCGACAATGAAGCATAACTCTTTCCTTTCAGGGCCTGGCAAAACAACTCGGTGAAGTTGAACACTCCGAAGTCGGGGCCCTTTTCGCTATCACCCATTTTTTCATTATCCAAATGAGTCGGCAATCCTGCTTCCCGGAAGAATAACCCGATCTGATCGTATCGCTGGGTCTGCTTCACGTTTGAGGTGAACTGTTTAGGCTGCCCCGGATGTATATCCAGAAATGGAAAGTTTACGTGCACCTGTTCACCTGCCTCGTTGTCGAATGACTTCAGATAGTCTTCGATCTCTTTGAAATCAGCTTCAGGGTCATCGTATTTCAGGTTCAGGTCACCCATCAGCATAAAGTTGGGATAATAGGTCTTTTCGACTTGTTTCACCCGGCTGTTTATCCATTCCATGAGCGCTTCGAACTCCTTTCTGCGTTCATCAGGAGTCCCAAAGATCAAATGGGCATTCACCGCCATAAAGCGGTAAGGCTGAGTATCGGGATGTCCCACTATCTTAAAACTGACACAAAACGGCTGCCTGATAAAAGAAAGGAACATTGGCATCTTGAGTTTTGGTTTCGTTTTTCGCTTCCCTGTTTCGAACTTTTTCATACTCTTCACATAATCATCTTTAGCCTTGGTAAACGCATCCAGGTTTTCGAATAATATCTCAGACACTTTACTGCGGTCATAGGTTATATCCGAAACCACTTCTCCTCTCTTCAATACCGACCACCGAAAGATAAATGCCAGGCGCTCTCCCAATCCCTTGTCGCCGGGAAAGCTCCCCGTCTTGTCTGAAACGATCAATCCGAACTCAGGCCCGATTTTTTCCATTAGAAGGTTCAGGCCACTCAGGTCATCCATTACCTCCTGCACTGCTATAAGATCGAAATGCTTGCACACATGAGCAAGAAAATCCCAGGTTTCCGCATTTCGTTTTCTGGAAGACCCGAGTTTCCGGATATTGAAGGAACCTGTTACCACCGAACCGTAAACCCGTTCGGGAAAGCCATATTTGCCCGGATCCTTCTCCAACTCTGTCCAGATCTCTTTCCATTCTGATTTTGAAAACTGCTTTGCCATAATGCTTTAATTTTTAATTACTTACAATTCGCCCGTACATACCAGCGATATCTATTATACTTACCCCATATCCATTCACGAGAAGTTTTATAAATGTATTATAGGCACTTAATTCGCAAAACTAACCAACATGTTGTCTGTTTTTTGTTGCTGGTTGCAAGTTGCAGGTTCTCAACTTGCAACCTGTAACCTGTAACTTGTAACAACCAATTAATTCCCGCATAGCGGTTTCAATTCCTAATTCGTAATTCCTAATTCGTAATTGATTTAGTATCTTTCAATGGATAAAATTATGAAATAATTCGCTTTTCTCCAAAATTATTACATTAATTATTCAACCAGTAGAGACGCACGGCCATTTTAATCACTGTTGAGACGCATGATCATGCGTCTCTATCAAAAAAATAACTATCTTGCGCGCCAAATAAAAAAATCAAAAAATTCATGAAGAAACTTATTGTTACGATTGTAACCCTTACTTTACTCTCCTGGTCAGCTTTCGGGGGCGGTTATCAGGTAAGGCTGCAAGGACAGAAGCAGACCGGAATTGGTTTGATCGGAACGCCATTCACCTATGGCGCTAGTTCCATATTTTATAATCCCGGGGCACTTGCACTGGTTCCTGAGAAATTCAGTTTTTCAGCCGGAGTCAGTGGCATTATGGGTAAGGCTGTTTTTCAAAAGTCTGCCACAGATTATCAGGCATATACAGACAGTCCCATGGGAACCCCATTTTACGCTTATGGTAGCTGGAAAATCAACAACAGTTTTGCCGTAGGGCTTGGCGCTTATACTCCTTTTGGAAATTCGGTGGTATGGAACGATGACTGGGCAGGCAGGTATCTTATCCAGAATATTTCGTTGAGTGCGATCTTTATACAACCCACCATTTCATACCAGGTAAAAGATAAATTCGGTATCG
Source organism: Bacteroidales bacterium (assembly GCA_030638325.1). Lineage (GTDB taxonomy): Bacteria > Bacteroidota > Bacteroidia > Bacteroidales > JAGOPY01 > DAOWEV01. The sequence continues at coordinate 24,374 of DAOWEV010000014.1, forward strand.
GCGCCGGATTTGTTTATGCAATCGGTAATGTGGAGATCAACAAGGCTTTATATTATAATACCAACTCCGATGTCAGCCTCAAAGGATCAGGCAGCAACATCGGTTTTAATATCGGGGTCTTTTACCGCCCGGTTGAAGGCGTTAATATAGGTATCGACTACCGGTCAAAAATTATCATGAAGGTAGAAGATGGAGATGCAAATTTTAACATCCCTTCCTCATTGGCAACTACCATTCCTCCAGAAAATAAATTCAGTGCAGAACTTCCGTTACCGGCGAACCTTGACTTCGGGGTTTCCATAGATATCACCGAAAAGTGGCTGATAGCTTTTGAAATTAACTGGGTGTTCTGGGGTGTCTATGATTCTTTGATCTTCACCTTCGAGGAAAGTGGTGATCTGCTTGATTCCAGCAATCCCCGGATTTATAAAAACTCTGTCCTTCCAAGAATAGGGGCAGAATTTAATTTGAACGAGATGTTCTCTTTCAGGGCGGGTGCCTATTATGACCCGACCCCTACCAATGAGCAATATTTTACTCCTGAAACGGTCAGTCTGAATACAGTAGGTTTGACCCTTGGCGTTAGTATTGTACCGGTGAAAGGTCTGAGTATTGATCTTTCATACCTTCAGTTGTTCGGCATGGAAGCTGATAAGAGTTATGACCCTGCCAACTTCTCAGGCACCTATAAAACAGTAACATTCATCCCGGGTATTGGGTTAAGCTATAATTTTTAATCTAACAAATTAGCATCATGAAATACAGATATATATTCTATTCAGTTATTATTCTGGCCTTGCTGAATGCTTGTAAGCCAACTATTGAAGAGTTCGCTCCAGCTTCAGGTAATGCCGATTTCAGCAGGTATATTGCAGTAGGCAACTCTCTGACTGCAGGATATGCTGACGGGGCCTTGTATAAGTCCGGACAGGAGTATTCCCTGCCCAATATCCTTGCAGGCCAATTCAAAAGCGTTGGAGGCGGTGACTTTAAACAGCCTCTTATGGTCGACGACAACGGCGTGGGGTTTCGTGGTATAACACCGGTAACCAAGCTGGTACTGGGATATACGGAAGACTGCAAGGGTGTGATCTCCCTGGGCCCTGTGCTGGCAAGTGATCAGATAGATCCTGCCAACCTTGCTTCAGTTGCTGATCAGGGGCCTTTCAATAACATCGGCGTTCCGGGTATTAAAGCCATCCACATGGCCGTTCCGGGTTATGGCACTCTGAATCCTTATTACGGACGGTTCATGTCTTTACCAACCAGTGCTGTTATTGACGAGATCGCACCGGTGAATGCTACCTTTTTCACACTCTGGCTGGGAAATAACGATATTCTTGATTTTGCACTTGCAGGAGGGGAAGGAGAAATAATAACACCCATCAGTTTATTTGAGCAAGCTTATATGGCTACATTGAATATATTGCTGGCCAATGGCGCCAAGGGGGTTGTAGCCAACCTTCCTGATCCACTCAACACAGCATTTTTCAACACTGTTCCTTATAATGCCCTGGTAATCCAGGAACAGGGCGATGCCGCCGTATTAAATGCAGCTTATGCTCCTTTAAATCAGATCATCATAGGTGCCGGCAGCACTGATACCATATATTTCTCCGTTGGACCGAACCCGCTGGTTATTGTTGATGCCAGCCTCCCCTGGGGTTTGCGGCAGATAAAAAGTGACGAGAAAATATTATTATCCATCCCGCAGGATTCAATCAAATGCAGCGGATGGGGAAGCCAGGTGCCCGTACCGGCATCTTTCGTATTGGATCAGAACGAAATTACAGAAATTAATACTGCTATAACTGACTACAATACAAAGATCTTTGAGATCGCAGTAGATCAATCGGTTGGATTTGTTAATATAAATAAAGTACTGAAAGAAGCTACAGAGAATGGTTATGTCTTCGATGGTATTGAATTCGACACCGAGTTTGTTAAAGGGAATATCTTTTCCCTGGATGGCATCCATAAGACACCGGCCGGGAATGCAGTGATAGCTAACTTTTTCATCGAAGCCATCAACCTTCAGTTTAACGCCAATATACCACTGACAGTAATTGCCGACTATCCGGCAGTGCAGTTTCCAACAGACTAAATAGAACCTGTCCATAAGGTAATCCTAATTTGAATGATGAACCCCGATATGCTTCGCTACGGAGCAGGCAAGAAACACGATTAACGATCTTAGAAGTAACTGAATGTACATGACTGAAATAAGTTGACCAAAAATAACTTAAAATGGTCAAATTATGAGCAGAAAAAAAAAGAAAACCTATCTTCGACAGCGTAAGGTTTATTCCGATGATTTCAAAAAGCGAATAGTCAGTGATATTGAAAGGGGTACATGCACAGTAATACAAGCGGGCCGGGAGTATGGTATATACAATCAGACAATTTATAATTGGTTATACAGATATAGTCGATATTTGCATAAAAACAAGGTTTTGGTTGTGGAACATAAGAGTGAACAATATCGGCGCAAGGAGCTGGAGCAACGGATTAAAGACCTCGAGGCAGCTTTAGGAAGAAAGCAAATGGAAATAGATTTGCTTAATAAGTTAATTGATATAGCAGATAAGGAGCATCATACTGATTTAAAAAAAAACATATCAAAGATGTCCTCGAATGGTTCCGGATCTTTAAAGGGATTAAGCACCGATACCCCATGAAAGAGTTGTATACTATAACAGGTATCAGTAAGCAAGCCCTTTGGAGTCATAACAAACGCCAGGAGACACGAATGATTCGTGAAGAACTAGTTATTGGCATGATCAAACAAATAAGGAAAGATCATAAAAAGATGGGATGCAGGCGAATGTATTTTGCTACTACAAAAGAGCCTCCTGTAGGCAGGGATGCTTTTGAAAGAATAGGACTAAGTAGTGGATTTAGACTGCAACGCAAGCGAAGTTCAATAAAAACTACCTGGAGTCAGCGTGTTGAGGTATATCCAAATTTAATTGAAGGCAAGATCATTAACGGGATCAACCAGGTATGGCAAAGTGATATCTTTTACATAAAGATCGAAGGCAAAGACTACTATGGAGTATGTATAGAGGATGTTTACTCACGAAAACTACTTGCATTACACCTCTCAAAAAGCTTGTCGTCCAAAGAGCTTGTAAAAGCATTTAAAAAGGCAATAAAAGTAAGATCAGGCACTCAAATTCAGGATTGTATTTTTCATTCAGATCGAGGGAGTCAATATATTGCAAAAGATTTTAAGGTCTTGATAAAGGAAAAACAAATGAAACCAAGCATGTGTTTATTGCCCCAGGAAAATGCATATGTGGAGAGATTGCAAGGTAGCATCAAATATGAGTACTTATTTGAATTTGAGCTGAAAGAGAAAAACCTTGCAAGGCAAGCAGGAAAAATCCTGAGATTATACAATGATTATCGCCCACATTCAAACCTGGATATGATGACTCCAAAAGCCTTTGAACAGCATGTTCAAAATATGGAGGAAAACTCCAGGCCTGAAATGCAGATATATCAATGGAATCATGAGTTATTGACAAAAAAGGTAGTTTTCAACAAAAAGAAAAAAGAAGCAAAAAAGAAAAAAGTCAACATAAATAATATTTATTTAATTTAGAAAGAAAAAAGTCAACCTATTTTAGTCAAGGTCAATAAATCTTAAATCGTTAATCGTTAATCTTAAATCGTTAATCGTTAATCTTAAATTGTTAATCCTCAATCTCCTTGTTCTTATTTTGGCAGTGTATAGTAAATTCCTGCATCCGGGCCAAGCGGTATACCCAAAACCAGCCATACCACTAAAAGCAAAATCCATATGATCAGGAAAGCAATGGAATAGGGAACCATGGTAGCAATTATTGTTCCTATGCCTGATTTTGGTTCATATTTCTGGACAAAAGCAATGATCAGGGCAAAGAAACTCATCATAGGAGAGATCACGTTGGTCACACTATCACCGATACGATACACAACCTGAGACAATTCCGGCGAATAACCCATGATCATAAACATTGGGATAAAAACCGGTGCAAGGATAGCCCATTTGGCTGATGCACTTCCCATCAGCATATTGATGGTGGCGGCAAGC
>DAOWEV010000238.1 GCA_030638325.1 Bacteroidales bacterium
AGATACTGTAGCGCTCACCAACACCATAACACCTGTTTATTGTACTGCTGTCGATAAAGAAACCGGGGAGCTGAGTTACCAGTGGTATGTTGAAGGTTCTCCGGTAGTATCAGGGGATGTCCTGCTATGGGAGGTGCCCGGCACAGCCGGCTTTTACGAGATTCGATGCGTAGTTATCGATGAGGGAGGACTCAGCGATGAAAAAGCCATCCTTATAAAAGTAGTGGAGAAAATCAATTATCCTCCTGAGATACAGGAAATCAGGGCTGATCCCCGTGCTATTGTAATGAACGCGACAAGCCAACTGACCTGTGTGGCTTCGGATAACAACGGCGATTCGCTTACTTATGAATGGCTGAGCCAGGCAGGTTCTGTCACAGGCTCCGGAGATCATGTGACATTCCATGCCCCGGCAACACAAGGGCATTATTATATTTCGTGTAAAGTAACTGACAGTGAGGGCGCTTTTGCATCAGACAGCATCAAGGTACTGGTCTATGACCCCGGGCAAGGCCAGACCGGACAACTGGTGGCCAGGTACGAATTCAACGGGTCTGCCTGGGATTACAGTGGGTTCGGGCACAACGGCACGGTTTCAAACTGCTCTTTTGTGGATGACATGCATGGGAACCCGCAAAACGCTATTGCTTTTAATACAATCGGAGATGTAAAAGTATCAAATACAATTGATCTCAACTTTCAAGACGGCATCACGATAAGCTGCTGGTTGAATATCACCCAGTTTTTTGACCATGAGGCTTATCCTGTCTCCCATGGCAACTGGCAGCACAGGTGGAAAGTGTCGATCGGTGCACAGCGGCTCCGCTTCACCTTAAATGGGGAGAACGGCATTATCGACCTGGACTCCGAATCTTTGCTGGAACAGGATGTATGGTTTCATTTTGCCGGCTTGTATAATGGCTGGGATTGTCAGCTATATATTAATGGCGAGTTAGATGCGCTGGAATATTTCGATGGTAAGATCCATAATACCACCTACGATCTAATATTCGGACAGGCGTTGCCCGGCATGGCTGGTTTTGGCTACAAGGGGAACATGGATAAAGTCAGGATCTATAATTATGGCATCCCCTGCGAAATGGTCAAAGAGATCTATGAAGAAGAGTTGTCTGAAATTGAAAATAACATACGGCAAAATACCCGCTTCATGGTTTATCCGAATCCGGCAAACGATATTTTGCACATTGCTGTCAGCACCCATCCTCATGAGAATATACAGATCGGCCTGAAGTCTGTCACCGGCCTGCTTATCAGAGAATTCAACTATACTACAGATGCAAACGGCGCCCTCAATAAGACCCTGAACCTGGCTTCGCTTTCACCGGGTATTTACCTGGTTTATCTCCATACATCAAACGAGATACTGACTCAGAAGCTCATTATTTTTCGATGAGGGGCGTTTGAGTTAAAATAAAATATTACTTTAACGCCGAAAAAGGACGGTAAGACGGTAAGACTGTAAGATGGTAGGATGTAATGGAGGAATGGGAAATTGTTACTCTTAAAAACTCGAATGGGGTCAAAGTCCTACAGTCCTACAGTCCTAAAGTCCTACAGTCCAATACTTTTCATCACGTATAACAAAAAAGGCTGTAAAACTCTGATGTCAGGATAATGAAACGAACAAAAAAGCATTTTCTTCCTTACATGATGGTATCTCCATACCTGTTTCACCTCATTGTCTTTACGGCTTTTCCCGTGGTTTTTTCGCTGGTGTTGACATTTCATAAATGGAATATTATTTCTCCCATGGAGTGGACCGGTTTTGGGAACTGGCAACATATCTTCAGCGACCGCTTATTCTGGATATCCATACTGAATACCCTGAAATTCCTGATCGTTCATATCCCGTTACAGATCATCATTGCCCTTGCTCTTGCAGAAGTTCTCAACCAGAAGATCAGGATGCGCGGATTTTTCAGGGCTGCCTTTTTCATGCCTCTCGTCGTTTCCGGTGTTGTCGTAACTATTTTATGGCAACAGCTTTTCGCATATGATACCGGTGTGATCAACCGCCTTCTAATCAGCATTGGATTGGGCAAGGTTGGCTGGCTGATCGACCCGGATGTGGCAATGATATCCATCGCATTGATGGCTACCTGGAAGAATGTCGGATTATATGTGATACTGTTCCTGGTTGGATTGCAGACAGTACCAAAACAATACTACGAGGCAGCCGACCTGGAAGGGGCCTCTCACTGGCAGAAATTTACCAGGATCACTGTCCCCATGATCAACCCGACCATTTTTATGGTGGTGGTATTGTCGACACTAGGGGGCTTTTCCCTGTTTATTGAACCATACATTATGACAGGAGGGGGCCCGCTGAACAGCACCTTATCATCTGTCCTTTATATTTATAAGCAGGCATTTGAGTATTATCATATGGGCTATTCAGCAACGCTTGGGGTATTTTTTGCATTCCTGATCATCCTGGTAGTGGTTCTGCAAAAGAAATTCATTGAGAAAGAAGATTGATGAAGATCATTAAAAAAACACTGTTCTATCTGATTTTGACTGCTGCAGCACTCAGCTTCATCTATCCTTTTATCTGGATGATCATGGCTTCTCTATCGCCGGAGCAGGATATTGGGAAGCTGATTTTATTCCCTACAGAGTTTACATTTGACAACTATGTGTCGATGGTCAGTAAGATCCCGATCGGAAGAGCGCTTATCAACAGCTTGTTTGTTTCCACTATCAACACCGGTTTCACGCTGGTATTTTCTTCTATGGTCGGGTACGCCTTATCCAGGATGCGATTCAAGGGCAGGAACGTGATCTTTTTCATCATCATTTTCACCATGTCACTGCCGTTCCAGATCACCCTTATACCGAACTATATTATCATGGTTAAGCTCCATTGGGTTGACACTTATCTAAGCCTTATCGTCCCTTTCATGATCAATGCTTTTGCCATATTAATGTTCCGGCAGTCTTTCCAGGGGTTGCCCCAGGCACTCATCGATGCTGCCCGTATTGATGGATGTGGCGAGCTCAGGATCGTGTTTACCATTTTATGGCCGAATATCAAACCAACCATCATAACTGTCGGGATACTGGCCTTTATGGCCTCCTGGAATGAAGTGATCTGGCCGTTGATCGTGATCAGGGAAGAGAACCTGATGACCCTGCCCCAGATGGTAACGCTTTTCGTGGTGGGCGGAAGGGCTGAAGCCCAGTTAGGGGTGAAACTGGCATCGGCTGTATTTCTTGCAACACCTGTGATTGTGGCATATTTGTTCTTCCAGAAACATTTTATCCAGAGTATGGCTTCTACAGGGATTAAAGATTAAAAATTAATGATTAGAATGATACACCTTAATAAAATACCGATAATACTTGAAGCAGACCCGGGCAGGGTAATTACGCTACCCTCAATCTATCCCGGACTGGCAAGAATAAAAAATGTTTACAAGCGGATCAGTAATTTTTCAGATGAGGAAGTAATTGCTATTCTTTCAGAAGTGCATGAACTATTCAGCCACCGGCATAAAGATATCGAAAAACTCTTCATGGGTAACTATGAGTTTTTCCTGAAAGAATATGCTTCCTTCCCGGAGCTTACGGACAATAAAAAGCTACTGTTAGGTGCCTCGCTTACAAAGGAATACTCCATTCAGTCGGCTGCCTTGTTTAACCCTTCAATGGTTCCGCATCCTGACCAATCGGGTTTAAAAGAGGGTGAAAAACGGTTCATGATCAGTTTACGGTCAACCGGGGAAGGACATATTTCCAGTATTGAGTTCCGTTCAGGTATTGTTGATATGAATGGTAACCTCGAACTTGATGAATGCAGCAGGTTTGCACTCACAGGTGAGGTAAGCCTTTCCGAAAATGAACCTGACTATAGCTTAAGTTTCCCGTTCAGTTCCGGACTTTCCGAACGGGTCTTATTCCCGCAAACTGAAGTCGAATCGATGGGGATGGAAGATGTGAGACTGGTTTTATTTAATGATCATGGAGACCTGACATACTACGGTACCTATACGGCATACAACGGAAAGGAAATCAGGTCACAGCTCCTGGAAACCAAAGATTTCCTTAATTTCAACATAAAAACTTTAAAAGGGCCCGCTGCCAGGGATAAAGGCATGGCGCTGTTCCCGGAAAAGATCCACGGCAAGTATGCGGTAATATCCAGACAGGGAGGGGAATATCTTTCAATTATGTTCTCGGAAGACCTGTATAATTGGAATGATTATCAACCTCTTATGGAGCCGGAGTTTCCCTTTGAGGTGGCCCAGATGGGAAACTGCGGATCACCCGTAAAAACACCGGCAGGCTGGGTTTTGTTAACCCATGGAGTGGGGCCCGTACGTCAATACAGCATCAGCGCCGCCCTGCTTGACCTGAATGACCCCACAAAGGTCATTGCCCGCTTAGACAGGCCTTTCCTGCAAGCTCAGGATGAGGAAAGGGAAGGCTACGTTCCAAACGTCGTATATTCCTGTGGAGGAATGCTTTATGGTGATATCTTTTATATCCCTTATGCGATGTCGGATTCAAGATGCGGGTTTGCCTCGGTGAACATTAATGATCTGTTGAAAGAACTAAATGCAAGCAGATGAAAACAAGGTTTTTGTTAATAATGCTTTCAGGGTTTCTGCTTATGCTGCAATTCAGTTGTAACGAGGTAAATAAAACGGATAACCAGGACTTTGATCCCATAAATATTTCCCACCTGGATCATCTGTATGCTGATGTGATCCTTAAAACCGGGGCTGAAGCCGGTATTATACACATATACAGTGAATACCCTGACTATGATTTTACCATTGAACCCAAAGAAGGATTTACCTGCGTCGATGATGTTGCAAGAGCTGTTGTCTTTCTGACTGAATTAAAGTCAGCCCCCAACGAGACTAAAATACCAATTATGATCACCCGTATGGTTGAATTTATTTTGTCGATGCAGGCTGAAAACGGGTATTTCTATAATTTCCTCTGGAATGACATGACCATAAACAGGGATTACAAGACGTCCAGGCCTGAACCGAACTGGTGGTCATGGCGTGCATTCTGGGCACTCGAAAAAGTAGCCGCCATAAAACTATACGATGACCCAAGGCTTATAAATGCCATTGATAAACTTGTAATGAACATCAAACAGGCATATCTTATGGCACCCATGGATCTGAAAACCGTAGCAGGTATGCAGTTACCGGAGTGGCTGCCTCACAGCGCTGCCGGTGACCAGGCTGCGGTGCTTATCATAGCACTTGAAAAATATTATCAAAGGACACACGATGCAGAAGCCTTGCAATTAATAGAAAAATTTGCAGCAGGCCTGCTGTATCTGCAACAAGGCGACAGCAACACCTTCCCTTATGGAGCTTTTCTGAGTTGGAATAATTTGTGGCACGCATACGGCAACAGCCAGGCTTATGCCATGCTGAAAGCAGGACAGGTTTTAGAAAGAGAAGACCTCATCAACAGCGCCCTGCTGGAGATCGATAATTTTTATCCATGGATAACAGAGCAGGGATTTCTGAATTATTTACGGATCAGTTTTGATGGAAATGACTATACAATTGAGGAAAAAGAAAAATTCCCCCAGATCGCATACGGAATACGGCCAATGGTATTTGCATGCATAGAAGCTTATAAAGTCACCAAAGATGAAAAATACAGAAAGCAGGCTGAACGGATCGCCAGGTGGTTTTCCGGAGACAACCCTTATGGCCGGCCCATATTTGACCCGAACACAGGAAGATGTTATGACGGGATCATTTCAGCAGGTGACATCAACCTGAATGCAGGTGCAGAGTCCACAATTGAAGCACTCTTAGCTTTGAATAAAATATTTACTAACCATCCCAAAACCGACTTCCGGAATGTCTACAAACGGACTGAATAAGGAAATAAAAATACCAGGAGCTGTTTATAAAGTCGACCTTTATAAGCCTGTTATAAGATTTGGTTTTAACCCGGTTCTTACTTGTCATGATGTAAACCGGGCCTGGGACGATCCAAAGCTCCAGGTTGTCACGGTTCATAATGCAGGGATAAGCAGGTACGATGATGAGGTGATCATGCTTTTCCGTTCCCACTTGCGGAATGGGATCTCTGTGATAGGCCTGGCCCGGAGCAAAAACGGGATAACCGGCTGGAAAGTTGACCCCCTGCCGGCGCTTATGCCTGCTGATGAAAATAGTGATTTTGCAGAAGGTGCTGACATGGACATGCTTATTGAAAACGAAGCCGGAGGTGTTGAGGACCCGAGGATCTCGAATATTGACGGGACCTATTACATTACTTACAGTGCTTACCACGGCACGGAAAAAGACCGGGTCAGGGTTTCCCTTGCCACTACGCAGGATTTTAAAACCTATAAACGATTCGGGCCGGTCCTGGACCGGGATATGCGAAATGTTGTGATCTTTCCTGAAAAGATAAATGGTAGATACATCTCATTGCTGCGGCCCAACGACAATGCTGAAGAAGAGCAAACCGGAGGTGTTTTTAAAGAGATCCTCATGGCTTATTCCGATGACATCACTAAAAACATATGGCAGGTTGATGCGATACCGGTCATGAAGCAAGGCGGAGGCCCCAGTGCTTTCGGAGACAAGATCGGCCCGGGGGCCACACCCGTCAAAACCAGGCACGGATGGCTGAACATTTTTCATGGCGTCAGAAAAACCATGGATGGAAACCCCTATGTTCTGGGAGTAGCGCTTCATGACCTGGAAAACCCCCGGAAGCTGAAAGTATCCAATATACCGGTACTGTTTCCCACAAAAGCAGATTGCAGGGTTCCTGAAACGGATTATATTCACGTTCCCCAGGTTGTTTTCACCTGCGGTGCACTAAGGCGGGATGATGGTACCATCTATATTTATTACGGAGGGAATGATACGGTGATGAATTTAGCGTTTTCGCACGAGGATATCCTTGCGGAGTTATGCTTGAGGTATCCCCAAGCCGGGAAAGATAATGTTAAATTTTAAATTATAAATTATAAATTCTACATTCTGTATTCTGAATTATGATTAAAGATATTCTGATCATAAAGCCGGTGGATATTGACCTTGGTTTCTCGCCATTGCGCAAGGATATAGGCGTTGAGACTTATGTGCTGGGCGCTTTTAATCCCGGGCTGACGCGTCTTCCTGACGGAAACCTGCTGATCATGGTGAGGGTGGCAGAGGCCTTGAAAGAAGCTGTTTTTGATGGTAATATCCATTCTATTCGCTGGAGTGAAAAAGGATATGTACTCGATGCTTATGCATTTTATGAGGTGGATTCATCCGATCCGCGCAAATTCAAGATCAAATCTGACCTGCCGGCGCCTGTTATTGGACTGACCTCTTTATCCTGGTTGCTTCCGGTAGAACTGGACCCGCATGGATTGGAAGTTGTCAAAATTCATTACGACAAGATCGTTGCCCCCGACCGGGAAAGCCAGGAATATGGGATCGAAGATGCCCGGATTTCAAAGATCGGGGGTAAGTATTATATGACTACCTGTACTGTTAGTTCGGAACGACATGCCACTACCCTTTTCACAAGTGATGACGGGTTGAATTACCAATTTACCGGGATCATCCTGGACCACCAGAACAAAGATATGTTGATCTTCGAAGGGAAAATTAATGACCGGTATTTTGCCCTGACACGGCCTCTCGGATCTTTGTATTTTCAACCCGGGCCAGACTCA
>DAOWEV010000181.1 GCA_030638325.1 Bacteroidales bacterium
CCAAATAATAACCAAATCACAATATTCAAAACTCAAACGGTTTGGGTATTAGAGTTTGAGAATTGGAATTTATTTGGGATTTAGTGCTTGGGATTTGGAATTTCTGGTTTATCCAAGTTAGTACCTTAAAAAAAATATCTTGTCATTTTTTGGCAAAACATTTAAAATTTATAATTTAAAATTCAAAATTCCGGTTTATCCGGGTTAGTATTTAGAAATTAGTGCTTAGGATTTAATTAAAGAAGACATTTGTATGACAATAACACTTAGACAGTTACGATGAAACCTAAAAAAAGAGCCCTGGGAAGAGGACTGGATGCTATCCTGCAAAGCCCTGACACAGATATTACTTCAAAAGATATCTCCGGTGATTATGTGGCAGGCGCCATAGCAAACATTTCAATTTCCAAGATCCGGTCCAACCCTTTTCAACCCAGGTCTGATTTTGACCGGGAAAGCATGGAAGAACTGGCCGGCTCGATAAGGGAACAGGGTATTGTACAACCCCTTACAGTCAGAAAGCTTGGGTATGACCAATACCAACTGATTGCCGGGGAACGCAGGTTGAGAGCTTCAGGCATGGCAGGGCTGGAAGCTGTTCCATGTTACATCCGGGTGGCCGATGACGAGCAAATGCTGGAGATGGCCCTGATCGAAAACATCCACCGGGAAGATTTGAATGCCATGGACATTGCAATCAGCTATCAACGCCTTATTGAAGAATGCCAGTTGACACAGGAACAACTCAGCGACAAGATCGGGAAAAACCGTGCCACTGTCTCCAATTATATCAGGTTGCTGAAGCTGCCACCCGAAATACAACTGGCGCTGAAAAATAATAAGATAAGCATGGGCCATGCAAGAGCGCTCATCAATATTCCCGATCCGGATGAACAACTAAAGGCGCTGAAAAAAATAATTAGTATGGGCCTTTCTGTCAGGGATATTGAAAATATATCCCGGAAACTCATCGGAAATGACCGGCAGAAGCCAGCCCAAACAGTGGAGCTGCCCGAACAGATCAGTGAAGCGAGGCAAATGCTTATCAATAAGATCCAGGCTAAAGTCAATATTAAACTGAATACTAAAGGCAAGGGAAATATCGTTATCCACTTTGAATCCGGTCAGGATCTGGAAAGGCTTTTAAATATGCTTAACCACATTGATTCATGAATTAATGAGGAGTTAGACATAGCAATCCTTTCGTTAAAAATCCGGGAAAACAATGGGATATCTGTCATCCATAGTGAAATTAAATATGCGGTCTAATTGCATTATACTGATGAGCGCTGCAATGATGTTATCTTATACTACGATGAACGCCCAGGAACAGGATAGAAACGACACTCTTACTAAAAAGGAACATTCCATCTCGAGAGCAACAATATACTCTACTGTATTGCCCGGGCTCGGACAGGGTTACAACAAAAAGTACTGGAAAATACCAATCATTTATGCTGGTTTTGGGGTAATGACTTATTTCATCGTAAGCAACGTCAAAGAATTTAATAAATTTAAAGAAGCTTATATTTACACAGTCAATAATGAGACCTATCCCATTGACAATGACTACGTTGGGAAATATACAGCGGCTCAGCTAAAAGATGGCATGGATACCCACCGGAGATACAGGGACCTCTCATACATCATTACCGCCCTGTGGTACTCATTGAACATCCTGGATGCAAATGTGGATGCTCACTTCTTCGATTATGATATCAGTGAAGATATATCCCTTCACTGGGAACCCCAAATACAGCAACTGAATTACCCCAGCTATTCAGGGAATTATACGACGGGGGTAAAACTAACTTTTAAGTTTTAAGCATTGAAAATAATTTTATCCGGTTACGGAAGGATGGGCCACGAGGTCGAAAAAGCAGCAATTGAAAGAGGCCATAAGGTTCTATTTAAAATTGACCGGCCGGACGATTGGAAAGAAGCCTCAAAATATATAGATAAGAGCGATGTTGTGATCGACTTCAGTCTGCCCCAATCAGCGGTTGATAATATCCTGTTTTGTTTTGCGCATGACATCCCGATTGTGAGCGGAACTACAGGCTGGTACAACCGCCTGGATGAAATCATAAACATATGCTCTTCAGAAAAAAAAACATTGTTTGTTGCCCCAAATTTCAGTATCGGGGTAAATGTTCTTTTTGCTTTAAACAGGAAACTGGCTTATATAATGAATGACCTGGAAGCATACGATGTCTTTATCGAAGAGACACACCATAAGCACAAATTGGATGCCCCGAGCGGCACTGCTATCCAACTGGCAGGAGATATCATTGAAAGCCTTTACAGAAAATCGCAATGGGCGGGTAATGAAAGCAATGATCCGGATGTATTATCCGTTTTTTCCATCAGGAAAGATGAAATTCCGGGCATCCATGAAGTTATTTATGACTCCGGCATCGACCGGCTGTCGATAAAACATGAGGCCAGGAGCAGGAAGGGGTTTGCACAGGGTGCTGTGATAGCCGCCGAATGGGTGCAGGGGAAGAGAGGGTACTTTGAGATGAAAGATTTGTTAGGAATATAAGAGTTGAGATTTGAGAGTTGAGAGTTGAGATGGACCGAAGACTGAAGTCGGAAGTCAGAAGTCAGAAGACCGAAGACGGGGTTTGAGAGTTTAGAGTTGAGATTTTAACAAATATTAACACAACTCTTGAATGAATACTCTAAATAATACGTTTCTTTGATAAAATTTGAAATTTAAGAGAAGTCGGACCCCGAAAGCTTTCGGGGGAAGTCGGGAGACCGAAGACGGGAACAGTGACCTGATAACTGTCAACCGTCAACCGTCAACTGTCAACCGTCAACTGATAACTGATAACTGATTACTGATAACTGATAACTGATAACTGAAAACTGATAACTGATATGAGCATTTACACCATTCTTTTAATTGTATTCACCATCCTGAGCCTGACGGGACTATGGAAGATCTTTGAGAAGGCAGGAGAGCCAGGCTGGAAGATCCTTATTCCTTTTTACAACTTTTACATCTGGCTCAAAGTCATTAAAAAACCATTGTGGTGGTATATCTTTATCCTGATCCCTTTTATCAATGTTTTCATGGTGCTGTTGATGATCGTGGAAACCGTCAAGTGCTTTAATAAGTTCAAGCTCTGGGAGCAGGCGCTGGGCGTGATTTTTCCATTTATCTACCTGCCCTGGCTGGGGTTTTCTGAGACGGAAAATTATGTTGATCCTGACAAACGGCAGGAATACAAGAAGACCTGGATCAGGGAATGGGCTGATGCCATTATCTTCGCTGTCATTGCAGCTACCATTATACGTACTTTCCTGATCGAAGCTTATACCATTCCTACGCCATCGATGGAAAAATCACTGCTTGTCGGAGATTTTCTTTTTGTGAGTAAGATGTCTTATGGTCCCCGTGTACCCAATACCCCGCTATCCTTCCCTTTCGTGCACCACACCCTGCCCATGACCACTGATTCAAAATCATACCTGGAATGGATATCATTATCCTATTATCGTTTTGGCGGTTTCGGGGATGTTCAAAGAAACGACGCGGTTGTTTTCAATTATCCTGACGGGGATACCCTATCACTAAAATTCCAGAGCAACAGAAGTTATTATAGCATTGCCCGTAAATTTGGCCGTGAAAACGTGAGACGAAATCCCCGCAAGTTTGGCAGGATCATAGCCAGGCCGGTTGACAAAAGGGAAAACTATATCAAGCGATGCATTGCCCTGCCGGGGGACACCCTGCAGATTAAGGACTCGCAGGTCTACATCAACGGTAAAAAAGCTGAACACCCGGGCATATTACAATATCAATACCGGGTGAAAACAAGTGGCATATCATTGAATCCCAGAGTACTGGAAAGCCTTGATGTAACAGATAAGGTCTGGAATGTCGGACAGGGAGAAGTTGTGATAACACTTACCGGTGAAGCCGCCGAAAAAATTAAAAAAATAAGAGGCGTTAAAGATGTTCAGCGGATTGTCGATCCAAAAGGAAAATGGGATAAAAACACC
The DNA here is from genome assembly GCA_030638325.1 of Bacteroidales bacterium. Classification (GTDB taxonomy): domain Bacteria; phylum Bacteroidota; class Bacteroidia; order Bacteroidales; family JAGOPY01; genus DAOWEV01. The sequence continues at coordinate 4,015 of DAOWEV010000181.1, forward strand.
TTTCCCTATGATGCAAGATTTGCATGGAACAGGGATAATTATGGTCCGATCGTGATCCCGAAGAAAGAGGTGACAGTAGCTTTGTCAACTGAAAATATTGCACTCTACAAAAGAGTGATCCATGCTTACGAATTAAATGACCTTCAGATCAAAGACGGGAAGATATTCATCAATGGTGAACCGGCAGACTCCTATACATTCAAAATGGATTATTACTGGATGATGGGCGACAACAGGCATAACTCTGCTGATGCAAGATACTGGGGATATGTTCCCGAAGATCATATTGTCGGGAAAGCCGTGTTCGTCTGGCTCTCCCTTGACAGCACAAAACCACTGTTTGGCGGGAGGATCAGGTGGAATAAGTTGTTTAGGTTTGTTAAGTAGTGAAGCGTGAGAGATAAGAGTTGAGAGTTGAGAGTTGAGAGTTGAGAGTTGAGATGTGAGATGTGAGATGTGAGGGTGTGGGTGAAGGGTGTGGGTCAGGAAACAGGAAACAGGAAACAGAAATCAGGAAACAGTAACAATAAAAACATATTATTATGAAAAAAACATCATTTATCAGCGGGATCCTTATTCTAAGTATGATCCTTATTACGTTTCAGTCTACAGCCAAAGACTTCAAAGGAGTTATAACCTATAAAATTACATACGTGGGAGATAACATCAACGAGCAGATGAGGGCTTACCTGCCAAAAGTCATGACTACCAGCTTTAAAGGTATGATGAGCAGGACAGATATGATCATGGGAATGGGCAAGACCGTGAAGATCAAAAATGGTGAAGATAACTCTGTCATAACTTTAATTGATATGATGGGACAGAAAATAGCCATTAAAATGTCTTCAGAAGAAGTTCAGCAGGACCTCGAGAAAGAAAAGAATGTATCCGTTGAAATCAAAAATGAAACCAAGGAGATCCTTGGATATACTTGCAAAAAAGCCGTAATCACCATGACTGATGATGCCGGGGGTGAAGACATCATTATCGTTTATTTTACGACTGAACTGGGTGACAACGTCAACTATTGGGATACTCCCGAGTTCAGGGATATTGACGGGATCATGCTGGAATTTGAAATGCCCACACCGCAGTTTACCATGACATTCACTGCCTCATCGATTGATAAAAAGAATGTTCCTAAATCAGATTTTGAGATCCCGGACGACTACGAGATAAAAACCAAGGAAGAAGTGGAAAGTATTTTTGGGGGAATGTAAGTTGAGAGATGAGAGTTGAGAGTTTAGAGTTGAGATGGGCAGTGAGCAATTACTATCTCTTCACACTTCACGTTTCACTTTTCACGTTTCACGCCTCACGCTTCACGTCTCACAACTTTTAACTACCTTTGTGCCTGATCATGCCCAGGAAAACAAATAAACTCAAAGAGGTTCAGAAAAAGGACAATAAGAAGAAAAAGAAGGTTAGAAGCAAATCAGGTTCGAAAAAGTTGTTTCCTGAATTTTTCTATGATGAAAGATTCAAGAAGATCTCGGGCTTTTTTATCATCCTGCTGTCCATTTATCTTCTTTTTGCTTTCACTTCCTACTTTATCTCCTGGTTCACATGGGGCACTGATGATATATTCTCAGGCATATCATTTAACAGGATATTTCTGGATAATGATATAGAGGTTCACAATTGGACCGGCCGCCTCGGGGCCGCTATTGCTCACCAGTTTATCAAGGAATGGATCGGGGTTGCTTCATACCTGGTTTTCCTGTTGTTATTTATCACCGGGGTAAAGATGATGTTGAACATCAGCATTCTGCCTCTCGGAAAAACTTTCAGGATAAGCATCATTGCTATTCTATGGCTTTCGGTTGGGTTCGGAATGATCTTCAAAAATGATGATCAGTATTCAATCCTGGGAGGTGTTTTCGGTTATCAATCTTCTATATGGCTGACCGGGATAATAGGTACTATTGGCACAGCGTTTCTTTTAATATTTGTTTTCTTCAGCCTGCTTTTAATGCTCCGGATCATTCCCGTGGGTCGTAAAAAATCCAGGCTGAAGACCACACCTGTGGAGGATCTGCAGGATGGTTCCACTGCCTCCGGTAAGCAAAACCAATTGAAAGAAGACAAATACAACACCATCGAATTCACTGTTGAGGAAGAAGAAACGAGAAAAGACAATAGGAATCCTCGCATGGAAGGCACGGAAGGGATCACAACAGGCACAGTAAAGCCGGAGCCGGGGTTAAAATCAGAAAATAAGGACAATCCGGAAGAAAATGTTGAGTTTACCGTCGAGGAAGTGAAGACTGAAGAAAAAGCTCTTGATTCCGGCAAATACAGGGGCACACTTGACAAAGAATATGATCCTAAGCTTGATCTGGCTGATTACCGCCTGCCCGGCATCGACCTGTTAAATGACTATGGGTCAGATACGGTCCAGGTAGCGAGGGAGGAACTTGAACAGAATAAGAACAGGATCGTACAGACACTGAATCATTACCAGATACAGATCGATAAGATCAAGGCTACCATTGGCCCGACCGTTACCTTATATGAGATCATTCCAAGGCCGGGAGTCAGGATATCCAAGATCAAGAACCTGGAAGACGATATAGCCCTGAGCCTTGCTGCCATGGGCATCAGGATCATAGCCCCAATCCCGGGCAAAGGCACCATTGGTATAGAAGTCCCGAATCAAAAACCTGAGATTGTCTCAATCAAATCCCTGATCTCATCTGAGAAATTTCAAAATACAACGTTTGAGCTTCCTTTTGTTATCGGCAAAACCATCTCAAATGAGAGTTATATAGCAGACCTCACGAAGATGCCGCACATCCTGATGGCCGGTGCAACAGGCCAGGGAAAATCGGTAGGCCTGAATGCGATCATTGCTTCCCTCTTATATAAAAAACATCCGGCACAGCTCAAATTTGTCCTGGTGGATCCGAAAAAGGTCGAACTGACCCTTTTTTCAAAGATAGAGCGTCATTTTCTGGCCAAGTTACCGGATTCAGAAGAATCTATCATTACAGATACCAGGCAGGTAGTACGCACACTGAATTCCCTGTCGATTGAGATGGACCATCGTTACGAGCTTTTAAAAAATGCCCAGGTCAGGAATATCAAGGAATACAACACCAAATTCATAGCGAGGAAGTTAAACCCCAACGAAGGTCATAAATACCTCCCGTATATTGTGCTTGTTGTAGATGAATTTGCGGATTTGATCATGACGGCGGGCAAAGAGATCGAAAATCCCCTGACCCGGCTTGCACAACTGGCCAGGGCCACCGGCATCCACCTCGTGATTGCCACCCAGCGTCCTTCGGTCAATATCATAACCGGAACCATTAAGGCGAATTTCCCGGCACGCATCGCTTTCCGGGTGATCTCCAAAATCGATTCAAGGACAATCCTGGATAGCAGCGGAGCGGATCAGCTCGTTGGCCGGGGAGATATGCTGTTGTCGACCGGAAGCGACCTGATCAGGTTGCAATGTGCATATGTTGATATAACAGAAGTGGATAAGGTAACCGACTTCATTGGCTCCCAGAGAGCTTACCCTACTGCATTCATGCTGCCCGAATACTTTGATGAAGAAGTAAATGGAAAAATCGACTTTGACCCCAATGAAAGAGACGAGCTTTTTGAAGATGCCGCCTATATCATTGTACGGCACCAGCAAGGATCTACCAGCCTGCTCCAAAGAAAACTGAAACTGGGATACAACCGCGCAGGCAGGATCATCGACCAGCTTGAGGCAGTTAGGATAGTGGGACCGTTCGAAGGGAGTAAGGCCAGGGAAGTACTCATTGCGAATGAAATGGCTTTGGAACAGTTTTTGAAGGACCTCAATGTAAAAGACGCTTGAGGATACTTTGGGCCTCCGGACCTTTGTTGCCTCTTTAATTCATGAATTAAAAAAGAGGAGTTAAAAGTTGAAAGTTGAAAAGTTGAAAGTTGAAAGTTGAAGGTTGAAAGTTGAAGGTGAATAGGAATAAAAAATCTTTACCGCGAAAAACGAACATTATTATAGAATGAAATACCATGTACTCTTAGTTATTGTCAGCTTTTTATTCCTGACACACACCCAGGCACAGAGTAAGAAAGCCGTTGCCATCCTGAAAGAAGTAAGCGAAAAAACACAATCGTATGAAACCATAAAAATCGCTTTTACATACAAAATGGACAACCCTGACGCCGACATCCATGAACAGGAAAGCGGCAAGCTGAAGGTAAAGGGCGACAAATACCAATTGTCAATTGCCGGACAGACTGTCATCAATGACGGGGAAACCATGTGGACCTATATTGAAGATGCAAATGAAGTACAGATCAACGAAGTTGAAGAGGGCGAAGATGATTTTTTATCCCCTACCAAATTACTGACTTCATACAGCGAGAATTACAAGGCAAAATACATTGGCGAAAAATCGTGGAAGGGTACAAAAAAGGCTGTGCTCATTGAATTAAAACCGAACGAAGATAAAACATTCAAAGTGGTGGAACTCCTGATCGATAATACCCTGAAACGCATCCTCCGGATATCCATCTATGATAAAAATGATAACATATTTTCATACACCATTGATGAATTCGAACCAAATGTCATGTTCGATCCTTCCGATTTCACATTCAACCCGGAAGAATATCCGGGAATAGAGATCATTGATATGAGGTAGGCTATCCATTTTAACCTGATTAATTCTTAAAGAGCAAGTCGGAAGTCCGAAGACCGAAGTCCGAAGACCTGAAAAAATTTTACTTTTGGCTTTGAAAAAAACAAGTTTTTATTTTGTAATGCGAATCAAGGGTTGAGATTACATTTAACCACAAAGGTCACAAAGGATATCACAAAGTACTTCACAAAGTATCCAAAGAAAAAATTTCACATGACACAAATACTTACTTATTTGAAGCTTTCAGGATGTAAGTTAGGCATATGGCAAACTTTAAAGCCACAAATTTGAAAGATGGTATTATGCGGATAATTCTTTAGTCCTTAGTGTGACTTTGTGAAATACTTTGTGTACTTTGTGGTAAAAAAACTTATTTCAACGCTTGATAAGCATTAATAATAAACATGTAATCATGAAAAAATTAACATTAACGATTGAACCTAAGATTGGTTTTGGAGAGATAAAGTTTGGCGATCTTTCTCAACATATTGCGGACTATCTTGGGGAAGCTGAAGAGATCGAGAATTTTGAAGATGATGATGACTTCAGCACCGTGGTCCTGTATTATTGGGAGAAAGGAATTACTTTATTTTTCGAAGGCAAGGAGAAATCTGTGCTTTCATGTTGTGAGACGGAAGATCCTGATTCAACATTGTTTGGTGAGAAGATCTTCGAAATGAATGAAGCGGAGATCGTAAAGCTGATGACGGATAACGGTTACGAGATGGCTGAAGCCGTGGTGGAAGAAGATGGTGAAAAACGCCTCTCATATGATGATGCGCTGATCGACTTTTTCTTCCAGGATGGAGACCTGACGGTAGTTAACTGGGGCGTCCTCGTTAATGACAAAGGCGAGATAGAAGAGATGTAATTTGGTCGCGCGCTCTGAAACTCTGTGCATTGTACATTGAAAATGTATCACGCTCTCGGATGAAACTGTATAATGTTGCTGCGCAAATAATCCCTGTCAAGGTGCGTATAGATCTCCGTGGTTGTGATGGATGCATGTCCCAGCATCTCCTGGACTGCCCTCAGGTTGGCGCCGCCTTCTACAAGATGTGTGGCAAAGGAATGCCGGAAAGTATGCGGACTTATTTTTTTCCGGATACCGGCTTTTTCTGCCAGGCCCCTGATAATATAAAAGATCATTACCCTGCTTAGTTTTTTTCCTCTCCTGTTCAGGAACAGATGATCTTCAAAGCCTTTCCGTATCTCTGTTTGTCCCCGGATATCATTTATATATAAGAGTATCTGCTTTTTTGCTACAGTGCCCAGCGGCACCAGCCGTTCTTTATCGCCCTTTCCGATGATCCTGATAAACCCCTCGTTAAAGAAAATGCCTGAAATCTTCATTTCTGTCAGTTCGCTGACACGCAGACCGCATCCGTAGAGGGTTTCCAGCATAGCCTTGTTACGCTCTCCTAAAGGAGTGCTGAGATCGATGGCATCGATGATCTTGTTGATCTCTTCAATACTCAGGGTGTCGGGCAGCTTTCTGCCTGCCCTCGGTGATTCCAGTAACTCGGACGGGTTGCCGGAGATGATGTCTTCCAGCAACAGGTATTTGAAGAACGACTTCAATCCCGATATTACACGGGCTTGTGTTCTGGCGCTCATACCCAACTCATTAGCCCATTTGACAAAGTCTTGCAGGTGGTGCAGTTCAATCTCCTGTGGTTTAACCGAAAGCCCTTTGAATTCCAGGTAGCTGACCAATGCTCCCACATCATGAAGGTAAGCCTGGACAGAATTTGGTGACAGTGACCGCTCCAGCCGAAGATAATCCCTGAAACCATTTATGTAAGTTTGCCAAAGCATCTTCTGCAAAGTTAAGTAATGATTGCGAATTAAATGGGAGACGGGCGACGGGAGACCGAAGACGGAAGACCGAAGACGGAAGACCGGACTTCCGACTTTCCATCAACAATCCTGGCCGCAAAAAAAGTAGTACCGCCAAATTTTCTATCTTTGCAAAAAAGGGGATACTGGAAGAATGGAATACTGGAAAAATGGAAATTCAACCATTCCATCATTCCAGTATTCCATCATTCCATCTTTCCAGTGGATTTCTAACTAAAATTTAACACAAACATACATATTGAATTTCAAAGATTTCGGCCTTGACCCAAGCTTATTGGAGGGCATCGAGGCAATTGGTTTTAAAACCGCCACACTAATACAACAGCAAACTATTCCATTAATTTTAGAGGGAAAAGACATTATCGCATCGGCACAAACCGGTACGGGTAAAACGGCAGCATTTCTGCTTCCTCTCATCCATAAGATCCTCAAATCCAAACGGGATGGGTATATTAAGGCATTGATCATAGTTCCCACACGGGAGCTTGCCATTCAGATAGACCAGCATATGGAAGGTCTTTCCTATTTTACATCGGTAAATTCCATAGCGGTATATGGAGGTACCGATGGAATTACATTTGACCTCGAGAAAAAGGCCCTGTCGCAGGGGGCTGATGTGGTCGTCTGTACGCCTGGAAAAATGATATCCCACCTCAATATGGGTTATGTAAAGGTATCAGGACTGGAGTATCTTATCCTGGATGAAGCAGACCGGATGCTGGACATCGGTTTTTATGAAGATATCATGAAAATCATATCCCACCTGCCCAAAAAAAGACAGTCCCTGCTTTTTTCGGCTACCATTCCTGCAAAGATCAGGGATCTGGCCGGGAAGATACTGAAGGATCCTGTAGAGATAAATATAGCCATTTCAAAACCTGCTGAAAAGATATTACAGATTGCTTACGTAGTCTATGATGCTCAGAAAATCCCCCTGGTGCAGTACCTGCTGCGGTCTAAACTGCTCCGGAGTGTGCTCATATTTTGTGCTACGAAAAGTAATACCAAACAACTCAGCAAAGATCTGAAAAAAATCGGCCTCGCTGCAGAAGACATTCATTCGGACCTGGACCAGGAAACCCGGAAAAAGGTGCTGACGAGCTTTAAAAACAGAAGACTGAATATTTTGGTGGCTACGGATATCCTGTCGCGGGGCATTGACATCGACAACATTGACCTGGTCATCAATTATGATGTTCCCAACGACGGCGAAGATTATATTCACAGAATCGGCCGTACGGCACGGGCAGAAGCTGAGGGAGTGGCCATTACCTTTGTAAATAAGAAGGACCAAAGCAGGTTCGCCGCCATAGAAAAACTACTGGGAAAAACGGTACATAAAGCCAGGTTACCCGAACAATTTGGAGAGGCCCCGCCATACAATCCGGGAAAATTCCAACCGCGACAGGGGAAAACAAGGTTCAAGAGAAGGAAGTTTTGATGTGCTGGAAGAATAAATAACAAGTCCTAAAATGCATTTTGCCAAAGGATTCTCCATATTGTCTTTCGGAACTTTGAGGTGTTCATCAATCTATCATGAACCGCGAAGCGGTTTTACAATAATAACCACTGGTGAAACCTGTGGTAAAAAAATAAATGTGCCCTCAACAACTCCAAAGGAGTTGAACTATAACAAGTATTTTTCATCAAATTCAATCTCATGCGCCTTCAATAGTTTGATGTATTCTTCCCTGAAAGTTAAGGCCTTATGATGCGCTTCCTGGTTTTTGACATATTGGTGTTGTTTGTTGAACCCCATTCGGGGTTCTGATTATCATTTCGCTTGTTTACATATGCTTCGCATACGGTTATTATTGTTCAATCCCTTCGGGATTTTTGGATAAGCATATATTTATCCCTAGCACATCAATAAAACATTTAATCTAAATTTTAAGCAGTCTCTTAGGATTATTTAGAAAAAAAAATTATCTTTGCAGCCCGAAAATTAAAAAGAGTAGGAAAAATGGCTAGAAAGACTAAAGATCAAAGGATTCAGGTAATACTTGAATGTACTGAGCATAAGAATAGTGGTATGCCGGGTACTTCCAGGTATATTACCACAAAGAGTAAAAAGAATACTCCTGAAAGACTGGAGCTTAAGAAGTTTAACCCGATTTTGAAGAAATATACCCTGCACAGGGAAATTAAATAATTTGTATTATGGCTAAGAAAGTTGTTGCAACACTACAAACAGCAGGAAAGGATTTTGCTAAAGTTGTGAGGATGGTGAAATCACCAAAAAGCGGCGCTTACTCTTTTAAGGAAGATGTTGTGCCCAACGATCAGGTTCAGCAGTTTTTGGCAAGCAAGAAATGAAGCTGACTGATCAGTTCACGCTTCACTTCTCACACTCACACTTCACGCCTCATGCTTTAGTTACAAATAAAGAAATTTTACATATTCCTGAGAAAGCTTTTCCTGTTGCGGAAAAGCTTTTTTTGTTGGTTCAACCCAGAACATTATCCGTAACTTTGCACAATTCTGCCTGCACTATGCAGGTTTTTAGCCTCATTAATTCATGAATTAGTGAAAAGTGAAAAGTTGAAAGTTGAAAGTTGAAGGTTGAAAGTTGAAAGTTGAAGGTTGAAGGTTGAAAGTTGAAAGTTGAAGGTTGAAGGTTGAAAGTTGAAAGTTAGATTATAATTAAGAATATTTTCGAAAAAAATTTGTGAAGGGTATTTAAATACTATGCATATTTTGCAAAATGTAAACACTTTTTAACTTTTCAACTTTATGAACTTTCAACTTTATAAACTTTCAACTTTATAAACTTTATAACTTTCAACTTTATAAACTTTCAACTCAGTAGGAATAATGCAGCTTAGAAAAACAGCAATAAAAACAAGTAAAGAATAAAAAATATGGGCGTTTTTTCAATATTTTCAAAAGAGAAAAAAGAAAACCTTGACAGAGGGCTCGACAAAACCCGCCAGAGTGTTTTTGCCAAGATATCCAAAGCCGTAGTTGGAAAATCAAAAGTAGATGACGAAGTGTTGGATAACCTGGAAGAGGTGCTGGTTACTTCCGACGTTGGCGTAGAGACAACCCTGAAGATCATAGAACGGATTCAGAACAGGGTGGCTAAGGATAAGTATTTGAATACAAATGAACTGAACCGGATCTTAAAAGAAGAGATCGCCGACCTGCTACAGGAAAACAATACTTCAGAGAGTTTTGATTATGGTTCTGACAGTCTGCCTAAGCCTTATGTGATCATGGTTGTTGGAGTGAATGGGGTTGGGAAAACAACCACCATCGGGAAACTTGCGTATCAATTTAAGAAAGCAGGAAAGTCGGTTCTTCTCGGAGCAGCTGACACTTTCAGAGCTGCAGCGGTAGACCAGTTGAAGATCTGGGCTGAAAGGGCCGATGTGCCCATGGTCACACAAGGGATGGGAGCTGATCCTGCTTCCGTTGCCTTCGATACCTTGAAATCGGCCCAGGCCGGCAACGCTGATGTTGTAATCATAGATACAGCAGGCAGGCTGCACAATAGAGTAAACCTGATGAACGAACTGTCCAAGATAAGGAACGTCATGCAGAAGGTTATACCGGAAGCTCCTCATGAAATATTGTTGATCCTGGATGCGTCAACAGGACAGAATGCCGTCGAACAGGTTAAACAATTCACCGCAGCCACTGATGTAAATGCCCTGGCGCTTACAAAGCTTGATGGAACCGCTAAAGGAGGCGTTGTCATTGGTATCTCCGATCAGTTCAAAATACCGGTGAAGTATATCGGTATCGGGGAGACTATAGAAGACCTGCAGATCTTTAACCGTTTCGAATTTGTAGACAGCCTTTTTTCGGCAGGTTGAGCCTTCCACCCGGGTACCCGGACACTTGAATACCTGAATACTTTAACACTCAAAAAATTGCATAAATCAAAGAAAATCAATATTATAACACTTGGCTGTTCCAAGAATGTAGTGGATTCTGAGTTGCTTATGGGACAGCTCAGGGCTAACCATGTTGAGGTAGTTCATAATTCCAATGAACCGGCTCATGCCGTTGTGATCAATACATGTGGCTTTATCAATGATGCCAAAGAAGAATCAATAGATACCATCCTGCAAAATATAGAGGTGAAAAAAGCCGGACTGGTAAATAAAGTCTATGTCATGGGTTGCCTTTCTCAGAGGTACCGCAAAGACCTGGAAAGAGAAATAGACCATGTGGATGGTTTTTATGGTACGAATGAACTCACTAGGATCGTCGGGGAACTTGGGGCAACATTCAGAACAGAGCTTATTGGTGAGCGGGTCATTACAACTCCGGCTCATTATGCATACCTGAAGATCTCTGAAGGATGTGACCGGACATGCTCTTTTTGCGCCATACCATTGATACGCGGTAAGCATCGCTCAAAGCCTGTTGAAGATATCTTAAAAGAGGCTGAACAGCTTGTTGAAGGAGGTGTGAAAGAGATCATCCTGATCGCCCAGGACCTGACTTATTATGGTGTGGATCTTTATGCCGGGCGGGAGCTGTCAGGTCTCCTTGAAAAGCTGGCCTCAATTCCCGGACTGGACTGGATAAGATTGCAATACAATTATCCTGCGGACTTCCCGGTGGGTTTACTAAATGTTATCAATAATCATCCGAACATTTGTAAATATATTGATATCCCATTACAGCATATAAACGATCGGATATTGATGTCAATGCGCAGGAACTTCAACAAGAAACGAACCTTGCAACTCCTGGATGCTATCCGGGAGAAGATCCCTGGTGTTGCCATCAGAACCACTATGATCGTTGGCTATCCGGGTGAAACAGATGAGGATTTCAGAGAATTGATGTCGTTTGTGAAAGACCAGGCGTTCGACCGCCTCGGTGTATTCACTTATTCTCATGAAGAAGACACCAGGGCTTACCGGCTTCAGGATAACATCCCTGAACCTGTCAAATTGGCCCGTATGGAGGAGCTCATGAACTTGCAGCAGGATATTTCCCTGATTAGAAATAATAGCCGGGTTGGGAGTGTCATGAAAGTCTTGATCGACCGGCAGGAGGAAGATTATTTTGTAGGAAGAACTGAATTTGACTCGCCCGAAGTGGACAATGAGGTTTTGATCAAACCTTCAAAAGGTATCAGGATAGGGCAGTTTTATGATGTCAGGATAACGAGTGCTGATTTTTTTGATCTTTATGCTGAGGCATGGAAGGACTGAGGGACTGAGGGACGGAGGGACGGAGGGAGAATTGAGATGTGATACGCGATACGGGTTACGGGATAGGTGAGAA
>DAOWEV010000001.1 GCA_030638325.1 Bacteroidales bacterium
AAGCTTAAATCTTAAAATTATGAAATCGTATAACAGGATTATTGCATTGTTACTGGTATTTGCTTTTGGAATGATATTAATTTTTTCAGGATGCAAAAAAGAGGATGATCCGGCACCTGAACTGCCTCCAGAATCTTCCTTCATGATGAACTTCGATGATTTTTCGAATCCCGATGATACACTGAACAACAGGGAAATTACAACTTATCATAACTGGGGGTATGCCTATGTAAACGTAGCTGTCTGGAATACACTGATCACAGTCGGGTTGGCCATCCCGGTGGCCTCCTTCCTCGAATCATTTCATCATGAAGCTATCTATCACCCCAATGCCAACAACTGGACATGGACCTATAATTTCTGGGCCAGCCTCAACTTATTTAAAGCCGAATTAACTGGCTATCTGCAGGCCGACAGCGTGGTCTGGGAAATGCGTATCACCAGGCAAAACCATTATACCGACTTCTTATGGTATCATGGGAAATCCAGCATCGACCGGAGCGGGGGTTACTGGACCCTCAATGAAGATCCCCTGAATCCAAGCCCCCTGTTACAAATCGACTGGTTTAACCATGCCATTGGGACTTCCGATATAAAATATACAAATATAGAGCCGGGCGGTTCTGAAAATGGAGGATACATCTTTTATGGAACCACGCTGGAAGAGTTCGAACGTTTTTATGATATCTACAACAAAGGCCAGGATAATCTCACGGAAATCGAATGGAGTCATATAAATAAGAATGGCCGTGTGAAGGACCCCAACAAATTCGGCGACCAGGATTGGCATTGCTGGGACGTAACCCTGGAAGACATTATTTGCCCTTAATAATTGCGCGGGCAAATGAACTACCCCGCCGCTGATGAATTTCCTGGGTTTTTCTGAAGTTCTACAAGGTTTCTCAAAGGACGCTATTCTTTTCTACTTATTATTTACTTATGTTTCGAACACTCTTAATTGTAAATTTTAAATTACTGGTGGCTTGCAGTTTGAGGTATGCATTAGGCAGGAGTAGAATGCGAATGACGCGGATCAGGCAGATTTACGCAGATGTGTTATTATGGAAACACAAAGTTACTCAAATCAATTTTTTTATAAATATCTGCGATCATCCGCCTGATCCGCATCAGTCGTGTTCTATTATATTCATTGCCAGTCCGAAAGTTTTCTTGTTTACTACCAATTGCTTGAAATTTGCGGCCATTCTTTAGTTTATATATTAATCGGAAATAACTCAAAATATACCCTAACTGTTAATAACTTTTACTTTTTGACCTTAAAATTGCAGATGACAATCTGCCGTATATCGCCTTTTTGCGAAATAAAGTCAGCAATATGCTTCTGCTTGCCATAAACAGGATAATCGCCAGCCAGAGGGCGTGGTTTTCCAGGGGGGCTTTTGTCAGGTAGTAGACTGGCAGAAAGATGATCAATGAAGAGAAGATCATGGTGTTGCGCATTGTAACAGTGGCGGTAGCGCCTGTGTAGATGCCGTCCCAGATAAAAGCGGCAAAAGAGACCAGTGGCAGCAACGCCACCCAATACATATAAGGAGCCGATTGTAAGATCAGGCCGGTATTGTTTGTCAGAATAAAAAGTAACCTGTCTCCGGCAAATAAATATGCCAGCATAAATGGGATTGAGAGGGAAATTCCCCATAGAAACAGGTACCGGATGATTTTTTTGAGTTGTACCTTATCTCCGGCTCCGGTAAATTTGCCGGTGAGGGCCTCTGCAGCATGTGCATACCCGTCGATGAAATAGGAGAACACAAACAGGTATTGTAGTAATAGAGTGTTGATAGCCAGAATGGTATTAGACATACGGGCTGATTCGGATGTGAAATATGCAAACACAAAAAGCAGCATTATCGTCCGGATCATAATGTCTTTGTTTACCATGAAAAAATGCTTTAACGGTTCCCATTTCATCATACCCCTGAAGCTTAAGTACTTCAGGTATTTCCTGTACGACTTCAGGAATAACAAGATGGCAAGTACCAAGCCACTGTATTGTGCAATCACGGTTCCGAGTGCAACACCGTCGGAGCTCATGTTGAATTGAAATACGAAAAGATAATTCAACAAAACATTTAAAATATTAACGGTGATGGCAATGATCATGGGATAACGGGAATTCTGCATCCCGAGGAACCATCCGGTGAAAGCATATAGTCCGATGGTGGCAGGGGCGGCCCAAATCCTGATAAAATAATAAGATGACGCCAACGACTCGACTTCCGCACTCCCATCCATCAGGTAAAAGCTGACGAACTCAATCGGAAGTTGCAGTAAGATGATCCCTGCCCCGGCGAGAAATCCCACGAACATTGCCCTCCCGAATACGAGGCTCATCTCTTTGTCATTGCCGGCGCCATAAGCCTGGGCCGTCAGGCCGCTGGTGCCCATTCTAAGAAATCCAAATCCCCAGTAAACAAAATTAAAGATCATGCCTCCCAATGCGATCGCGCCAATATAAACCTCCGACCCCAGGTGCCCCATAATGGCGAGATCAACCATGCCCAGCATAGGCACAGTCAGGTTGCTGATAATATTCGGAATGGCCAGTCTGAGGATTTGTTTGTTCAAGATTTCGGGGGGTGTTTTCGGTTTGAGGGAGAGTTAATTGTTATTTGTTTATCCGTTTATTCGTTGATACGTTTATTCGTTGGGGGGTTACTTGTTACTTGTTATTTGTTATTAGTTAATGGTTATAAGTTATTGGTTATTAGCGCACATGTTCCATTTCACACGATAAACACTGCAAGGCTTTAGTTATGCTCGCAGGTTTTGCTGATATGATTGTTTCCTACTCCTTCATCACCCGCTCCCTCTCCCGACTTCGGACTTCGGACTTCCGACTTCTGTCTTCTCTCAACTCTCAACTCTCAACTCTCAACTCTAAGCTCAACTCTCAATCAATCCATCACTTCAAAGTCTTTCTTCAAAACGCCACATACCGGGCAAGACCAGTCATCAGGGATATCTTCAAAAGCAGTGCCGGGAGGGATACCTGTGGGCGGATCACCAGCTTCCGGGTCATAAACATAACCGCATACACTGCATCGGTATTTCTTCATCTTTTGAGCCTCCTTTAAGGCCACCTTGTCGCTGCCACCGCCTTCTTGTGCAAGCTTGTCTCCGGTATAAGTCGGTGCGTTTTCCGGTGACAGGCCTTTGATCACATTCCTGTAAAAGGCATAGGTCAGGGGAGCCTGGTGTTCATCCAGGATGCCGGCATCCACCACCTTACCGATAAAAAGGATATGAGTGCCTGTATCTATCACGCTTTCCACCTCATTTTCAATAAAAGCTATGGTGTTATCCAGGATAATCGGGGCCCCGGTCTTACCGACCCGGTAGTCAACTGCTGCAAACTTGTCAATATCTCTTCCCGACTGAAACCCCCACGGTCCCAGAAATTTCATGTCCACATCCTGCTGCAGAACGGAAATGGTAAAAACTTTACTTTTTTGGATGTACTCAGTAGTCAGGTTTTTTTTGTGACTACCAACAGCAAACCAGGCAGGATCGGCAGTGATCTGAAATACGGTATTCGAAATATGCCCGTTGAAATTTTCTCCATCCCAGGAGGTAACGATATACAGGCCATACGTGATCTTATAGAAAGCGGATGAATTCATTTTGTATGCTTTAATTTAACTTATTTTATTTGTGAAACGTTGTGGTTTATTCTTCTTTAACCGCAATGGACGCAATGTTTTCCGCAATGTCTCGCAATGTTTTACTCTGCATTACTCTGCGCCTTACATTGCGTTACTCTGCGGTTTCAATCTTTTTTAACCGCAATGGACGCAATGTTCTATGCAATGTTTCGCAATGTTTTTCTCTGTGCAACTCTGTGCCTCTCTGTGTAGCTCAGTGTTACAGCTATTACACAATTTAAGTTGCCAATGTAATTCTCAAACTATTTCCCAATCCATTCAATGATATCCTCAGAAAAGGGCTTGTCACCTGACGCGGCGTAGCCATGTAAGGTGCCGTCGGGGTTGATCATGTATTTCTGGAAGTTCCATTTGACTTTAGTATCCATCACACCATTCAACTCTTTGGTAGTAAGCCATTCATAGAAAAAAACTTACCTATTCATAAATAAGCTATTTCACTAATTTAATTGCGAAATAATTGTAATAATTCGCAAGTCCATTAGTGAAATGTGGGTTTTTTTTGCATTTGTGAAAGTGAAATGCATCATAAAATTTATGACAAAACTAACAATTCCTTTTATATTTTGTTCAGCAAGCAACAACCTACAATCCTGACCTCCTTCGTCGGTACGGGACTTCACTTCGTTCAGCCTGCAACATGCCACCAACAAATAAACTTTACTTTTGCATCTCGATAACCCGGACATGATGCTTTTTACAAAGAAAATGGATCTGAACGCAGCGGAGCAAAAGGCTTTCCGGTGCCACATGCTATATCAGATTGTGGAGGGAGTGATACTGGGCGTGCTGGCGCTAAATGAATTTGTGTTTATCAAAAGCCTGCTGGGGTCAAACTACCAACTGGGCTTCCTGTTTCAGTTCAGTGTAGTGGTTTTTATTTTTCTGATCGTTTTTAATGAGCTCCGGAAGAGGATACGGAACAAAAAGAAACTCCTGAGATGGACGGGAATACTTACCCGGGCGCCTCTCTTATTGCTTGTTTTCTTTCCGAGGAGTGCTGAGTCCATGACGGGTGATTCAGTATATCACTATATCTTTCTGCTTATCTTTCTCATTTATTATTTCGGGAATATCATCATCTTTCCGGCCATCAACCTGTTGCTGAAAACGAATTACAGGCATGAGAAATTCGGAAAGCTATACAGCTATACTACTTCAGCCAACAAGGTAGTTATGCTGGTGACCACTTTTTTATATGGCCTGTTACTGGATGCAGATAATTTTGCTTTTGTTTATATATTTCCCCTCACAGCCTTGCTGGGTATCATATCCCTGTTCATTTTATCGAACATCGATTACAGTAAAGTCGTTCAGCATACAAAAGCCAGGACAATAGGCGCTTCGGTCAGGGCATCCATCACGACGATGGTTGGGATACTTAAGAATAACACACCTTACAGGCACTTTGAGATTGGTTTTATGTTTTACGGTTTCTCCTTTATGATCACCGTGACGGTCATCAATATTTTTTTTAATGAAGGATTACACCTGAATTATTCGAGTGTGGCGTTTTACAAGAATAGCTATAATATCATAGCCATCATTTTATTGCCGTTTGCCGGCAGGCTTCTGGGAAGCACAGACCCCAGGAAATTTGCCTCCATTACCTTTGTCGCACTCCTGTTATATGTACTTTTCCTGATGCTGACCGACTACTATCCTGAATACTATACCATTGCCACTATCAGGATTTACCCGATGCTTATTTTATCATTCCTTTTTTATGGGATCTTTGCGGCCACCATGATCTTGTTATGGAATATAGGGTCGGCCTATTTCTGCAAACCCGAAGAAGCAGACGATTACCAGTCGGTGCACCTTTCCCTTACCGGCGTCAGGGCCCTGTTTGCGCCTTTGTTGGGTGTGTTTTTCTATGAGCTCATAGGATTTACCGGCACCTTCCTGGTGGCCATCCTGGCGCTCGTTATAGCGATCTGGCTGATGAGATGGTCTTATAAGCGAGAGAAGGGAAGGAAATGAATATTGACAGTTGACGGTTGACAGTTGACGGTTGACGGTTGATGGTTGACAGTTGACGATTGACAGTAATCAGTTCATTGATGCTGTCTTCTGACTTCCGACTTGCGTTTTAGGGCGTTAAGATATAACATAGTGTTAGGGTATGCTATCTTTTCAGCAGCTTTTGAGTCAGACTTATTCCCCGGGAGGTTATCCTGATGATATACACCCCGTTTGGTTCTCCGGACAGGTCGAGTCGGACCTTCCTGGAAGCAGTGTGGTCCGTATATATTTTTTCATCAAAAAGAACACGTCCGTTAAAATCTATGATTTTTAGTGTAATGATATCTTTCACCCCTTCCAGGTGCACTTCTACGATACCGCTGGTGGGATTGGGGTGCACGGATATTACGGCTCCGTTATCGAATTCATGGATCGCGGTGCAATCATTGAATGTTATCAACACAGAATCCCGTTCGGTAACCCCGCCGATATCACTCACATCTACCCAAAAAACAGCAGGGCCAAATCCGTATCCTGAGGAATCAACCAGCATGGTTTGTGCGGTGCTTTCATCAGACCAGGTGTATTGTTCGAAGCCGTCTCCGGCATCGAGTAAAAGGCTCAGGTGCCCGCAAAAACTTGTATCCGGGCCAATATTGATAGTGGTGATCATCAGCTTTACCGGGATTTTGTATTCAGGCTGCTCCGGGTCATTGCTTGACATTCTTATGTTGGCATGATAAACAACAGGTTCAAGCCTCTTTGTGTCAAATGTCAGGTCGATATCCAGCGTAGCGCCGCTATGTATAGTCGCATTTTCCGGTGAGATGCTCAGCCAGTTCACCTCTTCAATTCCATCATCGATCCGGTAGACCGTACCGTCTGTCTGGCCATACCAGAGGTCATAATGATCATGTGTAAGGGCATAAGCAGCACTCGAAGGAGCATCAAATTGATCAACCAGCACAGCCATTCCTTCCTGCAATTCCATTTGTGCAATGATGCCCCTGTTGTTGGTAAACCAGAGGTGTCCGGAATGATGTTCCGGGACCCACACCGATTGCCAGATGTTCATATTACCCATATCTGTGTAGTAGCGCTCCAGGACAGTCCCGTTCCGGTCGACCTTGTAGATAACAGGATCACTTGCCATGATAAAATTCACCAGGAAGTTTTCAC
>DAOWEV010000083.1 GCA_030638325.1 Bacteroidales bacterium
AGCACCGGCCAGCGAATATTTCTCCATTTGTGATTACCTGTTTGTGCCTTACACCACTCTTTGTACTCCATGCCCAACTTTACATGGGGCATTTCCTCCATTGGTTTAGGAGGTATAGGTGGTTTCTTTTTTATATTCTTAAACATGGCTTCCCTGGTTTATAGGTTCAACAATAATACTGGGTTCCTGCGTAGGACAAACCATTACACAAACCCCACAACCTGTACAGCCGTCAAGCACCTTTGGTTTGTATCCAATATTTCCGTTAATATCCCGGTATTCTTCCATGGTGATAGCCTTGCATCCGATCGGGCATTCAGTAACACACAGATCACATATTTCCCTGTCGAATGATTTATCCTTGAGGGGTGTTGCCTTCAATTCACGATTGTTTTGAAGTTGTTCTCCGCCGCTAAAGTTCCCATCTCCAGCTACACCCTTTCCTTCACCTCTTCCTTCACCTCTTCCTTCACCCCTTCCTTCACCCCTTCCTTCACCCCTTCCTTCACCTCTTCCTTCACCTCTTCCTTCACCCCTTCCTTCACCTCTTCCTTCACCCCTTCCTTCACCTCTTCCTTCACCCCTTTCTTCACCTCTTCCTTCACCTCTACCCAAACCTTTCCCTTTTCCCCTGCCCCTTTCCGGAGATCTGTATACTCCATCAAAGTCAGGGCCACGTGGTGTACCTTTAAACCCTTCTCCTTTTATCGCAAGGCAAGTATTCTCATTCACCTTAGCGACGCCCATTATTACAGCTTCCTTCATAGCTTCTATTTGCACCCGGAAAGGGTTAAAATCCGGATCAGTAACATCCCTGCCTTTCTCATATTCCCCAATTGCGTTTGCACCTGCATCTTTGAATTGATTAAAATCTAATACTGCCGTTGGACAGGTCTCAACACATTGCAATGAATCGCATGAAAAATCACAGGCCTGTTCCCGGACATCAATATATGGAGTGCCATAAGATAATCCTTCCTTAATACCGGCGAGCTTAATGGCAAAGACAGGACATATCTGAACACATAATCCGCATTTGATACAACCGTAAATAAAGTCTCGCTCAGATATTGCACCGGGCGGCCTCAGAAAATCCTGCCTTCGAATATCTTTACCTCTTACTTTCTGAATAAGGCCAACTCCAGCGCCAACGGCAGCCATGGCAGTAACTGCCACCGCACCTGATATTAAAAACTGGCGCCTGCTAAGGTCTGTGTTGTTTTTCTTCATATCAATTTATTATTGTATTTGCACAATTTGTAAAATTAACTATTCTGTGTTAACCGACGGGTTAACCCGTTGGTTCATTATATCAAAATTTAAATTTAACTCCAAAATTAAAGCTCCTGCCCGGTTCATAATACAAGCTTTGCTCGTTCAAATTCTTATATGGGCGACTCAGGTGGTCCGCATAATTTTTATTAAAAATGTTAGTAACAGCAAATTGTAATTCAAGCATCTCTATCGGTGTATATGAAAAAAAGAAATCGAAGACTGCAAAACCGGGTGTTGTCGACTCATCAAAGCTCTCGGATACCCTGTTTTGCGTTGCATCAATTCTAACTTTTGCATCTGCCGTAATCTTTTCTGTAAAATACCCCAGGGAAGAATTAATTGCAAACGGAGGAATCTCAGGCAAGGGCTCATCCCACGATTTATTCTGTGCAAAAGTGTAAGCAGCATTAATATTGTACCTGAATTTCTCCAGAAATCTTATATCAAATCCTGCTTCGAAGCCATACCGGTATGCTTCATCAATATTGGTAAATCTTTTTGCAAACTTTGGGTCCATGCAGGGCAGAAATTTCCTTGGCAGTGTCGTATCTACCTTTGAAGTGATATAATTAGTCATGTATGAATAAAATATGTCACCGTATAAAATTGCCGATTTCCATCTTTTCTCTATCCTGATATCTGTCTGATAATTCGTTTCCGGTTTCAGGTTTGGATTACCGACATATTCATAGGCATCCATTCCGACATTAAAATGATTGATAAAAAGTTCAGTTAACTCCGGTGACCTTACACCCCGGCCTGCAGCCCATTGAATCTCGACACTCCCGGTAACCTCCCATGTTAATGATGTATTCATGCTAATATTCAGGTCATTATCAGGCTGGACATCATTATCATATAATTCCATAAAATCAGGTGCCGGATCATCAATTGCATATGTTATATAATCCAATCTTACCCCCAGTAACCATAGAAGAGAATTATTTACCTCATATTTATTTTCAAAAAACAATCCCAGGTCATTCTTCTTTGAATTCTGCCATACCAGGTCTTTTTTGACTACAGGAGGATCATAAACTGCACCGGTACAAGCATTTTTATAGATTTCTCTGGTACGTGTGCCATCTTTCCCAATATGTTTGAAATCAATACCAACATACATCAAATCGTTTTCAGAAACTTTTATTCCAAGTTCAGTTCTGCCACCATATACCCATGCAGTTACGGGAGTGACAGCATGAACAATTTGATAATTCGGGCGCAGTTTATTCGACATCTCATGATCCACATATGAACCGAAGATCTTTGCTTTTAATAAAAAAACAGATTTTGATAAATTACTTCCCTGGTAATCGACGGCAAGCATGCTGGAGTTGTCCTTATCGGCATCCATTGGTAAGCCGGCATGTAAAATATCTTTTGCAAACCCCTGGTTCCAGCTGATCTGGATACGATGGTTATCTGCCGGGGTTAATCCAAGCTTAAAAGAATACCCAAATCTGTTGAATGAAGATGGGATCTCCTCGCCTGATCCACTTTTATAATTCCCAAAATTCTTATATCCCGCATCAAACAACACATCATAGCCTTTATTAACCAGCATTAAATTAACTCCGCCAAAATAATTTGAACCATTTGTCTGATATCCTCCACCCACCGAGCCTGACACTTTGAGTTCATCAGATTTTTCAGGGCGTTTTGTAATAATATTCAAAACTCCTCCGGTAGATGGGCCAAACCTCACACTATAAGGCCCTTTGATAACTTCAACCTTTTCAATATTCTCCGGCGCTATCTGGGATATTGCAGGATCCATACGGTTTGGGCAGGCATTGGTGCTTGTACTTCCACCATTGAACTGAACATTTAATTGCTCATATTTAAACCCCCTCAGAACCGGCTCCATTGCGAAATTACCTCTTTTAATCACCCCAAATCCCGCTTGCCTTTTAAAAATCTCCCCGACATCATGCGGATTCTCCAGTTTAAGTGTTTCTCCGCTGATATTTGTTTTTAGTATGTCATCACCTCTTTTTGCTTCGACGAGTATCTCCTCAAGATAAATTGTATCCGCCTGTGACATCACCGCCAGTGGATTACATAAAACACTTACGGTTAAAGAAATTACTAATGTTATAAATCTATTATTCATAATTACATGCAATTAGCTTTCGATCCGACAAAATTGAAAAAACATAAGATTAAAATACATTCACAAATTCGATTAGAAAATAAAACTGAACGGATTAAGCCGTTATGCGGATAAAGGAAAAATAATTATGAATATGTTTTGGGAGGCGGGTTTGGGACTTCCTGAAAAGTCTCTTTGATGGAAATTGTGTAAGTGTTGAATTTAAATTCAGTATTACGTGGTTTTCGGGTGTTTATCAGGGTTTCCGAAGAAATATAAACAAGGTTGCTGGTTTCTACATTTGTCTCCGGGGGAACATTTTGTTTTTTAGCATGATCTCCGGTTTTGGCCCTTTCTATCAATGCTTTGAGATAACACAAATCACCAACAAGGGAATTGTTATCATTAGCTGTACTTATGATGCAATTATCCTCTGAAAAACGTTTATTGCCAATGTTGTAATAAATATATGGCAAATATGGAATAATAATAAGAACGACATATACTATCAATAATAATACACTAAATGCTTGTTGTTTGCTAAACATCAGTGGGTTAGCCTCAGGGTTTCTATATTTTGCCCAACATTTGCCCATAAATTCGATTAGTATCGCCTTTGAAAATCCATGTCTGCAGGCATGACTTATTTAGGCGGAGAATTAATTAGAGAACAAATATACGAATTTCTGATTAATCACTATATTTGTGTGTTGGAAATAACTAAAACCGAATGATAATATCACCAAGCGACCTAACTATCGTTGTTCCTATCATCCGTTGGTTCAAGTTCCGTAAAGACACCAAGAGCGTGATTAAAGCCATCACCCATTTGATAGTAAGCGACCCTACCCGCAATTTCACCACCACAAAGCAGATAGCTGAAAAGGTTTCCATGCCTGATGAGAGGGTAAGGGATATATGCCAGAAGTCAAAACGGATAAATAGGTACAGCGGTGATGATTACTGGAGGCTGACATGAGAAAGGCCCGCATGAATAATAACAATCACCAACAAAACAACCAACAATGAGATTACTGATATTCTTTTTGCTTTGGGCCCCTGCCATCTTGATATCACAGGACTTAAACACCATCGACCTACAGGTGGACAGTCTGATGACTATTAAGGGTGCTTATGAGAAAAAGATTGTTGGGGTACAACAGTCTATCGATTCCCTCAATGAGATTAAGACAGGTCTGATGAACCAACATCACCAAGGGGAGAACTATGTGTGCATCATGGGTACCCTCTTATATGCAGAACCTGGAGGCCATGAGGACTATGGGAAAGTTGTTAAAGGAGATATTGTGAATGTCCTTGAAACGATTGCACATGGCAAAAGGGGGATCTATTATTACAAAGTTATTTTTAACGGGCAGATAGGCTTTATCATCGCCGACGCTTTGACAACTGAGGCGATATATAATGCTTCCATTAACAGGGAGGCAGAACACAAGAAAAGACTAATCGAGTCGGAGGCAGAACACAGGAAAAGTCTAATCGAGGAGTATGGAGAGGTGACTGCAAACAAGATATTAAGGCATACATATTGGATAGGGATGACTAAAGATATGGCAATTAAAAGCCTTGGCTCACCTGACGATATTAATAGGACAGTAACCGCTGGGGGGATAAATGAGCAGTGGGTATATAGAAAAAGAGGGATATATCTGTATTTCGATGATGGCGTGTTAACCACTTTTCAAGATTAAGAACAATAATCACTGTTATATTATTCATTATGAGCGAACAGAATGACATTTTAGTTAATTTGTAAATGGAAAAAAGAGGGGGGCTATTGCTATTATTTTCAGTTATGGTACATTAAAAAATCAACATAGAAACATTATGAAAATAAAAAGTATTCTTTATGGAGCGATTTTCTTGACAATTGTATCAAGTTGCGGAGTTCCTCAAGCCGATTATGACAAATTAAAGGTAGAAAATGAACGTCTTAAAACTGAATTAGATGAATGTAAATTCGGAGCAGAAAGAATTACCGCTGCTGTTGAGAAAGCTTATTTGGAGAAAAAATATTCTCTTGCAAGACAAAATATTGAAATATTGTATGAAAAACATCCCGAGTCTCCTAAAAATAAAGAATTTAAAGAATTACTAAAAACAATTGAGAAAGAAGAACTTGCTGAGAATAAAAGAAAAGAAGCGGAGGAGAAGGAACGGATTAGATTAGCTAATCTAAATAAAACAGGAATGTGGACTATTCGTTATTATGTAGATGAATTTGGAGAACCTACTAAAGAAGGATATATATCTAATAAATATTTAATTCGTGGGACATTTAGTAATACCGCGACACAAGATTCAGAACTGGATGTTAGATTCCTGATTACTAATTCTTCAGACATTTCAATAAAACTTTTTGAATACGCAGGAAACAATCCTGTAAAAGCATATTCTTATGATAGTTATACTGTTTTAGTTCAAGATAAAGACGGGAAACGATTGAAATTAAGCGCGGTTAATTATTCTTCTGATAGACTTAGTTTTGATAAAACAGCATCGAGACAAGTACATAATGCCTTAATGAAAGGAGGAACATTAAAATTTAGAATTACCGAGAATGATACTCCAACAACCCAATATCAATTTACAATTCAAAAAGCAGATTGGTATGAAAACGCATATCGGAAACTGAAGGAATCTTAAAAAGTAGAAATGAAAATAAAGAATAACGCACGATAATCGAATAGACAGCTGTTCAGTCAGGGTAGGTAGGACAAAGAAAAAAGGACGACCACAACTAAGCAGCCACCCCACACAACAAACGATCATGACGGTCGCTTGCTAAGATGACGCTAAGATACCAAAAACAGGCCGAGTTTAAAGTTTTTTGTTACATATTTGAACACTGAGGCCTGGAGATGCACCGGAGTGTCTATTGCCCTGTTTTCCGCACTCCTTGAAAAATAGATTATTAAACCTTCATAATAAACAGTCTAATTGCTATTTATGTTTCTGGCTTTGCGATTTTGGGTGTCCCACTATCTTTATAGCATTTTTGTTTAAATATTAGCCCCAAGGGGGCGGTAATCAACAGCCCCGGGCATCAGCCCGGGGATTATGTAATACAATGTAACATAAGCACCACAGGTGCGTAATCAATGATTTCGCCCCGATGGGGCTATGGGGGTATAGCACATCATTAACCCCGAGCTACTCTCGGGGCTACTGATTTATGCACCTTTGGTGCTTGAAAATTGTAAATTATAGTTTAACTTTTCTTTATGAGTGTCCTTATGCGGAAAACAGGAGGCCTGGTGGTGTGCCGGAGCACCTATTGTCATTGGAGTTTTCTATGGATGCAATATTATGACTTATAAATCAATCGCTACATCGTTCAATCGCTACATCTTCTCTTTTTCCCATTTAAACATCGGCTTTGGATCTTTCAGCACAAATTTGGGATCGGAGAAGGGCGCTAATCTTTCAAGAAAATCCAAAATAACCAAAACCGGAGCGCCATAAAAAAACTTGACATTTTTATTAAAATCCCAAAGATGTTCAATATAGGAATACAATTTATAGGGGGTGTCTCCGACATTGTCCCCATCCCTGTCAAATCCCTGGTAATCATCAAAATAATTATTATCCCAGACATTCCGGTTGGCCGTTTTCCCTTCAACCGTTACCTGCGACAGGTTGTTGTGGAAATAATTTTGCTTTATCAGATTCCCTTCCTGGTTTGTATGAAAAAACATGCCTGATCCGCAAAAAGCAATCTCGTTATGTTCAATCGTATTAATTTGTTCGGGAACATAAGGTGAAACATCAAAATGAATACCTTCTGCCGAATAAATGAACCGGTTATGTAAGATTTGATTGGAAGAAGTCTCTTTTAATCCCAGGCACATACCACTAATTCCTACGGAGCCCATAATCAGGTTATGGGTCATAATTGTTCTTTCGCTGTACATCAAAAAAACACCTACGGAATTCCCATAAAACTCATTGCCCCTGATACGGTTGTTATGGGCATACATAAAATGAATACTATAGCGATTGCCAATACCTTTGTTATCTTCAAAAAGATTCTCCGCAGAATACCAAACCACCATATCCCGTACATCATGCCAATAATTGCCCTTTATTGTATTTCTTTGGGCCCACCATAACCGGATGGCGTCACCTTTTAATGCTTTTGATCTTCTTGTCAGGGAAGAAATTTCATTGTGAATAATAAGATTAGAGTCAGACTTAAAAATATCGATCCCAAAAAGACATTCTTTAATCCTGCAATTTTCAACGGTATTATAGTTTCCTGTAATTTTTACACCGCAATCAATTTTATCGTGTGAGCCACCGGAGTTGGTTATCACAAGATTTTTAAGATGAACACTGTCAGATTCAACAGTGAACACGATTCCTTTATCCAAAGCAGAAACGACAGCTTTCCCCAGGCCATCAATAGTAATTCTATTCTTTTTTATGAACACCGGCCCGGTGTAAAAACCAGGTTTCAGAATAATGGTATCTCCCTCTTCAGCTTTATCAATAATAGGTTGCAAAGGGATTTCAGTAGAATCTGACAGATTAACATCAAATGAATAGTAGGTTCCGAATAATTTTTCCTGAGAAAAACCAAATACGGGTATCAGTAAAAGGCAAAAAGAAAAATGTAAAAACCTGATTCGTGCATTATTAATAAACATTATTTTTAGCTAATAGAGCCTGTCAATCTCAGGCTTTTTCGTTTTAACAGAATTGCCAGAATAAATAAGACAAAAACACATAGTGTCAGAAAAAATCCCAGATAAGGATATGACAAAGTAGTAAACTGCGCTACTTTCCCCT
This sequence comes from Bacteroidales bacterium, assembly GCA_030638325.1. Classification (GTDB taxonomy): domain Bacteria; phylum Bacteroidota; class Bacteroidia; order Bacteroidales; family JAGOPY01; genus DAOWEV01. The sequence goes on from DAOWEV010000083.1 coordinate 8,180, forward strand.
CCCCGAAAACCGTAGGCATAAATTCTTTGATGCCTTCGAAAGCCCCGCCACCGTGAAGACCAAGATGATGCCCATACCAATACAGGCCGATAATATACATGATCAGAAAATAAAAAGGGAGCAGCGCGGGTATAACAGCAAATATAGCATTGACCCGTTTAGACAAAAAGATAAATAACAAACCAAATAGTATAAAGACAATAAAGATGTAAGGTGAATTAATCATTAATCCATCCAAAAATTTCAGGAATCCCGGGGTTACATCAATTTTCACGGGCTTACCTGTTCCCGGGTCAATTATGTCATCGCCCTGAGCATTCCTTTCCGTATTAAAAACATAATAAACCGGATATTCACGACTTTCATCCCTGTTCCGTCCCTGGGTAATCCTGTACATCCCGATAAAATGGTTTATCGCGTTCATTTCTATGAGACAATCAGCCCCGGCTTGTGATGCTGCAAGTTCTTCTCTTTCCTGCCCTACACAGCCATTATAAACCCCATTGTACTTAAATTCAATTCTTATCCCGTCAGGATACATAGAGTCAGGATATTGAATGCTTTTTAAAGCAACCCACCAAATTGGAGTAAAATAAGATATTGCCAATAATATCAAGCCAATTCCTGCAAATAACTGGTATTTTTTCATGTCATGAAATTTTACATTTAAATCTATTTAGCACTCACACCGGCTTCTTTAAGCATATATGCAACAGCATCGTATAAATCCTGATCAGAACAATCTATACACGAGCCTCTTTCTAACATTACACCGTATTTCCCTTCAGGAACTCCATTAATTACACTATTGTGCAGCGTTTTCATTCCTTTTGCAGCCATTTCTTCCCACCTGGGTTTATCTGTTAACGATGCAGCGCCGGCTACTCCGGTCATATGGCAGGCAATACAAACCTTTTCATAAATTACTTTTCCATTCTCAATATCAGCCGTTAAAGACTTTGATTCTTTCTGTTGAGAACCACCACCACAGCTAACAAATAAAAAACCCAAAATAGCTGTTCCTACAATTAATAGCATTAGTTTTTTCATAATATTGTTTTATAATTTATTAGATTAATCTGACAAAAATACTAAAAAAATATTCAATAAATGTGAATGTATAAAAAAAGGAGACGGGACATCCCGTCTCCTTTTTAGCTTAATATAAATTACAATAGTCAATTATTTTCTCGCATTCATAACCGCTTCTGATTTGAGTTTCAGATAGGTTATGATTTCATTCGCGGCTTCATCAGTGACATTTTGATTAGGCATCGCGAGCTTATACTTCTGCCGCATTGCTTCAATATCAGGCTCACCATAATGCTTTTCAGTGTCAGTGATCCATGATTTCAACCATTCATCACTTCTACGTTTATCCACCATTAAAAGGTCCGGTCCGTTATACTCTTCACCAAATCTATGACAGGCATTACAGCCATGGTTCAAATATTCCATCTCACCTGGCAACATATTATCCAATTCAATAGCTGAAGGTTGGAAAGCCTGCATTTGCATGTCTTTCTGAACACGTTTTGCATAAGCGAGGAGCCGTTTGTTTTCGACCTTTGCATTAAATTTCACAGTCAGGTATCCTTGCAGTTGCCTGTTATACGGCTTATGATATTCATCAAGCAATAATGGATACATACCGGCTTTTTCTGCAACAAATTCAAGTGTGGCAGTTTCGCCCGGACGCCAGCGGTACATCTGGTCATAAGAAGATACTTCATAAACATAGTGGTCCAATTTTGTCTGACCATGGTTGGTAAGATGTATCAATACTTTCTGACCTTGTTTTACATTGATATCTTTAGGTGTTACCACAGCATCTTTTATGGTACCAAAAACTTCAACGGTATTTCTTTTATCAGAAACTTTTTCACTTCCTAATGCTGTAAAATACTTCGATTTTTTATTTGTAGTAATGTCTGTTCCAATATCATATATTGAGATTGGATCATATTCATCAACATCAATGAGTATCGTATAATGGGGCTCACCCATTGGGATAGGCAAGTCGTAAAGGATTTTCATTTTATCTTTCGGTCCTCCGGTAATATCGATCAACTGGTGGTTTTGCGGATGAAGAGGCCCGACCGGATTAAACCTGTCGATAGATAATTTGTTTAAGGCAATCAGATAGTCTCCCCTGGGGTCTCTTGTGTCTCCGTGTGATGATACAAGGTGTCCGATATTATAGTGAGAAGACACATAATCCAATACTTTGAGATTAATATAATCCCATTTGGTAATACGGGAATCCACATAAATCGAGGTATAGATAACTCCCAAATCATCATCAAATTGGTTATGCAAAGGTCCTAAACCCACTTCAACACTGCCATGAAGTGCATCTTCGAGAGAAATAATGGGGATTCCGTATTTATCTGTTCCTTCAAAATTTTTCTCCTTAATGGCTTTCATTATCTTTTCAAAAGAATAAACCCATGCATGAGAGTCAAGTTTGCCGGCAACAACAATGTAATCGCCCGTCGGATCAACATCTACCCCATGAGGTGATTTTGGTTCCGGGACCAGGTAAAAAAGACCTTCCTTAACAGCCATATCAATGGTAATGACTTTATGTCCGTTAACTATTTTATACATTCCATTTTTCACAAGTTCTGCCGCTTTTTTCCAGTTTGTCACGTGTAAATAATCAACATCCCTGGAGGAGCAGCCGGCTTCAAATGGGGGGCGTCCGCTTTCAATACCTCCGTAATACATTTCAGTACAAAATGAGTTTGTAAATCCCCATCCGTAACTGGCCAGCTTTCCGGCGTCAGACAGATCCTGTGTATAAGGCGGAAATTCAAAAGTGAAGGAGTTTTCCTGGTCAACTTTACCGGTTTCGTTATCAAACTTCCAGTAAGTAAGGCCACCCCGGAAGTATTTCTCAAAGTTGGTTTGTGAAAGCGGATAATATTTATGATCATAAGGAGCCGGGTATTGAGTGGCTTCCATAATATATTCCGAGTTAGGCGTAAAGAAGTTACCACCATGATCGCAGCGGAAGATAGGGTGTGGTATCACATCTTTTAATTCCCAGTCTCTTAAATCAACAATATAAATCCTCGGATTTGCTTTATCGTTTACAGTAGCCCATTTGCCATCATAAACGCCGTTTGTTTCAGAAAAGCCCGGATGGTGGGTATCGCCCCATAAAATCTCCTGTCCGTCAATAAATCCTTTTTTCATTAAGTCCATGGTCTCTTTACTATAACCATAACCAATATTAGGTTGTCTTGTACATACAGGAACATACTTGATCATTCTCATTGAGGGCACAGTATATATTGGCATATTCCCGGCTTGTCCGCCTGAATTCAATGCAACATACTCATCCGCAATATTATCAGGTGTATAAGTTTTTGCTGCTGCAAGAACGTCCTCGGAATTCAGCGCTCTTCTTTTTACTACCTTTCCGAATGATTCGTCACCGTATGGTGCACCTATATCACCCGTATCAGCCGTTTTCCCCATTTGTTCACAGCTTGTACTAAATACAACAGCCAATCCCAAAAGCAACGCTGATAATGTGTAGCCTATAAAATTTTGTTTTGACTTTTTCATAATATATAAATTATTAAATTTTTCTAATTTTTTTGAATTATTGCTCTTTTTCCAATTCTAATGTCAAAAGCTCTTTAGCACGTAATCCGGCATCCGCAGCTTTTACCTGGTATTGCCAGTATTGTTCAGCCCACAGGAATGCATCTCTCCATTTTCCTTCATTTGCATATCTTTCATAATTCTCTTTGGATGTTGTGGCTTTGCCGAGCTGGTCAAGTGCATCTTCAACCAATGCGTTCACATAATGATAATTCTGATAGTTGTTTTCTTTCAACCATTGCACTACCCCGTTTATGATATCCTGGGTTGCGTTGACAACAACAATTTTATCTTCATAATTCTTTTTATACTCTGCCAGTTCTTCTTCCGTAAGCGCAATTTCTTCGCCTGCTTCCGGCCCGGTATAATTTTTAGGCCTGATCAACAGTATACCTTCCATTTCTAAATGCAATGCAGAGCAGAACTCAGTACAATAATAAGGAAAGATACCGGGACGGTCTGCTACAAAGGTCAATGAAGCTGTTTTGCCTGGCTCGAAACTACCGTGTTTTCCATAAGTGTTAATTGTAAATCCATGTGTTTCATCTTCTGCCCTCTCGAGGTTTGTAAGGTGGAAAGTTACCACATCTCCTTCATTTACTTCAACAATTTCAGGAACGATATGAGAGCGGATCATGGTACCGAAAATATGTACCCGGTTTCCTTCACGCTCAATTTTCTCTTTACCAGCTACTGTTTTATATCTTGAGATTTCGCCTGTCCTGGTATTTGTTCCTGTTTCGTAGCGGATAATAGGTTTGATGATTGTACGAAGAACAGCCACAGAACCATAAATATTAGCCTGCGGAATACTCATTGTATAAATATCTCTCATATCATCTGAAGAAATATCTATTAAACGTTGTAAATTTGGTCTGACAGGACCAACATTCGGAAAATTGTCTAATAATCCTTCTTTGTCGACAGCAACGAGGTAGTTTGAATGTGGTTCTGAAGATAAACCTTGCGGGATCATCAATTGTCCGGGTTTAAAAGTTAAGGTGACATCACCTTCTTTTTTTACATCTTTATAGTTCCAGCGAACAATCTTTTTATCTTCAAACACTGAAGAATAAACAACATTATCCCTGTAATCAAAAGCAAAGTCTACAACACCGTTTCCGAGGTTTATAGAGCCATGTTTAACGGCATCTGCGCTAATAAGCGGAATATTTCCATCGGTATTTCCCACGAAGGTTTTATTGGTAAAGGCTTCCTTTACCTTAGCGAAATCAAAAACAAACGATTCATCGCCGGCGGTAATGAAATACTTTCCATCCGGGGTTACTTTTACTTTAGAGGCATTTGCAGGGATCTCAATAAAAGCAAGTGCATTAGCACCCACGGCATCTTTAAGGGTAATTACAGGAGCATCATTTACAGATACGGGATTCAAGCCTTCCAGCACATTAAAATCAATAACATAGATATAATTTTTACCGTCTTTGCCTGCCAGGCCAACCACATAACCATAACTTCCCAATCTTCCGGCATCAAAATAATCAAGTGTAAAAGGAGGTAGTTCTAATGTGAAAGATTCTTCCTTGATCATACGGCCAATGTGATGGCCTGATTCCGTAGCTTCCTGCGGGTCGTGGAATTTCCAGAAAGTAACGCCTGATTTAAAATCAGATACGTTTGTTGACCGGAGGTCCCATGGTGCAGGATATTGGCTTGACTGAATAACATATTCAGTATTTTCCGTAGCTGCCACACCAGGAAAACAATTTTTGAAATGTGGATTTGCCAATACCTGTTTTGTTTCAAAATCATCCAATCCCAATAAGGCTATACGTGAATTTGCACCATCGGAGTAAAACAAGTATTTGCCATTGTATTTACCGTTGGTTTCCGAAAGGGCCGGGTAGCGCATATCGCCATATTTATAGATACGGTTATCAGGTGAGTTTTTCTTAAGCATTAAAGAACTTTCGTCATCAAAACCATAACCTTGCCATGGTTCTGGTGAAAAGACACCTACATATTTATAAATACGCATTGAAGGGATGCCATAGACGAGCATCGTTCCCGAATTACCGGTTCCGACAAATGCAAAATATTCGTCACGGCCGCCTCGCGGCATAAATGTCTTAACGGCCGAAAGGACATCGGCATCATCAAGACCACGGGCTTTTTTTACATCGTTGAGTGTTTGCTGCCCGCTAGCCGGCTGGTAGAGAGTTGCCAGCAGAATGAAAGCAACGCTAACCATGAGAAATCGTTTCACAAAATGAATCATAGCAGAAAGTTTTAATTAATGAATAAAAATGATTTAATATACTTATTGAAGAAATTTACAGTGTCCAAATCGTGGTTAATATTTTAATAATGAATCTTTTTAACACCTTTCCTTGATATGCAATAATACACATTCTTAACAATTTTTTAACAAAAAAAATATTTTTTTTTTCAACATTCCTTTGTTTTCCTTTATTTGATGGGGTATATGGTGCGTGATACGGGATATCAAGCTTCATCAACTTCAATCGCATCAAAGGGACATTCCTTAACACATTCCATACAACCGTTGCATTTGTCCGGGATAGCTTCGGGATAGGGCATTTCTCTTGACATAAGAATTACCTTGTATGAACAAACATCAAAGCAAACACCGCAGCCCGTACAGTTACTTTCGATCAATTTCCAGTTCCAGGTCATATTGGGGATTTATTGTTACGAGTTACGCGTTACGGGTTATTAACTCGCAACCCGTAACGCGTATCCCGTAACTTTTTCTGCCAAAAAAACACGACTTTTAGAATTACGATACTAATTCTCCCGATTGTTTTTAAGCTGCTTTATGGCCAGGAAGAAGCCCCATATCAGCACAAGTATCAGCAGCGGGAAGAAGATATAAAAAGTAATTTGCGAAAGTTCTAAACCATGAGGATCCGCATTTGACCGTAGATGTGTTTTGATAAAAGTCCAGAATGGGCTCGGATGATTGATCAGATACGCTTTACTGGGGGCTTCCATAACCAGGGTAAATCCAATGATATTGATGAGATTTGCCGCAAACATCACCCATAGCGCACGAAAAAAATTGGGGTTTTTGATTTCATGTCCGCCTTTGAATAAGCGGAGCACCAGGGCAACCGCAAACAACACCATGGCTGCCGGCACAAACGGTACAGCGACTTTTATATCTGCAAGGATATCAGGATTCAGGATCATGAGCCCGGTCAAAACCACAAAGCTTAAGCAGATATCCACGATCAGTACCGTGAAGATCTTCCATATCTCAATGGAGACCCGCAGGGTAAGTTTTTTTTCAAGACTTTTAAAATATTGCTGAATGACTGTTAAACCCAACGCCACCATACCCAGTATGATGGAAAAGTTCAATAGATTTTGCAAGGTCCAGACTTCAAGTGCTTTTTCAATGGTATGTGCTGTCATGATCACAGTTTTTTAATTTGAATTAGAAATAAAAATGCCACAGATTATTCACAATATTATTTATTTTCAAAGGTGTTCATGAAATCACTTCGTTAAGTTCACAGATTATTTGCTTACACTGTTTCTCTCACGGGGCCAGCAATTCGGTCTTCCAAGCTTTCTCGTCTCTTGTATACCGCAGCCGGTGGTGCAGCCTGTTGGGGCCGGCCTGCCAGAACTCTATCACTTCCGGGAGAACGCGATAGCCACCCCAGTTCTGAGGCCGTTTATTCTCTCCGGGATTATGCTCTATGTAATGTCTTTTAAGCTTTTCCAGATAATCCATGCCGGGGATGACCTGGCTCTGGGGGGAGATGATTGCGCTCACCTGGCTCCCGACAGGCCTGGTACTGAAATATTCATCCGACAATTCCCCGGAAATCCTCTCAGCCCTGCCTTCGATCCTGATCTGCCTCTCTATTTCCGGCCAGTATAACAACAGGGCAACTTGCGGGTTTAGCATGATCTCCTCCCCTTTCCTGCTGTTATAGTTTGTGTAGAACACAAAACCATCTTCGTTGTATTCCTTCAGCAAGATCATTCTGGCAGATGGCTTACCATCTTTGGATGTCGTTGCCAGTACCATTTCTGCCGGCTCATGGATTTGCTCCCTCACTGCATCATCCATCCATTCTGAAAATAAATTTACCGGATGCTTCATTGATCTCCAGGATTATGCGTTGATCATTGACTAACCCCGGCATTCATGCCGGGGATAATGACATCAAAAATTTCTTATTTTTTTTCTCCGCCCTAAAGGACGGAGTTAGTTATTTTTCCATTCTCCCATCATTCCATCATTCCACTATTCCATTATTCCAAATTTCCATTTTTCCACAATTCCATCCTTCAGCGCTCACTGGGTGCAATTCAAAACCAACTTCTTAGAGAGTGGATTTATACTTATCAACTGTCGACTTTAAATAATAAATTGTAAATCGTAAATCGTAAATATGTATTTTCGCCGCGTAAAAACGCTTTGTTTCTTGACAAAACTAAGTAATTATAATTTAATGATATGAGAATTAAAGCATGCATTTTTTTTATGGCAATCGTGATGCTGCAAGTGAATTCCATTGCGCAGACTGCAGAAATGCCATCAAAGACATCTCCCCCGGGAGATACGGTAACATTCAATATCGATGTTGACGGCTTCCCATCCAATGTGGCCGGCATTTCATTGAAAATCGATATAGATACAAATGTCCTGACTTTCACGGAAGCTTATAACGGAACCATTAACGGTTTTCTCAGCAACTTTATACCTGCTACAAGCCAAGTTGGTATCGAATGGACAAATGGTATGGGGCAAAGTATAAACGGCACACTATTAACACTGGAATTCGTTGGAGATACACTTGTCGGCGGCTGTGATCTCACTTTCGATCCGGCATGTGAGTTTGTCGATACCGGAACAAACCCATTTACCGTCGCCTATACTAACGGCAGCATTTACCTGCTTCCCGCCAGCTATGATCTCCGGAATGTGAACGGGAACAATTACGTTACGTCCGTAAAGAGCCAGTCGGGCGGTACCTGCTGGACACACGGGGCTGTAGCAGCCATTGAAGGCAACCTGTTGATGACCGGAATATGGGATAACTGTGGGGAGACCGGCGAGCCCAATATGGCCGAATATCACCTGGACTGGTGGAATGGGTTCAATTTGCACAACAATGATGATGACCCGGGCGGCCCGGGCCTCACGGTTCATCAGGGTGGCGATTACAGGGTAACGGCAGCCTATACAATTAGAAAAGAAGGTGTGGTGCGTGATGTGGATGGCCAATCTTATAACAATCCACCAAACCGCGACAGTGTGACCTACCACTATTATTATCCGAGGCATATAGAATGGTATAATGCCCAGGAGGATCTGAGTGATATCAACATTATTAAGACAAAAATAATGACCCATGGGGTGATGGGTACCTGCATGTATTACGGCGGGGGATTCATGATCAATTATATACATTATCAACCCCCATCCAGCACCCTGGACCCAAACCACGCAATAGCCATTATTGGCTGGGATGATAATAAAGTCACCCAGGCACCTGAGGACGGTGCATGGCTATGTAAGAACAGTTGGGGAAGCGGATGGGGCCTGAGTGGCTATTTCTGGATCTCCTATTACGACAAACACTGTTGCAAAAATCCGGAAATGGGTGCTATCTCCTTCATAGATGTGGAACCCTTCAGGTACAAAGATGTTTATTATCACGATTATCACGGCTGGCGGGATACCATGCAGTTTGCAGAAGGATTTAATGCTTTCTCCGTGACAAATCCGGATTCATTGGTGGCAGTCAGCTTTTTCAGTGCGCAAGACAGCATTGAATTCAATGTCATTGTTTTTAACACTTTTCAAAATGGTATTTTGTCGGATACCCTTTCGCAGTTAACCGATAGCATTTTCCATTCAGGATTTCACACATATGACCTGGATACGGCCGTTCAGCTCGTTTCAGGGGATGACTTTTTTATTTATTTAAAACTTTCGGATGGGGGGCAGCCCATCGACAGGACATCCGATATCCCGGTTTTGCTGGGCGGAGATTCCCGGGTAATTGTAAAATCAGCTGCAAGCGCTGGCGAGAGCTATTTTTGGGATAATTCCCAATGGAATGACTTGATGGATTACAGGTTCTCGAATGCGTTATGGGACAGTACAGCGAATTTCTGCATGAAGGCTTTAACACGTTCCGACACGATCTTCTGGACCGGGGGAACGGATAGTGACTGGGACAATCCCTGGAACTGGAAACACCGCCAGGTCCCGACACAGCAATACGATGTGTTGATCCCATCCGGGATGCCTAATTATCCATCTGTCTTCGGTTCAACCTCAGATACGGTCGATATAAAAAGTCTCATTGTATCCCCGGGCGCCAGTATTGAGGTGCCGGCTGGTAAGGTTTTGCATATAAATTAAATGCGCCCTGAAAGGGCAATATAACTATGGCACAATCATTATCAAAAATCTACGTTCACATTGTGGATTACAACGAGCAATACTTATGGGATTGATTATTATATTGCCCTTTCAGGGCGAAGGTTTTATCTATGCTATTATTTTCATAGGGCGTTGCCCCATGCTAAAATATTTTAGGCTTTCAGCCTGTACAAACAAATTTTGAATTCATTCCTCATCATTTCGGCTTTAAACAGGCCTGAGAGAAAAGCCAAAACCACATGATAAAAAATTGGTTAATACGACAAGGAAAAGGAGGCGATTTACAGTTTACAATTTACAGTTTACAATTTACAAAGTAGGAGGCGAAAACCATTTTGTAAATTGTAAATCGTAAACCGTAAATTGTAAATTCCAGGCTTTCAATCCCCACTCACCGTTACCTGATAGCCGGTGGTTATCGTAAGGGTGCCTGAAGGTTCAAGCTTTAGCTTAATCACCTCGATGGTTGAATTGATCGTGATGTTGTGCTCAATCCTGACACGTGACCATGTATGTTCAGGTGCATTCTGACCTGAGGCCCAAATGCTGTTGGTTTCCCAGTTACCGTTGCTGATGGTATAATAATATGGAATCGGGGCAGTGGATGTTATCCAGTCAGGATCATTTGTATCTGTTTGAAGAGTAGAACCTAATTGAAGATCATAGCCATTACCTGTTAAATCGAAAGCAATTTGCCCCGTGCCCTCATTCATTTGCCAATAGGTAATCAAACCTGTTTCGGTACCTTCGAGATAGCAGGTCATATTGTCTTGAATTTCTGATTGTGTACGAGCAATTGCCCAAATCCTTACTTCATCTATATCACCGCTATAAAAGCGATCCATATTATAAACACGACCTCCTATATTTATTTCTGTGGGATCTACACCTTCATTAACAATACCATTAACTAATTGTACTCCGTTCACATATAATTTACACAAACCATTTTCACGAACCATTGCAATGTGATTCCATTCATTTAGTTCTATGCAGGGAGCAGGAGTAATAATATAAGTCCAATCAGGGCTTTCTCCATAAAGCAGACTTCCATCGCCGTTGATACGGAATTGAATAGTACTGTAATTAGCAGGATTTATTCCATAAATAACTTCCCGGGTTACACCAAATTGATCGGGTTTGATCCATGCCTCGAGTGTAAGATCAGTGGCAGGGTAATTAAAATTGCTACCTTTCGCATAATCATCCGTGCCGTCAAACTGAAGGGCGGAAGATGGCAGTCCGTTATTATGAATAAATCCATACTCAACAATCGCGGATTCACCTTCACTATACAAAGCAGAAACACCAGCGGTATAATTTACCCCTAATGTTAATCCTGTATATTGCCAGAATAAGTTTGTGGTAGAATCTACACATCCACCATTAAGATAAACTTTGTAACCAAGCAAAGAGCGTGTGCCATCTCTAACAGCATTGGCTGCAGGATTCAGTTTTCCAACGGTAATATCAGTACTTGCATTGTTATATAAAACTTGTTTTTGAGCAATAGGTTGCGCCATTTGCCCTGCTTCAGTTCCTGCCTGCACCCAAGCCTGTATGTTCCAGTTAATATTGTAACCATAGTCTGATAATGGTACCCAGTTAACTCCATCTGTTGTCCACATGTCACCGAAACCAATGACTACGGGGCCATCATCACAACCTGCAACCCAGTCACCGGCTAACTGATTTTCAACAGCATAACCAACCCAAAGTTCATCAGAAGCATCAATCAACACAGGAGTACTCAAAGTTACTTCGTTCCATGTATATTGTACCAGGCTTGTAAGAGGCTGGTCAACGATAATTGTTCCGGCATTAGGGCCTGTCCAGACTTTAAGAATAAAATCACAACCAAGGTCACTTCTCGGGAAGATGTTAACTTTTGTCATATACCATCCATCATAACCAGCAAGTTGAGCACCATTCCAACGTGCAGCTACCATAAAGTTACCCCCATTAGTGAGGCCGATTCCAGATTGGTTTTGACCTGAATCCCAGTGGATATATTCGCCTTCACTCCCAATAGGTGCATCCCAGGTAAGGTAACCCATTTCGGTTACAAAAAGGTTAGTTGGTGGATTTGGTGGAGAGCCTTCGGATACAGTAATTGTGTCGGTGTGAATATAATAATTATGGGCAGTAATATAAATGTCCATAGTTCCGGCAGAAGGAGAATTATCAAATATAACAATAACATTTCCAGTTCCATTAGTTATTCCGCTTCCAATGTGATTTCCATTCTGTGATAAACCCACAAGCGCTCCGCTAACACCAACGGAAACAGTTAGTTGAGTACTTGCTGTATATATTGAATCGGCATAAGTCGGAGCAAGAGTTGCAGGAGCATCTGTCCATACATCAAGTGATGGGTCACCAAGTAAATTAACACAATAATATGACCAACGATACCAGGGATCACTATTGCATTTTGAAGCTCCATCTTCTTTTGAATCTTCATTCATTTCACCTAATTTATAGATGTTTTCTCCAAATAAAGCATCAAAGAATTGCCTGTCCAAATATTGAGAACTGGAATTTGTACCTCCCGCATTATACCAGCCATAACGAGAATTACCTATATAAGCAACACAGCCATTGGAGATAGTAGTGAATTTCTCTCCAATACAATCTTCAGGGTCATACCATCCATTTGGCCATCTGTTATCAAAACCTGTAGTAGTACAACCCTGAGTATAAATTATATAGAAATTATGGTTTGTTCCATTTGATGTTAAATTAGTATTTGTTACATAACTGCGATAGAACTGCATATTATAATCTGGGTTTGAATGACCGAGGTGGTTTATAATATTAGTTCCTGCATTCATTTTGTTTTTCAAATCCGTCCAGCTCCACGAACCATCTCGCTCATATTGAGTCTGAACAGTGAAATTCCCAGGGAATCCGGTTGTAGTATATCCGTTGTAGGTTCCTCCGTACATAATTTCATCTTTATAAGTTCCACCCCAGGTTTGAGGATCATCATTCAATTCTTCACCAACCATAATTGCTTTTTCCAAATCAGCTGCAACCGGACTTTGCTGGTACATCATCTGTTTATTCAGAGCAGCGCTAAATTCCGAACCTGTATCAGCAGAAATACGTCCAATATATACTTCGGCATAATAATCAGCTTCAGAAGTCTCTCCCCATTTACTGTTGTTATTAGTATTCCAGTCCGGTCCGGTACCACTGCCCACTCTATCTAACGCCGCGTAATAAAGGTCTGCCGGAATGTCATAATCCTCTGTCCCATAACCTGTATTTATCCAGAATCCTCTATGAGGAACTATTTCAACATCACCACCAAGAAGGACATATTCTGTTCCAAGATTTTGATATGCGTATTTAATAAAATTCCTGATTTCATCTATAGTATCTACTCCATTAAAAGCAGGGTCAGAATATATGTCCTCAACTGTTTTAATTAAGACATTATAACCTTGTTTGGTCTTAAAATCTGCAAATGAAGCAAAGTATGAAGAATCTGAATTGCCAGTTATTATTACATATTTGTTATCACCACTTCTTGTATTTAACTGTGAAGGATATAATCCAATCTGTTCAGGATTATGAACAATATTTCTAACACGCCCATTTGTTACTTTATCATTGCGATAGAAATTATTAAACGAATTTCCCGCTTCAATAATTGGTTCTGTTTCAATCACTACTTTCATTTCGGAGAAGTATGATATCTCTCCTAAAGCAGGTATATATCGCACCGGGAAAATATTGAGAATAGCTATCGAGTGTCCTCTAAGATATTGGGTTTGGATTTCTGTGTGCAACTTTCCCGGAAATGGCTTATCAGAATTATAGATTTCCGGGTTAGGTTCTGTAAATTCAACTTTTCCCTGATAACCAATTGGATATGGTCTTTGTCTGGGATAAACCCTGAATTCTCCAGGTAAATCATTTTTCCCTTTATAAAATACAGATATACTGACAGCTTGTTCTCCCGGTGGCAGAAGCAATTGGACTGATTTGCACGGCAATTCAGGTTCACCAGGTTTTGAAATGGACATAAGCCCATCCATTTCAATCCGATGATAATCACCTTGCTTTGTAATTTGCGGTTTTTTAAAATAGTATTTATATTCAATCGTACTTCCGAACAAAGCAAGGCTTAGAAACTGAAATATTATCAATATTAAGAAAATGAATTTTTTCGTACTTTTTTCCATAATTCCTCCAATTCTATTTTTTTCGTTTTTCATGATCATTTGGTATTTGCGATTAACAGCTATCAGTTATCAGTTATCAGTTAACAGTTTGTCCTTGCCTAAATTAAGGTTGATCGTTTTTAATTAATATTCATTTTATTGGTACAACTACTATTTTAGCGGAAATGATTAAATGCGCAAATGCTTAAATGCTTAAATGGGTAAAGGCTATTTATTGTTCCTACATTCAATCATTTTATCATTCTCTCATTTTATCATTAATCCATTATCCATTATATTGGCAGCAGAACCATTTTATTTATGCTGAACAGCGTTTTGCTTAAATCAGTCAGAATATTCAGGTATTCCGGGCGCTAAAATACTAATTAAGTCAGGATTTGACAATTCCTAATTTTGGAAATATTTAGGTAGTGTTTGTCTATAATGAGGAATTGTTTCTGTTGAATGATTGAATGCTTAAATGATTGAATGCTTGAATGATTGAATGCTTAAATGATTGAATGATTGAATGATTGAATGCTTAAATGATTGAATGCTTAAATGATTGAATGCTTAAATGATTGAATGCTTAAATGATTGAATGAATCAAAAATACAAGAAGGTGATTTGCAATTTACGGTTTACAATTTACAAAGTAGAGGCCGGAAGTTATTTCGTAAACCGCAAATCGTTAATTTTAAAAATTAGCCCTAAAGGGGCGGTGATCAATAGCCTCGAGCATCAGCCCGGGGGTTATGCGATACAATATAACATAAGCGCCATAGGTGCGTGATCAATAATCCCACAAAAGACTAATATGGTGAATGTTATGTATGGGATTAATGATTGCGCCCCGGTGGGGCTCAGTGGATATGGCATATCATTAACCCCGAGCTACGCA
>DAOWEV010000184.1 GCA_030638325.1 Bacteroidales bacterium
CCGTAGAAAATACCGACTCCGTTATCACGAACGCCTGACGGTATTTTCCTGCCTTTTTCAGGATCTTTTCAAGGTAGTCCATATCATTATGCAGAAAAGGCCTTATCTTACAACCCGAACCTCTTATCCCTTCTATCAATGATGAATGGATACACCGATCGATGATGGCAATATCTTCCCTGCCCACCAGGACATTAAACAAACCATTGTTTGCCTGGTAACACGAAGGGTAAAGGATGCTGCTTTCGAGTCCCAGAAAACCCGTTAGTTTTTCCCTGACCCTGTGATACAGTTTCGAGTAACCGGAAGCCACCGGGGTGGCACACAACGACATCCCGAATTCCTGAATGGCGTTTTGGCCTGCTTCTTTAACACGGGGATCATTGGCCAGCCCGAGGTAATTATTCGACGCCAGGTCGATGAATTTTTTCCCGTCAATAATTACCGGATCATCCAGCCCGGATTCCAGTATTGGATAATAGGGATTAAACCCTGCATTTTCAACCACTTCATAATCGAGTTGGAAACGGTCGTAAAAGTCTTGATATTTCATGGTTCAGAATTGTTGTACCGGAAGCATTTCTTCCAACCTGGATACAATGTCTGAAACCGTTTTCAGGCCTTCCAGGTCCGCATCTGCGATCTCAATCCCATACTCATCTTCCAGTGAGTTAATTGTCATTAATATCCCAAATGAATCTATGCAAAGATCATTTTTAAGGTGATCCTCCATTTTGATCTCACCTTCCCAATCAATATTCTCCCTGAGGACATTGATTACTTTTTCTTTTGTTTTCATGGTACTCAGTTTTTGTAACACATAGTCCTGTTGTTTGTATCACACATAATTGCACAATAATTACAATTCATGCATTTGGATTTATGGTTTCTATCATGCATTAGTTTAACCAGGAAATCAGGTTCTGCAATAAATGGCCTGCATAAACTAACAAAATCAATACGTTTATCTTTAATGGCATATTCAATCTCATGATAAGTCCGGAATCCCCCCACAGAAATAATTGGAATGCTTGTGTATTTTTTTGCAATAGAGGCATAATCCAGGTTATACATCGGGCTGTACGGTTTTAATTTAACCTTAAAAAAGTTGAGTGCTATAGTTTTTTTAAAAACCCTGGAATAAAATGGACCCGAATTAAAGATTGGGTTCCTGGATAATATCAAATCAACCGGCAGGTCACCCCTGAAGATATTCAGGGCGAAATCCATGGTACCGTAGCTTATCTCGATAGCGTCTAATTTTTTAGTATTTAGAAATTGAACGAGGTTTATGAATTGTTGCTCATCAAATTTCCTGTAATAATCATCACTGCCGCTGATTTTTATCAATACCGGAAACTGATCGCCACATTTAGCCCTTATATTATCTACAACGAGGTCAAGAAACCTTGTATTGATTTTACTTGTCTTATCTATTTTAAATTCATCTTGCCTGTTATTAACTGAAGGCAGTAAAAACTGATGTATCAGGTAACCATGCGCAGCATGAAGCTGAATTCCATCGAAGCCTGATTCTTTTGCATAACGGGCTGAATTACCGAATTCTTCAATGATCTGATGCACCTCATTGGTTGTTAATACACGTGGTTTCTCATTGAAGTAAATGGATTTTTTTGCTGAGCAACCAACAACTTCCTTACCGGTAACCGATTTTTTGGTTTGCCTGCCGGTATGTGCAATCTGCATGAATATCCTGCTATGATATTTATGCACAATATCTGTAAGCTTTTGATAATACGGTATTTTGCTGTCATTATCGATGCCTGCCTGTCCGGGTTGCATGGCTTTTCCCTCATCTGATATGTAGGCAAACCCTGTAATTATACCTCCGATTTCATTCCTGGCAAGCTTTTCATACATCTCATAGTATTGAGTAGTTGGAAAACCCAGATCGTCGCACATTCCCTCATAGGTTGCAGACCTGAATATCCGGTTCTTCAATTCAATTGATCCAATTCCGGTTGTTTCAAAAACTTCCATCTTTTATACTATTTCAGGATAAGACCACATCTCTCAACTCTAAACTCTTAAATCGTTAATCGTTAATCGTTAATCAATTTGATTGTATCCTTGTGTTGCGTTAAGCCTTTACATTCGTATTCAGGTTAAATAAAAATCCAACAAAAACATAGGATATCAGAAAAAGTATCAATCCCAACTGGGGATTAAACAAGGCGATAATTGTTGCCTGACCGCAGGTACACGCCCTGAAATTGGTAACCAGTGAATAGTAAGTCATCTCACCACTGGGATTTTTATAATACAGCACACCTGTCCATACCTGCAGGAATATTGTCATAAAACCAAGGATGATAAAGGTTGAATTTAGTTTTATTTCGAAAGCTCCAAAACCATAATACCCCACGAGAAACATAATGGAAGGCAGAAAAGACGCTGCAATGGCAATATACTTGTTTTTCTCCAGTCCAAACTTCACTACGATGGTTCTTTTTCCTGCCAGTTTATCTCCGGTATAATCTTTGAAGTAGGTGTAATAGGTCATCAACCCGTTGATGACTGCAATAAATACAAGCGCGCTTAACCTGCTTTTGGTCATATAGAGCTCCATGGGGCCGGAGGCATAAAACCCAAATAATCCACACATGCTTATCATAATGCCGAATGTAATATTTCCCCATAACCCGTGTCCTTTGGCATATTCATAAATGACATTTAAAAGGGCCCCGGCTGCCAACGGAATGATGGCAACGGGTTCAAGGTATATCCAGGTGATAATGAGGATAAGCAGCATCAGGGATCCCGACAGGGCTAGGGCTTTATATCTTGGCAACCGGCCTGTAACCATGGGTCTGTCAGGTGCATTGATCCGATCCTCCTTATAACCCAGAAAATCATTAATGATCTGGTTGATACCCCACGCAAGGAACAGTATGACAAGGATCAACAACTGCTTACCCACGGGTGTTGCAACCTCAATGGTCCGGGCAATATCGGAAGTCCCCAAGGTACCCTCGGTGGTTGCTACAAATTGATAAAACGCCACCCCAACCCATCCGGCAATACCGGTGACAAATGAATAATAAAGCCGCATCGATTTTATGTAGGCTTTAAGAAAGCCAAAGGCCGAAACATGCTGGCTGTTGGTAATGATTGGAGTGCTCATATTTTAACAACTTTTTCGTAAAATTCCGAAGGTTTCCCCCTTTCCCAGTTACTATATATTTCCTCAGACAGTTCAGGGCTCAGAGGTAAGGTTTTAAGGTCATGCTTTTTATACAGGCTGAAAATATCGCCGGAGTATTTCTCACACAACATGCAATCGCCGGGTTCATTAAACTGTTCCCTCATCCTGTCATAGATGATCTCAATATCCTCATCTTTGATATTGCCGAATGAGATATTCAAAAACTCACAGGGCTGCACATCCCCTTTGGCATTGATATAAAACCGATCAGTTGCGCCGGCTGTGCAGCCAAACAACGATTTTCCCTCCTCCATCAACATACAGGCAATGAATGGATAGTCCTTATTCTTTTTCTCCAGGTTGAATTTATTGACCTTGTTTATAACAGTTCCTTTGTCTTCTTCTGTAAAAACATCTGTTCCTGATTCAAGCCAGCCCCCTGCAGGTTTCGGTTTTATCAATTGTAAAATGGCACCATTGTACGCTTTCGCCTGCTCCATGATCTTTTCAAAAGTGCCGTTATAAAACTCCTCTTTCATTACACATGAATTAAAAGTAACCGGAATACCAAGCTGATGACACATTGTGATACCGGACACCAGCGTATCCCATGCATTCGGACTGCCCATAAATTTGTTAAGTTTTTCGGGTTCCCCGGTATGCAATGAAAACATAATGCCCAGCAGATTTTTGTGTTTCTTTAATTCAACCAGCTTTGGATAAGTCATGCCGTCACCGGTTGAATTGATCAATATCTCAGACCTGTCGTCGATGGCCTCACACACTTTTATTAATTTGTCAAATACAATGAATGGCTCACCTCCCTCAACATTGAAAAAGGCTACTCCCTTTTCCTGGAGTTTTTTTACCGCCCGGATGAGTACCTCAATGTTTACATCTTTTCCCTTATCATGCATCTGATAACAATGCGGACATTTATACCTGCAGGCAGATGTAATTGAAACCAGGCAGGTTACACAGGGCAATTTTTTATCAAATTCGTTGACTTTACGGCAAGCCTGGAAAAAAGCCCTGGTCGGGAAAGCAGGCACATACAGATTTACTTTGATGCCTCTTTTTACCTTCACATATTTGTTGTGATGCATTTTTGAAAGGAAAAATAAAAGTCGTCGCAAGAAAGGGATAAAGCGTCTAAGCCTGATCTCTCCCCGTATCATCCTTCCAAAAAAATAAAAAAATGTTATTACTATTATCTCGTAGTTTATCAGTTTTTTATGAAAACCTATGATGGTTTTAACTTCTGTATTTTTCATTAGATCAGCTTATTAAGTTTATACCAGTTGACCGTGTTCCGGATGCCCTCCTGAAGGCTGTATTCATTTGCAAATCCGAGTTGCCTGCGGGCTTTAACTGTTGAATATTCAATATTATCATACAACATATTTACCCGGGCACGTGTGAGCAGGGGAGGTTTTCCGGATTGAAATACTGCTGCCATTAATTCCAACAGAAGTCCGAAAGGATAAATTAAATACCTCGGAATATTCGCAGGTTTTTTAACACACATTTCCTTACAAAACATCTTATAAATATTATCCATTAAATCACGATTTGTATTACCTATGATGATCCTGTTGACCCCGGCAGGTTTTTTGAGATATGTCAGGTGATAAGCCCTTGCCAGGTCCCTGGCATAGATCACATGAAATTTATTTTTCTTACTACCCGGCATGCAGGGAACTCCATGCTTCACAACCTTCATATACTCATAAAATCCGCTCGAAAATTCGCGCTCACCATAAACCCACACCGGTTCTAAAACTGTCAGGTTCATGCCCCTTGTTTCAGCATATTTAATGGCTTCCTGTGTTGCCAGTGATTTGGAAACCCTGTAATGATTCATCCTGGATGGGACAAGCTTGCCGAGGAAATATTTATAGTTGGGCTTATAGGGTGATTCCTCGCTTTTAACTACCATGGAATCCTCTTCACCATAACTCGCAACAGATCCTGTAATAATTACATTGTCGATATGATTATGATGACAAGCCTTAAGGACATTCAGAGTACCTGTAACATTGGTGTTGTAAAAATCATCAAAATGGCTCCAGTCATTCACCAATCCGGCCGTATGAATAACACATTCTGCCCCTTGAAATGCTGCTTTCAGTGATTCCGTATTGTGAATGTCAAATTCAGTAAGATGAACCGGTAAAGTTTTCAGAAAAGAAGTATCACTTGAACTTCTGATCCCGCAGAATACATTTAATCCTTTCTCGCAAAAATATTCGGCAACATGACTGCCGATTAAACCACTTCCTCCGGTTATGATGACTTTATTTTGATTCATAATAAAATCGTTTAAATCAAAAGTACATCCAAATGAAAGAAAAACAAAATGGCTTTTTACAAGCCTCAACTCAGAATTGGCAATATTTCTAATTTATGGGCATCAAAATTCTGCGTTTTTGCATTTATTGCAATTTTCACTATATGCCATCGACATTAAATTGAAAAATGCAAATAATATTAACAAATATAGTAAATTTTCATACAAATAACATTACTATTTAGCTGTGACGTATATCTCATCAGTGTTAAATAAAGCACTAAAATAGAATATCTAAATCCGAATTTCTAAATCCTAAACAATACCAAATGACAAAAGCACAAAATTTAAAACCGTATGTTCTGCAAGAAATCCTTTGTTTTGAACATTTGATTATTTGAGTTTTGAATTTGTTTAGAATTTAGGATTTGGAGCTTAGGATTTATTTAAAGAAAACATTTGCATGATGTATAACACCTTAACAGTCTCTAAATATTCTTAAAAAGAATGGCTGCATTATGACCACCAAAACCGTAAGATGGTGAAAGTGCCAGGTGGATCTGCTTATTTATATTTTCGGAAGGAA
Organism: Bacteroidales bacterium; assembly: GCA_030638325.1. Taxonomy (GTDB): domain Bacteria; phylum Bacteroidota; class Bacteroidia; order Bacteroidales; family JAGOPY01; genus DAOWEV01. The sequence goes on from DAOWEV010000184.1 coordinate 6,043, forward strand.
GGTTCAGGTTATCGATGGTATCTTCTGTTAGATTGGCATGTATGGTAGAGTTTTTAATGGAAAGTACGCTTACGATTGCTTCTATTGCACCACTTGCTCCTATGGTATGGCCCAGTATACCCTTTGTTGAGTTAATAAGCGGCTGGCCTGGTTCTTCTCCAAATAATGACTGAATAATCCTGGCTTCCACATCATCGTTTAGCATGGTGCCTGTTCCATGAGCATTGAAATAGTCTATCTTTCTGCCTTTGATCAACTTTGAGAGCATTGCTTTAATTTGTGAACCCGATTCGTCTATTTGCACCAGGCTGTGAGCATCACTGCAGGAATCATAATCAATGATCTCGGCATAGATGCGGACCCCGCGTTTCAGGGCTGATTCGAGCTCTTCGAGGATCAATATGCCCCCGCCCCCTTCTGCAAATAAAAACCCGCTTCTTTTCTTGGAGAAAGGCCGCGGCAAGCCATCCTCAGATTGGGTCAATGTGCCCAGTGAATCAAATCCGCGCATGATGGTGCCGCTGTTGTCCTGAAGGCATTCGACACCCCCTGTTATGGCAATATCTGCCAGGCCGTTTTTTATGTTGCGGTAGGCCTCTCCAATCGCATAGGTTCCGGAAGCACAGGAAGCATTTATCGTATAATTTGGCCCCTGAATTCCGAATAATATAGAGATCCAGCTTGCGGCGGAATCGGGCATAATAGACGGGATTACCATCCTGTTGAACCTTGTACTTAATCCATGTTCAGAGAGCAATTCAGAGTTCGCGCCAAAGGTATGGGAAGCAAATGCCTCAAATCCTGCTTTCAGGCTACAAATTCCTATGCCTAACAAAACCATTGCATTGTTAAGAATTCTCTGATCGGTTGATGCAATCCCTGCATCTTCAAGCGCCAGTTTAGTCCCAACAACAGCTAATTTTGAAGTTTCCTCCATCAGGATTTTATACTTATTTGGGAAACCATGATCTGCAATATCAATCTCAGGAAAGGGAACGTAAAATCCTGAATGGAATTTATAGTTCTTCTTAAATTGTTCAGGGATCTTACACGATTTTATACGCGAATCCAACAAATTCTTCCAAAACTCCTGTTTTCCGGTCCCTATTGAAGTTACCGGGCCCAGGCCTGTAATTACTACCCTTTTCAACGCTTCCGGACTCATTGTTCTAAGAATCTATGTTATTTCAAAACAAGTATCGAACTAAAACCACTTGCAGGTTACAAGTTGCAGGTTACAGGTTACGAGTTACAGGTTACAGATTGCGCGTTGAAACCTGAAACATGCAACAAAAAATCAGACAACATGTTGTTAAGTTTGACTTTTTAAGTATCTAAATAATGCGTTTAAATATTCGCCAGTATCCTTGTAGCTCCTCGCTGAAATATTGAAAGCATCAAAATTGATCACCCTGTTATCCTCAATCAGTATTTTTCCTGTATCAGCCCTGACCTCTCCAATCCTGGATACCCGGATATTTTTATCCCCTGCCTGAAGCAGAAAGTCTTTAACATCCCTCTTTTTAATGGTAAACAACAACTCATATTCACCACACTCGCCCATAAAAAGCAAGGTTTGGGGCTTTGAAAAGAGCTGGCATCCAAGCAAACCTTCTTTTAGATAAGGCAAATCCGATACCTGATATCCTACATTATTTATATCTGCAATTGTATTCAGTGCATTTAATACACCATCACTTGTATCTATGCATGAGGTTGCAAATTGGTTGATCAGTTTTGATTCAGGCAATCTCAGTTTAAAACTTGTTTTGTATTTACTACTTAGTTCCCGTACGTTTCGGTTATCATCATATATGCTCAGTGCAGCCTCCAGGTTGCCGGCGCCAACATCTCCTGTCATAAAGATTAGTTCACCGGGAAGTGCGCCTTTTCTCGATAAATTCCTGCCCGGTTCGCCAAGACAAATTCCAGTGTAATGCCAGTTATCTGATACGCCAAGGTCTCCGCCGATAAAGACCCCTCCGGCGCTTTTAAGTGCAGCAGAGATCCCTGTAGCAAAATCTCCGATATACTTTGTTGACCAGGCCCTTGAAACCTGCATACTGTGTGCGTAAAACCTGGGTGTTCCGCCACTGGCCAGGATATCACTCACTGTGCAAACAACTACGTTCCATCCAAGTGTATATGGATCATCATCCCTGAAAAGATCCTCTCCGGAGAATTCATCGGTTGTGAAAAGCACCGGGACTCCTGAAAATTCGATAAGCTCCGCATCCGATTCAAAGAAATCATTCAGATGGCCTTTCCCCCTAGGGATACGGTCTAAAATTTGATGGATTATTTCCTTTTCCTGGTCCATGTTGGTTTTCCTGCAAGTCAGGATCAAATTTATGATAATTTTTCAAATAATTCTGACTTTATTCTATCTATTCTTTTTGCTTCAACTTTTACTTGTTTCATATGTCCGTAATTAGTGGCAAAGTATAATACGGGGTTATACAAATTACCTGAAAATCGTTTCAGAACTGACGATATTTTATAAAACTTTTTCCTTGCATTGACTTTGCCCATCTGGAGTTCGTAAGGTGTCATATTTTTGGGTTTGAATACAACCGTATTATGATCGTAATACCTCCAGTCTGTAGTTGTCAAACGGTTTTCCTTTTTCATATCATCATAAACTTTTGTTCCGGGATAAGGAGTTAATATGTTGAAGGAAACAGTACTGACTTTATTTTTTATTAAGAATTGAACGGTTTCATCAAATATTTCTTTTGTGTCGTTATCAAAACCAAAGACCATTGATGCATGGATAAGAATACCCATCTTTTTAATCCTTTTCAAGGCGCTTTCCAAATGTTCAATTTCCTTAATTGCCTTATGCATAGTTTTTAGCTGTTTCTCCGACACACTTTCAATTCCGAAGAACAGTGCTTTGCATCCACTTTCTGCTGCAAGTTGCATAAGTGTGCTATCTCTCACAAGCAATGATACAGAAGCCTGTCCTACCCATTTAATTTTCAAAGGTTTAATTGCCGTGAATAATGCTTTCGCATACTGTGGATGGCCAATAATATTATCATCCAGAAACATAAAATTCTTTGCACCGGATTCCTGAATGTCCCGTACTACATTTTCTATAGGTACATGTCTCATTTTTTTCCCAAAAAGATTTGTGACACAGCAAAAATCACAATTGTAAGGGCATCCCCGGGTTGTCATTATCGGAACAAGTTTAAACAGTCTTTTTTTGATAATTTTGCTGAAATCTTTAGGAACATATTTATTTAGATCAGGTATCGGA